>NZ_JBZYWH010000032.1:0-49131 GCF_058932745.1 Hymenobacter sp. FMD4
AAACATTTGTTTCGTCCGCCCCTTTGCTTGGTAAGCCCCCTCGGGTTATGGGGCTATCAGCTCCACAGTCTGAATAAGGTCACCGATGTCGAGGCTATGCACCACATCCATGCCGCGCTCTACCACCGCAAAAACGGTGTAACGACCGTCGAGGTGCGGCGTAGGGCTATGCGTAATAAACCACTGGCAGCTCTCGGTATCCTTGCCGGCGGAAGCCAGGCCCACGGCACCTTCTCCATAACCCCGGTCGGCAAATTCGGAGCGCAGCGTATAATCGGTGCCACCCCACCCATCGCCGCGGGGGCAGCCGCCCTGGGCCACGAAATTAGGCACCACGCGGTGGAAGTTTTTGCCGTTGTAAAAGCCTTGCCGCGTCAGTTGCACGAAGCTGGCTACTGAACCGGGAGCCTCATTTACCAGAAGGCGAAGTACTACGTCGCCGTGCGAAGTGCGCACCAGCACGCGTTGCGCGGCCGGTATGGTTTCCACCAGCGGCCAGTCAATGGGGTGCTGCGCCGCCGCACTAGGCGTCGGCGTGGGCGTTTTCTTCTGCTCCAAATAATCCTGTGCCTCCTGTAGCGCCTGCCAGGCCTCCACATCGCGCGGCAAGCTGATGCGCTGTTGGGTCTGACGCAGCAAGGCCAGGTTGCGGAACTGCTTGCGCATTTCCAGCTTGGGCTCTTTCAGAGCACCAGCAGCGGTACCGATTAGGGCCACGTCGCTGCTGCCAATAGCCTTCTCCAACGTTTGCACAAACAACGGCTGTTGCGCCGCGGGGAAATCGGTGCGGTTGCGCATGGCCACCACCGCCTCGATACCATACGTACTGACAACCGGTGACTGATTCGGCGCGAAGGTAGCCTGCTCCACAAAAGCGTACGCGGCGGGGTCCTCGGCTAGTGCTTTCAGTAAGAAACCCTTTTCGTACACGTTGGCGGCCGAAGTGAAGCGCTGCTGAATGCCCTCCCGGATGCCCGGTTTCTCGTCGGGCCCGGCGTGGTGCAAGGCCGCCGCAAACAAGATAGCGCGCGGACGCCACGCGGTCAGCTTCTCGGCTTTATCCGCAAACAACCGCCCGGTTTCGCCAGCGGCATGGGTCAGGAAAAACTCTGCGGCCGTCACGGCTACCTGCCCCTGCTTATCTTCGAGCGCCGCCCAAACTGCTTCCTTTACCGGCGCATACATACCCGCGTTCATGGCGCGCAGGGCTGCAATGCGCACCCGGTAATCTGCGTCGCGCCGCAGCACGCTGATTAGCGTGGGTATTACACTAGGCGCTTTTACTTTCCCCAGGGCGGTGGTAGCAGCTGCGCGTACGGCGTAGCTGGGGTCGGAAGTGGCTGCCGTTGCCAAGGGGCCCTCGTAGGCAGTGAGGTCGAGGCGCGGGGTACGGGCCAATGTATGGGCTGCAGCAAGACGGGCAGCGTGGGGCTGTTGACGCGCCAGCAGGGCTACTGTCCGTCCCACGGCCGATTCAGAAGTAATGCCGCGCAGCCCGGCCCGATACAGCCCCCAGGCCTGTCCGATGGGCAGCAGCGTATCGGCGGGCGCTGCGGGCAAGCGCATCAGCAACGATAATGAAGTGCGACCAACGCAGCGCCCCAGGGCTTCCAGCTCGTAGCGGCGGGCCAGCGCATCGTTGTCGGCATTGAGCTGATTGGACAGGTGCGGTGCGGCGCTGCTGTCAGCGGTTTGACCCAGAGCAAAAGCGGCCGCCCGACGCACCTCGGGGTTGGCATCGGAGAGCATGCCCAGCAGATCAGGCAGCGCAGCTTTGTCTTGCACTGAGGCAAAGGCCATGGCAGCAGCTTGCCGGTAACCAGCCTTCGGATGAAGCAAAAAAGGCCGCAGAGCTGCGGTCTGACGCTGATCCTGGGCGGTGGCAATACGGCGCAGGGTGCTATCGGCGGCAAACTGGTTGGGCGGCGTAGCGGCAGTGGGCACGCGGGCCGTGGTGCAGGCACCAAACAGCAGCGGCAAGGCAAGCGGAAGGAGGACGGTAGGGCGAGTCATGGAGCCGGAATTTAGCAAAACGCTGCCGGAACGGCTTCATGCGCCGCGTAGTACGCGCCCCCGGCAAACGGCAGCCAGCGGCTGTCAGGCTTCTACACCAGCCAGCACTTCTTCCAAACGAGCAAACAACTCGTCGTTGCCTTCCTGCTGATAGGCTGCCAACGCCTGCTCGAACGGCGCCAAGTCGTACAAAAATGCCTTCAGATTGTCCGGGGTAAGGGCGCTGAAGTGGCGGCCGTAACCTTGCTTTTCAATCTGAGCAGCATTAAGCCATTGCTCAAACTGCGCCGGAATGGGAATGGCGCACACCGGTTTGTGCAGGTATACAGCCTCGGAGATAAGCGAAAATCCGCCGTTGGTCACCACGGCGCGGGCGCTGGCCAAGTCGTCGATAAAGCCGGCTTCCGAAAAAGGCCGCAGCTTCACGTTGTCGTGCTCCTCTTCGCGGTTGAAACCGTACACCCGAAACTCTTGCCCGGGCAACTGACGCAGCATTTCCACCAGGTCGCCTTGGTTGGTACTGGACTGATACACGAGTACGTGTTGGCCTTGCCGGGGAGTAGCCGCAATGATTTCGGGTCGGATGATGGGCGGCACCAGCGTGGTATTGGGCTTGCTGACGGGCGGGTGGAAAAATGTAGTAATGAGGTAATGCTGCACGCGGGGCAGTTTGGCGCGCACGATGCCGCGCGCCAGTTGCAGGTTGCTGCGCTCCTGCGGTGGCACAGTCACATCCAGCTGCGCCCGGCTGATGATCTGCATGTTGTCGATGCTGACCACGGGCAGGCGTTGCGTTTTGGCGAAGAAGTAAGTGAACGACTCGAAGTCGGAAATGACCAGATCAAAGCGGCAGCAGGTACGCAGCAGGTCGCGGTAGCGCTGGAAGTTCAGGCGCAGGCTATCGGGGGCCGAGCGCAGCGTAAGTGCCGCCGTGCGCGACTTGGATACGGCCAGCTGCTTGTATGCGAGGTGAAAGCCACGGATTTCGTGCACCCGCCCGGGAAAGTTGGTGGCCAATAGCTTGTAAGCCCGGCTACTGCTGACTACTTGCACCTCGTGGCCTTGCTCCAGCAGGTGAGCGATGATGACTTTGCTGCGGGTAGCGTGGCCGAGCCCTTCGCCAGGGACGCCGTAGAGAATGTTCATCTTACTTTGCTGCGCTGATAATTGGAGCAATTAACAAGGATAAAAGCATCTTTCGGCAGTGCCCAGGCCTTAGTGAAGCCGCCCAAAGAACATTACTAATGATTGGGCCGCCGGCGGAAGCCTGCGCCCAGCGTACGGCCGCGCAGCTCCAGCCCCGCCTCTACGCAGTGCGAACAGGGCAAAGGCGCGCCCCAGCATTGAAAACCGGTACGCGGCACGCGCACTTGCAAGCCCGGTGCTACCGGTACCAGTACTGTGACCGGTACGGGGTTCAGCTCGGGCCACACCATGCGGCGGGCAAAGCGCGTGGGCTGGGTGCGCAGCTGGTACAGCGGGTCGCGCAGGTTGTGCAGCACCCATAGCAGCAGCAGGGCCCACGGCAAATAGCGCAAACGTCCGCTTTGGGCTGGTCCTGGCCAGCGCGGACCCAGCCAGGGCCACACGGCGGCAATCAGCAAAAAACCAACGCCGAAACGGTAATCGGGCGCAGCCACAAACCAGAACACGCTGCCCAACCACGCCACCAGCCAGCCGCCGGCCCAGCCAGCTTCGGCGGTGGTGCGGGGGCGGCGCCAGCGCCACGCGGCCACCAGCGGCGAAATCATGGCAGCGATTACCACGAAGCCCGGAAAGCCTTTCATGGGCTGCCACCAATTCGGCCACCATTCCCACAGGGTTTGGCCCGGCAGCGCGTACGGGCTTTGGGCCGAGTTACGGGCCAGGTTCACAATCATGTTGTGCTCCATCTGGGCATAGGTGCGGGGCAGCTTCCAGTCGACAGCAAACACGTCAATAGCCGGCAGCGGGTAAACGAGGTAGCCCGACAGCACCACGTTGCGTGCCAGCCACGGCAGCCCCAGCAGCAGCCCGATTCCCAGCGGCAACAGCCAGGTACGGACCCAGCCCTGCTCCTTCCGGCCAGCCCATATCAGGTAAGTGGGCAAGAGCAGCACCGGCGCTGCCGACAACTTAAACGTAACGGCCAAGGCTGCCAACAACACCAGCAGCAACCGCTGCGCCTCCGTAGCGCGGCCGGGCGGATGCCAGGCATAGTACAGAAACAGCAGCACCAGCAGCGCCGCCGTGGTACAGTCCGATGTCACCGACGACAGCCATACCTGAAAACTGTAAATCAGCAGCAGCAGCAATAGCACCGGCGCCCACACCCAGCGGGCATCAGC
Source organism: Hymenobacter sp. FMD4 (assembly GCF_058932745.1). NCBI lineage: Bacteria > Pseudomonadati > Bacteroidota > Cytophagia > Cytophagales > Hymenobacteraceae > Hymenobacter > Hymenobacter sp. FMD4. The sequence goes on from NZ_JBZYWH010000032.1 coordinate 4,341, forward strand.
GAGCGGCATACGCAGCCCGGCCATCAGTTGGCGCACTGCTACCACCGCCAGCACCGGGAACAAGTAGCTGCTCAGCCCATACACGGCGCCACCGGGCGAGGGCAGTTGCAGCAGGGCCATGGGCAAATACAGGCTGGAATTAAAGGCCAGTCGGCCGTGCAGATTACCCAGCCCCGGCACGGCGGCGTACCGTTCGGCCCACTGCAGCGTTTGGAGCTGATACAGACCGACGTCGTAATTGATTGGGATTTGAGCCCCGAAGGTGAGCAGCCAGCCCAGCAGCAAGAGTAGCATTACGGCACCGGCTTTTTCAGGCCCGGCCCACCGGTGCGGCCACTGCATGCACCATAGCTCTCGTAAAGAATTTCGGAGGAAAATTCCCAACACAACCGTAATTTCCAGCACAGCCGCCTGCGCCACCATGCCTACCGGCGCCAGCAATGACCAGAGTTGTAAAAAGGCCGTAAGTAGCCCCAAGCCTATCAAACTCACCCACTCAGGTGCGGGCAACTCCTCGGCGCCCTGCACACCGAGCCGGGCGGCCAGCCGAAACGCGGCGGTGCCCACCGTGATTGTCACCACGGCCGTTATCATCCAGACCAATAATACCGTAAGCATGCGGGGCGCAAAGGTGGGCAAAACCCCGTCCGGCGCCAACTTCTGCCCCGGTCCGATTTTAGCTCCGGGCTTGAAACATTTTGTTTAACTGCTTTTCGCTTGCCATTATGCTGCACTTCTTCCCTTCCCGCTTGTTGCTGCTGTTGTTGCTTGGCGCTATGGCCTGCAGCGCCCCGCGCTCCATCATTCACTCTGGCAAAGTCACGCCCCGCGGCGAGTTCAAGGTGGGCGGCAACATGGTGATGAACATCGGAACCGAAGCACTCAGCCAAGCCACCGGCGCGGTGAAGTCGCTGGCTGAACAGGCGGCTACGAAGGATACGGTGCATTACCGCCCGGCCTTCGACCGCGTGCAAGCCGCGGCCCTGGCCTACGTGCTCGATCCGGCGCAGCTTACCCCCGACCTCTACATCCGCTACGGCGCTGCCACCCGCCTCGATGTAGGGTACAAGTACTCGTTCGGAGCGCACAGCTTCGATGGTATGTATCAATTTTTGGGTCCAACGGGTACCCCCGAGCGCCCAGGTGGGCAGGCGGGCGCCACGTACGGCAGCATTGGGCTGCAGTTTTCGGTACAACGGGCCAAGCTGCCCAGCATTCCCTTCTTGGACGATGCTGAACGGCTACTGGGCTTTAGTGCCCGCCGCTTCGATTTGCTGGTGCCGCTGGTATTCAGCACTTCCTTGGGCGCGGAGGAGGAAATTGGCCACATCGCCTACGGAGTGGCATATAGCCGCTCATTTCTGACTTACCGTTTTGAACCCGGGCAGTTGTATACCGGCCCTGGCAGCGGGCAGGTTAACCAACGCGTCCCGGGCCTGCGCGACAGCAATAGCTTCGGCGCCGTTGGCGCCTTCGTCAATGCTAAGTTTGGGTACCGCTACGTGTACTTCCTGCCAGCCCTGTCGGTGTATTACCAGAATTACGGCACCTACAAGCTGCTGAACAACCGCACCGCCGAGCTAAAGGGCGTTACGTTCATTCCTTCGCTCGGCCTGCAGTTCCGGATTCCAACCAGCCGCTAGGTTTTAGCGCGATATACCTCCCTGCTGGGTCATGTATTCTTCCGACAGCACCCGGTAGCGGTCGAAAATGGAGCGTACGGCCCGCCGCATCACGATGGGGGCCTGCATGTCATTCGGAGCCGTAACGTTAGAGGCGTAGCCTTGCCACACGGCACGACCATTTTTGTGGTCAATAAGGGTAATGAGCAACGTGCCGTCGCTGAGTAGGTAGCGTACCCGGTCGTAGCCTTGTTTCTGATCGGGTGGCGTATCCTCACTTTCAACCACGTTCTGCTTGAGCCAGTGCGTCAGATCGGGTTGGTTATAGCCGGTGAAGCGCATGGCTCCGTCAAACACTCGGTAAGAAATCAGAAGGTCGGGACGCCGCGGGTTCAGGCGGTACCCTTGCGACCGAAGGTGTGACTGAATGGCTTCGCGCACGGTTGCGTCGAGCGCCGCTACACTGTCTTCGGCCGGATTGCTCACGCTCTGCAGAAACGCAAAGGTGCGGTAGTGCCGAAAGTTGCCGGCGTAGCTGTAATCGGACTCAATACGGCTTTCGCGGGCAGCAAAACAGCCGCTGAGCAGCAGACCCAGCAAGACGGTGGAAGCAGTAACGGTGGGTTTCATAGGCGCAGGACGGAAAAGCAATCAGCATCAGAATCAGAAGTTACTTAAAAAACTAGCTACGCAAAAGGTTTATCGATTGATACTCATTCGTTAAACTTCATTATCCCGTCCCAGAGCGCAGATTTGCTATATTGCTTTTCCGGCTGTAGTCCGGCCTTCTCTTATGCTTGAATTTTACCTCAATCATCAGCTGGTGCGCCCTACCCAGCCAGCTGGCAGCACCCTGCTCGATTACATCCGTTATCAACAGCACCTGACGGGCACCAAGATTGGTTGCCGCGAGGGCGACTGCGGCGCCTGCACGGTGCTGGTGGGCGAGCTGCAGCCCGATGAGCAGACGGTGCGCTACCAGTCGATGACCAGCTGCCTTACGCCGCTTGGCAATGCCCACGGCCGCCACATCGTGACGGTAGAAGGCATCAGCCCCGAGGCCGGTGGCCTCACCCCGGTGCAGCAAGCAATAGTGGCCGAGGGCGGTACCCAGTGCGGCTTTTGTACGCCGGGGTTTGTAATGGCGCTAACCGGGCACTGCGTGGGCGGCGAGGCTACCCCCGAAGCCGTGCGGGCGGCCATGGACGGCAACATCTGCCGCTGCACCGGGTACAAGTCCCTGGAGCGAGCCGCCGACCACCTTACGGCCCAGCTGCTGGTACGCGACGCCGCGCCCAATCGCCTGGAGTGGCTGGTGAAGCAAGGCTACGTGCAGCCGTACTTCGCCGACATGCCCCAGCGCTTGGCAGCGCTGCGCACCGCCACCGCGGCCGACGTGGCTGCCCAAACGGGCGGCCGCACCCCCGATGCCGCCCAACTACCGGCGACTTGGCTGCTCGGCGGTGGCACCGACTTGCTGGTGCAGCGCCCCGATGAGGTACTAGCCGCTGAAGTAGCCTTGCTCTACGGACACGCCACCCGCTGCTACGTGCGCGAGCTACCCGACGGCCGCTTGGCCCTGGGAGGTGCAGCCACGGTAGAAGATTTGCGCCGCTCGGAGCTGATGCATCAGCATTTTCCGCGCCTGGCCCGGCACCTCAAGCTGGTATCCAGCACGCCCATCCGCAACATGGCGACGATAGCCGGCAACTTCGTCAACGCCTCGCCCATCGGCGACCTGACCATCTTCTTCCTGGCTCTCGATGCAGAGCTGACAATGCTGGATGCTGCAGGCCGCACCCGCGACCTTCCGCTGCGCGCCTTGTATCGGGGCTACAAGCAGCTCGACCGCCTTCCCGACGAGCAGATAAGCGAAATTCGCTTTCGGCCGCCGGCTCCCGATGCCGTCTTCAACTTCGAGAAAGTCAGCAAGCGCACGCACCTGGATATTGCTAGCGTCAACTCCGCCGCGCTGCTGCACGTGACGGACGGCCTGATTCAGGAAGCCCACCTCTCGGCAGGTGGCGTGGGCCCTACGCCGCTCTACCTGCGGCAGACTTCGGCCTTCCTGACCGGCAAAGAACTCACGCCCGATACGCTGCGGGCTATGAACGACGTGGCACAGCAGGAAATCAGCCCCATCAACGATGCCCGGGGCACCGCCGAGTACAAGCGTCTACTGCTGCGGCAGCTGCTTTATGCGCACTTCCTGGAGCATTTTTCCGAGCGGCTCGCACTGGCCGAGTTGGTATAGCAGCCAACATCACCAGCCGCTAGCCCTTACCTGGAACGGTGGTAAAGCACCGTCCTCTCATGGCGCCTCGGCGTCGGCGCTGAGCTTCACTTAGCGCCACCTTTCCTTCACTTCCATGCACAACCTCGACGCTGCCGGCCACGTGCGCGGCGAATCCCAATACCTTGATGATATTCCGGTGCAGCGCGGCACCTTGCACGCAGCCGTGTACGGCTCGCCCCTGGCCCACGGCAAGCTGAACGGCCTGCGCCTGGAGGCCGCCTTGGCAGCACCAGGCGTAGTGCGCATCCTCACGGCCGAGCACATTCCGGGCGAAAACCAAATCGGTGGCATTGTGCCCGATGAGCCGCTGCTGGCCGAGGGCCACGTACATTTTCAGGGTCAGCCCATAGCCCTGGTATTGGCTGATACCGAAGCCCAAGCCCGCGCCGCCGTTAGGCTGATTGAAGCCGATATCGAACCGCTGCCGGTTATTACCGATCCGCGGGTAGCGCACGCACAAGGCGAGCTGATAGTGCCGCCGCGCACGTTCCGTCTCGGCGACCCCAGCATCGTTTGGGAGCAGTGTGCCCACATCGTGGAAGGCACGGCCGAGAGTGGCGGGCAAGAGCACTTATACATCGAAACCCAGGGTGCTTACGCTTACCCCTCAGAGCAGGGCGGCGTACGCGTGCACTCTTCTACCCAAGGCCCCACGGCAGCGCAGCGCCACGGTGCACGGGTACTGGGCATCGGTATGCACAAGATAGAAGTAGACGTGGTGCGCCTCGGCGGTGGCTTTGGCGGCAAGGAGGATCAAGCTACTCCCTGGGCTGTAATGGCCGCGCTCGGGGCCTACCTGCTCAAGAAGCCCGTAAAGCTGGTACTGCCCCGCCACGACGACCTGCGTATGACCGGCAAGCGTCACCCCTACACCTCCGATTTCAAGCTGGGCCTCTCGGCTGATCTGAAGCTGTTGGCGTACGAGGTGACCTTCTACCAAAATGCTGGGGCTGCGGCCGATTTGTCGCCGGCGGTGCTGGAGCGCACTCTGTTCCACTGCACCAATACATACTTCATTCCCAACGTGCAGGCCACGGCCTACAGCTGCCGCACCAATCTGCCACCCAACACGGCATTTCGCGGTTTTGGCGGTCCGCAAGGAATGTTTGTTATCGAAGCGGCCATTGCCAAGGCGGCTGAGCGCCTGGGTGTGCCCGCCCACGAGATTCAGCAACGCAACCTGCTAAGCGAAAACGATTCGTTTCCCTTCGGCCAGCCTGCCGAGCTGTGCAATGCCCGCGCCTGCTGGGAGCGGGCCACCACCGAGTTCAACCTGCCGCAATGGCGGGCCGAGGTTGATGCCTTCAACCAAGCCAACCCGCTACGGAAGCGTGGGCTGGCCGTAATGCCCATCTGCTTCGGTATATCGTTTACCAAAACGGCCATGAACCAGGCCCGGGCCTTGGTGCACATTTACACCGATGGCTCGGTGGGCGTGAGCACCGGCGCCGTAGAAATGGGCCAAGGCGTGAATACCAAGATGGTGGAAGTCGCCGCCCGCACGCTGGGCATTCGGTCCAATCGGGTGCGCATCGAAACCACCAATACCACCCGCGTGGCCAATACCTCTCCTTCAGCTGCCAGCGCCACCGCCGACCTCAATGGCAAAGCGGTGCAAATAGCCTGCGAACAGCTGCGGGCCCGGCTGCTGGCCCACGCCGCGGAGGAGCTATGCGTGGAACAGGAAGGCCTCGAAATATGCGACGAGCGGGTGCTTACGGCCGGCCACCCCGTAGAGTCCGATTGGGAAAAACTAGTGGCTTCGGCTTACTGGAAGCGCATCAACCTGAGCGAAAACGCGCACTACGCCACGCCCGATATCTGGTTCGACGCCAAAATGGAAACCGGCTACCCCTTTGCCTACCACGTGTACGGTACAGCCGTAGTGCAAGCCACCATAGACGTGCTGCGCGGTACTTATGAACTGGACGCGGTGCGCGTAGTACACGATTTCGGCCAAAGCATGGCTCCCGGCATCGACCGCGGGCAGGTGGAAGGTGGCTTAGTACAGGGCCTGGGCTGGATGACCATGGAGGAACTTATCTTCGACTCGGAAGGCCGGCTGCGCAGCAATACCCTTTCAACCTACAAAGTGCCGGACCTCTACTCCGTGCCGCGCGAGATTCAAATTGAGTTTTTGGAAACGCCAGGCCACCCGCGAGCCATTCTGCGCTCCAAGGCTGTGGGCGAGCCGCCGCTGATGTACGGCATTGGGGGGTACTTCGCCATTCGCGACGCAGTACGGGCCGTTCGGCCCGATGCAGAGTTAGCCATGGCGGCACCCATCACGCCGGAAAAAGTACTGACGGCATTGTATTCCGGCTACGCTACTCCCAAGAACTCTGCACCAATTGCAGCCGAAATACAGGAAAATACATAAAACCATATATCCCCAAAATTCATCCAATTTTTTGAAAGCAAAATGCTTTCTTGCAGGCTGATTTTCCACCCCTTTGGATCTGCACCCTTCCTCCCCGCCTGCTCCGCGCGACCTGCTGGCCTGGCAACATGCCACTGCTTGCTTGCGCGCCGGCATTCCTGTAACGCTGTTGCTGGTAGTAAACAGCAGCGGCTCTAGTCCGGGGCGCCAAGGCTTCAAGATGAGCGTGGCCCCCGGCAGCATGGTCGGCTCCATTGGCGGAGGCATCATGGAGCACAAGTTTGTGGAACTGGCCCGCAACCGCATGGCCGAGCAGCAGACTTCCGTGCTGCTGCGCGAGCAGATTCATCACAGTGCGGCACCTCGTAACCGTTCCGGCATGATCTGCTCGGGCGAGCAAACAGTGGCCCTGCTGCCCTTGCGAGCGGAGCATCTACCTGCTCTGCGCACCATCATGGAAGCTTTGCAGCACGACGGCAGCGGTTGGTTTGGCCTTACTGATGAAGGTGCCATTCGTACCGGCCCAGGGCGCCCGCCCGTGGAGCCCGGCTTTCGGCCCCACCAGGCGCCCGACGGAGCCTGGAGCTACACTGAAATACTGGGCTTTCGCGACCAACTGACGATAGTGGGCGGCGGGCACGTAGGGCTGGCGCTGTCGAGGGTGGCCGCCACGCTGGATTTTCGCGTGCGCGTGCTCGATGACCGGCCGAACCTGAACACGTTGCTGATCAACCCTTACGCGCACGAAAAGCGTACCCTGCCGTACTCGGAGCTAGCCGAGTACGTACCCGAAGGCCCGCACGAATACGTGGTCATCATGACCTTTGGCTACCGCTCCGATGCCGTAGCCGTGCGGCAGCTGCTCCGCCACCGCCTAGCCTACTTAGGCCTGATGGGCAGCGAAGCCAAGATCGAAGAGCTGCTCGGAGGTTTGCGGGCCGATGGCTTCCCGGAAGAAGCTCTTAGCCGCCTTTATGCCCCGATAGGCTTGCCCATTCACAGCCGCACCCCCGAGGAAATTGCCATCAGCATTGCCGCAGAGCTGATTCGAGTGCGCAACGAACGGTACGGCGACGCCCGCTAGCCCTTACTGAATCTGAAAAGCAGGCGTGGTGTAGATGTATACCTCCCCATTGGTCTGCCGGTAGCTAACCACAAACTGCTGAGTAGCCGAACGTGTAGGTGCAGCCCGTAGGTTCAGGAGCACTTGTTGATCCGGTTCGCCCTGCCGGTTTTGCAGTAACTGCGCCAGCGTAATGCTGCTTCCATTCACGAATAGGATGTCGTTCAGCGAGCTGCCAGCCGGATGTTGAGCGTCGAAATCATAGCGGCTGCTGATGACGAGCGAATCAACGCGCTCGGAGGTGCCTTTATAACCCGGGTCCGCCGGCGAGCAGGCTACTGCGGCTGGCAACCATCCGGCTACCCGGGCCGGTGCGGCGCTGTAATAACGCACACGTAACGCCAACATCAATTGGAGCGCGGTAGCGGATACAGTGCTACCGTTTTGCATCTGCCGCCCCTGCTCGTAAGTGGCCAGTTCCACGCCTTGCACATCGAAATACGGCAGGACGTCGCCACCGCATTTTTCGGTTCCCGTGAGTAGGTCGCAGGCGGGCAGGGCACACAAGACTGCTAGGCTGAGAAGTAATCGGCGCATGAGAGCAAAAAGAAAATGAAGGTCAGGTTGATGAGTGTTGTTAGAGACGCCGCGTCAAGCTAAGGGCATAGCCGGGTTGCTGCCCAGGGACGGGTACGGCCTGTATCCCTACGGCCGTACGCCACGTTTGTACCGGCCGATTGGCCACCAAGTTCCAGGCGCTCATGACCATGGTAGTAGTGCCTAGCCCTATGTTTAGGTAGGATATTGCCTTGCGGCTTTCATTACGCGGCGGGGCGTTAAATTTCTTTTCGTTGGGCAGCGTGAGGGCACCCAAAGCTACCTGCCCGGCACCCGACAGCAACCCAACTACTCCTAAGGTTTTAGACCGTTCTCCCTGAGCCACCCGCACTACGTTCATGGCCGCTAAGGGAAGGTTTAAGCCACTCCACACGGCAGTGCCTGCTCCGTAAAGCGGTTCTACGTGATTGGTGTTGTCAGTAGGCGGAAATCCAGGTCCCCAGTAGGATGGCTGAATCATGGCACACTCCTCCAGCGTCAACCCCGAGGTCTTTACCCAAGCCTGCAACTCCGGCATTCGCATTTCCTGTATCAGATCATACTGGTGTTGCCGGTTGATTTTTTCGGCTACGGCCCTACCGGCGGTCTGCTCCACCAAGTAGCCCACGGCACAGATGCGACCGTCGCGGTCGATAAAGCAGGGACGTCGTTCGTTGGGGAAATCGTAATTGCGAGGGTACACGCCGGCTTGCCAATACTGGCGCAGCAGATTAAGGGTGTGGTACCGGCGCCGGCGCAGGTGGTTGGGCAAGGCCCGAGTCTCCTTGCGCCGCAGCAGCTCTTCCACGTACTGCAGATGCGCGGTGATGCGCGTCTGCTCATCAGCACCGGCGCCGGGCTCTACACCAAATTGGTGAACGTAGCTAACATCACCAATTACGGAATTTACTGCCTTTTCCGGTCCGGATTGGCGCTGGCAGCCCGTACACAAGAGCAGGGCTGCCAGCAGACTGGCTAGGATAAACTTTAGGGGCACGGTGGTAAGGATAAATGGGACAAGTAGTGCGGGCTGTCCGATAGCAACATCAAACAGACCTTTCGCCACCATGATCCTACTCAACCTCGCCAGGTTGCAATGTCCCTAGCTTTTTTCTCCTTCCCCAGATTGACGTTGTCAAGCGGCCCTGCTTGACTTACTTATGGACGGGCTACAAGGCCTTGCAAACTCCTCGTGGCTTCAAAGCTTTCAGTTTGTGTAACGACACCTAATCAGCTACACCCAACAGGCTATTATCAGACATAACCTTACTGATACCCCGCCGCCTGCAGCTTGAACAGCTCGGCGTAGCGGCCGCCGCGGGCCAGCAACTCTTGATGAGAGCCAATTTCCACGAATTGCCCGTGTTCAATGACGAGGATACGGTCAGCCATGCGCACGGTGCTGAAACGGTGCGAAATAAGCACGGCGGTCTTGCCACGGGTGAGTTCGGCAAAGCGCAGGAACACTTCGTGCTCAGCGCGGGCATCAAGGGCGGCGGTGGGCTCGTCGAGGATGAGCAACTGGGCATCACGCATGTAAGCACGCCCCAAGGCAATCTTCTGCCATTCACCTCCGCTCAAATCCACGCCGCCCGCAAAGCGCCGCCCAATCATCTGCTCATAACCACCGGGCAGCTTGCTGATGACGGTATCGGCGAGGCTGCGACTGGCGGCGTCTTCAATGCGTGGCTGGTTTTGCCGGTCGTCGATGCGGCCGACCGCAATGTTCTGACCGGCCGGCAGCTGAAAGCGCACGAAGTCTTGGAAGATGACGCCGATTTCCTGGCGCAACTCGGCCGGATCGTACTCGCGTAGGTCGTAGCCGTCGAGTAGGATGCGGCCCTCCGTGGGGTCGTAGAGGCGGGCCAGCAGCTTGACGAGCGTGGTCTTGCCGGCGCCGTTTTCGCCCACCAGGGCCAGTTTTTCGCCGGCTTGCAAGGTAAAGTTGAGGTTGCGCAGGGCCCACTTCTCGGCGTTGCGGTAGCTGAAACCCACATTTTCGAAGGTAAAGCCCTGCTGCACAGGTCGCGGAAACGGCCGGTAGGGTTTGGTTTCGTCGCGCACAATGCGGGGCTCGATGCGGAAGAAGTCAAAAAAATCCTGCAGGTAAAGCGCCCCTTCGGCCATGCTGCTAAAGCGACTTAGCACACCTTCCAGCAAGCTGCGCAGCCGCGCAAAGGAACCCGCCAGAAACGTGAGGTGACCCACCGTTATTCGTCCAGATACAGCCTGGCTAAGCAGGTACACATATGCGCCGTAGTAGCCCAAGGTGCCGATAGCCGCGAAGACCGTACCCCAACTGGCGCGGCGCACGGCCAGGGACTTGTTTTTGTGGTAAAACTCCATCGACAGCGTTCGAAAACGGTCGATGAGGAAGCCCGACAAGCCGAAAATTTTCACCTCCTTGGCCGTATCGTCGGAGGCGCCGGTCTGGCGTAGATAGTCCAGTTCGCGGCGCTCAGGCGTCCAGCCATGAACCAGCGAATAGCTGCGCTCATTGAAGTGCGACTCGCCCAGAAAAGCCGGCACCACGGCTACGCCGAGCAACAGCAGCAACCAGGGATTGTACACCACCAAACCGGCGGCTAAAAACACCATGGTAATCAGGTCCTGCGCCTGCCCCAATAGCTGTGACATGAGCATGGTGCGCGACAGCGTCTGCCGCCGGGCGCGCTCCAGCTTGTCGTAGAAATTGGCGTCTTCGAATTGGTCGAGGTCGAGGGTGGCGGCGTGCTCCATCAGGCGCACCGAGGAATGATTGGCCAGCAGGTCACCCAGCAGGCTATCGAGCAAAGCCACGGCCCGGCCTAGCGCATCGGACAGAATGGCGAGACCCAACTCCAATGCCACCAGTCCCGACACGGGCCAGAGCAGCAGCGGTCCGTCTTGGATGGGGGACGCATTCAGGGCAATGACTTCGTCCAGAATCAGCCGGCCTACATACAGCATAGCCAGCGGCAAAGCCGCCCGCATCAGACGGAGTACTGCATTGAGCAGAAACAAGCGCGGGCTGGTTTGCCACACCAGCCGCATAAATGCTGGAATATTGCGCAGCGCCGACACCCGCTCACGCAGCGTCAGAGCGGGCTTACCGTCAGGGCGTGGCCGCTTGGCGGAAATCCGAGCGAAAAGATTAGTCCAGAAACTCATAGGGTTATGGGCTACACATACGCCAAGCCAGAGTTGCTGGTCGGCCGTTTTGGCAGAATAGGCTTCGGTAGCAACGTACCTTTGCCCGGCCACCCGCGTACTGCTGCCTTATGCACTCCTCCCCCGCCCGGGTTTACACAGCCGGCTTCTGGCTGATGTGCCTTAGCTCGTTTTTGTTTTTTCTGTCCTTCAACCTGCTTATCCCGGAGCTGCCCGACCACCTCACCCGGCTCGGCGGCGGCGAGTACAAGGGCTTCATCATTGCGCTTTTTACCCTTACGGCCGGCTTTTCGCGGCCATTCAGCGGCAAGCTGGCCGATACCGTGGGGCGCATTCCGGTGATGGTCGTCGGCTCGCTGGTGTGCTTTATCTGCGGCTTCTTTTACGTGTGGGCTACCACGGTAGCGGGCTTTTTGCTGCTGCGCTTGCTGCACGGCTTCAGCACGGGCTTTAAGCCTACCGGCACGGCGGCGTTTATTGCCGATATCGTGCCGCTGGAACGTCGCGGCGAGGCCATGGGCATGCTGGGCGTGGCTGGTTCGCTGGGCATGGCGGCCGGTCCGGCCATCGGCGGACTCCTAACGCAGTATTTCTCGCTCAATACGCTGTTTTACACGTCCTCCGGCGCGGCGCTGCTCTCGGTGCTGGTGCAAGGCACCATGACGGAAACGCTGCCCCGGGCCCAGCGCGAGAAGTTTCGCTGGGGCTTGCTCAAGCTGCAATGGAACGAAATACTAGAGCCGCAGGTGATGGTGCCTTCCCTGGTCACGATGCTGTGCTTATTTCCTTACGGCGTGATGCTCACCGTCATTCCCGACCAGAGCCGCACGCTCGGCATCGACAACAAAGGACTGTTTTTCACCTGCTACACTTTGGCCTCCCTGGTGGTGCGCCTGATTGCTGGCCGGGCCTCCGACCGCTACGGTCGCGTGCCGGTATTACGGGCTTCCACGCTGCTGCTGCTGGTCTCCCTGGTTACGTTGGTGTTGGCCCACGACAAGCTACTCTTCCTGAGCTCGGCGGTACTGTTTGGCTTGGCCGCCGGCCTGAACTCGCCCACGCTCTACGCCTGGACCATTGACCTGAGCGACCCAAACCGCCGCGGTCGGGCAGTAGCTACCATGTACATCTTCCTCGAAATCGGCATTGGCCTCGGCGCCTTGCTGGCGGGCTGGATATATGCCAACGAGCCGGCCCGCTTGCCGCTGGTACACGGTATGAGTGCGGCGTGTGTGCTGGCAGCCTTGGTGTACTTGTTTCGCCAGCCTAAGGAGCAAGTAGTACGGGGCTGATGGTTAGGTTTGTTTGCGCTGAGTAGCTGCACTCGCATGGGTAGCTAAGGCAGACAGCGTACTATTGTTGGCTTTGCATGAACAAAACTATATTCCACTTTATAGTCATATGCCCTTGGCATAGTACTTTTAGGCTACCGAAACCATGTTACTATAAATCTATCCTTAGTGGCGCGTTTCGGAAGGATTTTATCGCGCTATATGCTTTCAACATTACTCCGAGTTGGACTGCTCAGCCTATTGCTGTGGCCGGTAGCCGTTACGGCCTGGGCACAAGAAGAGCCTATCAAATTTGGCAAGCTGGAAGCACAGGCTTTCGATAAGTCCAAGTATAAAGGCGCGGAAGAGGCGCCGGCCATAGTGCTGTGCGACTACGGTACCTCCCGCATTGTAGGTGTACAGGATGGCTTTCAGGTAGTATTCGAGCGCATCACCCGCATACTTATCCTTACTAAAGCCGGCTATGATAAAGCGACCGTAACGGTGCCACTCTACCACCAAGAGGGCAACGAGGAGAAGCTTCTCAACCTGCGCGGTTTTACTTACAACCTAGTAGACGGCCGGGTGGAAAAGCAGAAGCTAAACGACGATGCCATCTTCAAGGAAGAGCTTGACAAACGTCACACGTTGCGCAAGTTCACCATGCCCAGCGTACGGGAAGGCTCCATTGTCGAATACGCGTACACTATCAAATCAGATTTTCTGTTCAACCTGCAGGACTGGCAGTTTCAGCAGGACGTGCCGGTGGAGTGGAGCGAGTACCGCGCCGTAATTCCGGGCTTTCTTTTCTACAAGGAAATTCCGCATGGCTACTTGCCTTACGCTGCGCAAAACCGCCACATAGTGCCTTACACCACGGTGTACCGCGCTACAACGAAGGATAGCTACGGCGCTTCGCTGATTACCAGCAGCGCCAACTCGGCTCATATTACGGGCAGCGCCCTGAGCAGCCGGTGGGTGATGCAGCGCGTACCGGCCTTCCGCGAGGAGCCGTTCATGACTACCAAGCGCGACTACCTAGCCGCGCTGGACTTTGAGCTGGACAAGATTCAATTCGACCCGAAGCGGCCTCAGCAAATCACGTCCACTTGGGAAAAAATCAACTCGGACCTGTTGAAGAACGAGGACTTCGGCAGCTGGCTTACCAGCCGCTCTCCACTCTCCGCCAGCGCCGAGGGCTTGGTAGCACGTTACCCCGCTCCTGCCGCTCGGGTGGCAGCGGCCGTAGCCATGGTTCAGGAAGCGGTGCGCTACAACGGCGAAAACCGTCTTTGGGCGGCTTCTCCTTTGCGCCGCGTGCTGGACAAACAGCAGGGCAACTCCGCTGAAATAAACCTGCTACTGGTGCGCACCCTCCGCGACGCTGGCTTAGATGCGCAGCCAGTGCTGGTGAGCACCCGTAACCACGGCCGCATTCAGACGGAGGTGCCCTTGATAAGCCAGTTCAACTATGTGGTGGCCGTTGTGACCCTACCCGAGCAGGCGCCGCTGCTCATAGATGCTACTGAACCGCTGCTGGAGCCTGGTGTCCTACCTGAGCGTTGCCTCAACGGTCAGGGGCTGGTAGTGGCACCGGGCGTAAAGTGGGTTTCACTCGCGCCAAAGCAGAAATTTACGCGCCTGACCACTGTGCGACTGGCCATGGATGCCATGGGGCAGTTGCAAGGTCAAGTGCAGCAAGAGTATGCCGGCTACGCCGGTGTAGCGGAGCGAACCAAGCTGGCCGAAATAGGAGAAAAAGCCTATTTGGCATCGGTGCGGGCACTACACCCTCAATGGCAATTTACATCGGTAACTGTGCAGCGGGCTGAGCAGCGGGCCGCTTCCTTGCTGACCGAACAAAAGATTACAGTACCAGGTCCCGAAACGCCTGCGCCGCATCTGTACTTACCTCTGATGCAGCTGTTCACCGATGGCTACAACCCTTTCCAATCGGATGAACGCACCTACCCGGTGGATTTTGGTATGGGGCGCGAATACATTACCACCGTGCAAGTGAAGCTGCCCGCTGAATACGCCGTGGAGGAGCTTCCGGCCAAAGCCGTGCTCGAGTTGCCCAACAGCGCCGGTCGCTTCAGCTATCAGGCGCAGCTAGAGGGCGGTACCCTGCAGCTAACCAGCCGTTTGCAACTCAACAAGGCGGAATACAAACCCAGTGAATACGCCGCACTTCGCGAGCTATATACCCGCTCCTTGGCCAAGCATGCCGAACAGCTGGTGCTACGCCGCACCCGCTAGCACACTTCTCTCGCTTCATCATTCTCTTTTTTCCATACCCTATGCAACACGCTTTACTCCGAAGCTTGGCAGTGGCCGCTTTACTCGGTGGCGTGACTTATGTCCCTGCCCTCGGGCAAGCCGATCCGATCAAGTTTGGCAAAATCGATCCAAAAGATTTCGATAAAGCCGCTTTTGTGGCCGACAGTGCGGCCGAAGCTGTGGTGCTGTGCGACTACGGCAACTCCCGCTTTGACCTCAATGCGGATGGTGAATGGCGCATTGTGTTCGACCGCGTCACCCGCATCAAGATTCTCAAGAAAAGCGGTTACGACTGGGCTACTGTGTCGGTGCCGCTTTACCGAAAAGGCGGTAATGAGGAAAAAATGGTCAATCTGAAAGGGATGACCTACAATCCTGGCCCGAAAGGCGAGATAGAGAAGAGCAAGCTCGAAAGCTCCTCCATCTTCTCCGAACAACTTGATGCCAACCACACGGTGCGCAAGTTCACCATGCCCAACGTACGCGAAGGGTCGGTGATTGAGTTTTCATACACGATCAGCTCCGAGTTTCTGTTCAATTTTCAGGACTGGCAGTTTCAGCAGAGCATCCCGGTACGGTGGAGCGAATTCCGGGCGCACATTCCGGAGTACTTCGACTACAAAATGGTGTCGCAGGGTTACGAGCCGCTCGTGGTCAGCGAGCGAAACACAAGCGCTGGGCAGTTCACGCTGCGGTACGCAGGCGGCTATACGGGGAATGGCTTTGGAACCCAACGGGTGCCCGGCGGGTCCGAAACCATTACCCCAACGCTCCAGGATTTTCGCTGGGCCATGAAGAATGTACCAGCCATGCTGCAGGAGCCTTACATGACCACCCCACGCGATTATGTAGCGCGCATCGACTTTCAGTTGGTGGGCTTCAAGTGGCCCAACCGGGGCTATGAAAGTGTGAGCAACAGCTGGGAGAAGATTCAAGGAGAGCTGCTGAATCTGGACAATTTCGGGCTGCAGCTGCGCAAGGGCGGCTTTCTCAAAAACGAGATTGCCGCCATCGTAGCCAAGCACTCCAACCCCGCCGACCGCGCCGCCGCTGTGCACGAGCTGGTGCGAACCAATGTAAAGAGCAACGACAACAACTCCCTGCTGGCCAGCGCAGGCGTGCGCAAAGCGTGGGAGCAGCACAGCGGCAACACCGCCGACATCAACCTACTGCTCATCGCCCTGCTACGCGACGCCGGCTTGAAAGCCAACCCGGTTATCCTGAGCACGCGCACCCACGGCCGCGTTGACACGACGTTCCCGCTGCTTTCCCGCTTCAACTACGTAGTGGCTCACGTGCAGCTGGCCGACAGCCAGCAGGTACTGGCCGACGCCACCGAGCCCATGGCGCCTTTCGGAATGCTGCCAGAGCGTTGTTTGAGCGGCCAGGGTCGCTTGATCAAGAGCGAAAACGAAGGGGCTTGGATACCGCTTCGCTCGCCCCACCGCTATGTGCATTACCGTTCGGCTCAGCTGACCTTGGACGAGCGCGGCAACATCACGGGCAAAGTACGCGACGAACACAGCGGCTACTTGGGCGTGCATGAGCGCAACTCTCTGCGCGAAAAAGGCGAGAAAAAGTATGTGGAAGCCCTGTTGAAAGACTTAGCCAGCTGGAAAATTGACCGCTACAGCTTCCTGAACACCGATGCGCTCAGCAAGCCGCTGGCCGTGGATATGGAAGTACGTATTCCCAGTGAATCGGATCAGCCGTTGAGCACCATTTATCTGGCACCGCTGCAGCACCTCGGTGACCAGACGAACCCCTTCAAGCGACCCGACCGCCGCTTTCCCGTGGACCTGGGCGCTCAGCTGGAGGAAACCAACATGCTGACCCTCACCCTGCCGGCTAATTTCGCGGTGGAAGAGATGCCCAAGAACATAGTCCTGAGCATGCCGGAAGGTGCTGGCCGCTTCCTGTTCAGCATCACTCCCATCGGCTCCAACCTCCAGATCATGAGTCGCATGATTCTTAACCGGCCTGTGTACTACGCGGAGGAATACGCAGCCTTGCGCGCCTTCTACGAGCAGGCGCTAGCCAAGCAGGCGGAGAAGATAGTTCTGAAGCGCAAATCCTAATTCGCCATGACGGGATTTAAGCTAATACGGCGGAGCTGGCTGCTAGCGGCTGCACTGGCCTGTGGCCCACTAGTGGCGCTGGCCGGTGGCAGCCCCGCGCAGTGGCCGGTAAGTGCCATTCCTGCCAATCTGCGCGAAAACGCCCACGCCGTCATTCGCCAGCAGGACGATATCATGACGGTGAAGTCGGCGGGACGCATGGTGTACACCGTGCACCGCGTAGTGACGGTGCTGGATGAGCAGGGCGACAACTGGGGCCGCGCCATTGTGTTCTATGACAAGCTCACGCAGATAAACTACCTGCGCGGAGCCCTATACGACACCGATGGCCGCCAGGTGCGGACGTTGCGTGCCGCCGACATCAAGGATTATAGTGCCGTCAGCAATGCAAGCCTGTACGAGGACAACCGCGTACGCGTGGGCGACCTGCGCCAGTCACGTTACCCGTACACAGCCGAATTTGAATACGAAGTCACGTCCGATAACACGCTCAACTTTCCGGCTTGGCAACCGCAGGATGAAGAAAACCTAAGCCTGCAGCACGCCACGTTGCGCGTGGTCACGCCAGCCGATCTACCGCTGCGCTACCTGGAAGAGCGCCTGCCTGCTGGCAGCGCCGTAGCCCAAAGCCAACAAGGCACCCAGCTGACTTATGTGTGGCAGCTGACCAACCAGGCCGCACTAGAACGCGAACCTTATAGCCCGGCGCTGGCCGAGCAGGTGCCCACCGTGTACACTGCCCCCACAGCGTTTGAGGTGCAGGGCCGCCGCGGTGATATGACGTCCTGGCGCGGCTTCGGACAGTGGGAATACGAGCTCAACCAAGGCCGGGCGGAGCTTTCCCCGGAGGTACAGGAGAAAATTGCCGCGTTGGTAAAGGGCATCAGCGACCCGAAGCAACGCGTGCGGAAGGTGTACGAATACCTGCAAAACTCTACCCGGTACATTTCAGTGCAATTGGGCATTGGTGGCTGGCAAACATTTCCGGCCAGTACCGTAGCCAACAGCGGTTACGGCGACTGCAAAGCCCTGTCGAACTACTGTATGGCTATGCTCAAGGCCGCAGGAGTGGAAAGCTACTGGGCCTTGGTAGGGGCTGGGCAGCGCCGCTCAGCCGTGCGAAACGCGTTTCCTAGCAATCAGTTCAACCACGTAATCCTGTGCGTGCCCCTGAGACAGGATACGGTATGGCTGGAATGCACTTCCCAAAGCGAGGCTTTCAACTACGTAGGCAGCTTTACCGGCAGCCGCCACGCCTTGTTGCTCACCCCCCAGGGAGGCAAGCTGGTGCGCACGCCATCCTACGGTGCCACGGCCAACCGCCAGCACCGCCGGGCCGAGGTCTTGATCGATGAGAAAGGCTTCGGCCGCGCTACGGTGCACACCACTTCCACTGGCCTGCAGCAAGACGACCTTTCTCAACTGATGAGTGCGCTTTCGCCGGATGAACAGCGCAAACGCGCTTACAACCGTCTTGGGCTGCCGGCCGTCACCATCGAACAGAGCTCCTGGCAAGCCGACCACCGCGGCTCCGTGCCCGCCGTGGCCGAACGCCTGACGTTGGCTTTGCCGAGCTACGCCTCCCTCACGGGTCGGCGCCTGTTCCTTACTCCGAATCTGATGAACCGCCTTCCCGCCCCGCCCCCCCGTGTAGGTGCGCGACAGTCGGCGCTAGAGCTTACTACCGCCTTTATCGATGCCGATACCATCCGGTTTAAAGTCCCGACAGGCTACAAACCAGAATCGGTGCCAGTGCCGGTGCAGTTGCGCACGGCTTTTGGCACCTACGAGACGCAGCTGAAGGTGCTGGCTGATGGCACCGTTCAATACATTCGCTTTCTGCAGATGCCAGCGGGCCGCTTTGAGGCCACCCAGTACGAGGCCTACGAAGATTTCCGGCAGCGCATCAGCAAGGCCGATCGGGCCCAGCTCGTGTTTGTGCGGCCGGAACTATAAACCAAGCCGGCCTCATACTTTTCTGCTACCCGCACCAGGAAGCTCCTCCCGAGGGGCTTCCTGATTTTTCGGCATACAGCAACGTTTTTTAAGCAGCTGATTAATCAGCAGTAACGCAGCCGAAGCAACCTCAACCGCAGTAGCTGTTTCTATTAATTTGCTTTTGGGCTGGGTTATAAGCAGGTACCTTATCTTTATTCAGTTGCTTCGGGTGCTACACGATGCCAACTACTTACTGCACTCTCCATGGTTGTTCCTTTGCTGATGCTGCTTACCACCATGGCTCCGCAGCTGCCTGCCGCCTCAGATTTCTGGAAACCCGTGGCCGCCTCTGCTCAGCGGCAATTGGGTAAACCCCGAATTCAGCCGCGTCAGTATCAAGTTCTGAAACTAGACTTGGCCGCCACTCGCCGCTATTTACAGCAGGTGCCCTCGGAAGGCTCGGCGGCTTCGCTTTTTAGCATACCCCTCCCCGATGGCTCCAGGCGCCAGTTTAAGGTGCGCCGTACCGCAGTGATGCACCCGGCATTGGCAGCCAAATACCCCAGTATCCAAACTTTCGCTGGGCAAGACGCCGCCGAGCCCACCGCTGATCTGCGCATGGAAATGACGCCGGCAGGCCTGCGCATCCAGATGATTGGCTATGGCAGCACCTACTTCGTGGAGCCGTTCCGCAAAGGCGACACCCAACATTATATCTGCTTCAACAAGGCTAGTTTGCCGCCGGGCAGCAAGCAGTGGACCGAGGCGCCGCCGGAGCGGTAAAGTTCCTGCAAATGCTTCGGGCTGAGAGGTAAAAATCTTATCTTAGGCCCGCTTTCTTCGATTTTTCTCTTTTCTCAATACCCCCACCTCTAAATGTTGCCTATGCGCACAATTTTTACTCCGACTAGCGCCACGCTGCGTGGCGCTCTGTTGGGCGGGTTGCTGGCGGCCGGCGTGGCTGCCCCGTTTGGTGCTTCGGCCCAGCGGGTGCTCTGGTCCGACGCCAAAGCTGACCAACTGCCCGCGGCCGCTCGCCGCTCCACCCAGGCGCTCGACCGGTACCGCATCGTTAGCATTCAGGCTAACAACCTGCGCGCTGCGCTGGCCCAAGCTCCCAGCGAAACGGGCGCTGGTGCCCGCCGCTCCAACACCGTGGTATCGTTGCCGCTGCCCGACGGCACTTCCGGCCGCTTCCGCGTAGTGGAAACGCAGGTGATGCACCCGCAGTTGGCGGCTCGTTACCCGATGATCAAAACCTACGCTGCGCAAGGCATCGACGACCCCACGGCTATTGCCTACCTGGATTTGTCGCCCGCTGGCCTGCACGCCATGATCATGTCGGCCGACAACATTGTTTATGTTGACCCGACAGCCAACGCCGTTGACCACCTCGTGTTTTATAAGCGCGACATCAACCGCGCCAACCTGGTGAATGCGGCTTGCTATACCGAAACTCCTTCGGTCGGCCAGCGCCTGGCACCGATGCAAGCAGCCACTGCTGCCCGCCCCAATGGCACCCAGCTTCGCACCTTCCGCCTGGCCATGTCCTGCACGGGTGAGTACGCAGCCACCAAAGGCGGTACCACTGCTGGCGCGCTGGCGGGTATTGTGTCCTCGATCAACCGCGTTTCGGGGGTGTACGAGAAGGAAGTAGCCATTCGTTTTCAGCTGATTGCGAATACCGACCAGCTGATCTTCCTCGACCCCGCCACCGACCCTTACACCAACCTCAGCAACGGCGCTACGCTGAACACCAACCAAACGGTGACCGATCAGCGCATCGGGGCGGCCAACTACGACATCGGCCACATCTTCAACACTGCTGATGGTGGTATTGCCGGTTTGGGTGTAGTATGCGTAGCCAACAACAAGGCCCGCGGCTCCACCGGCTTGCCCAACCCCACGGGTGATGCCTTCGACATCGATTACGTAGCCCACGAAATAGGTCACCAGTTCGGCGGCAACCATACATTTAACGCCAGCAGCTGCGCGCCCGGTACGCGTCGCTCCACGGCCGCCTACGAGCCCGGCTCGGGCTCGACCATTATGGCTTACGCTGGTATCTGTGGTTCCCAGAACCTGCAGCCCCAGTCCGATGCGTACTTCCACACCCACAGCTACGACGAGATTCTGAATCACGTCAACGGCAACGGCGCCTGCGCCGTGTCTACTCCCACCAACAATACTCCCCCGACTGTTGATGCTGGTCCGCGCTACGTAATTCCGCGTGGTACGCCGTTTGAACTGACCGGCACGGGTTCGGACGCTGACGGTGATGCCGTCACCTTCTCTTGGGAGCAGTACGACCTGGGTCCGGAAGGCAGCCCGCTACAGCCTACGGGCGATGCGCCGATCTTCCGCTCATTCAGCCCTACCACGAGCCCCAGCCGCACCTTCCCGCGCCTGGTCAATATCCTCAACAACAACTCCACCATTGGTGAGATCCTGCCGTCGTACGGCCGCCGCCTGAACTTCCGCCTCACAGCCCGCGACAACCGCGTGGGTGGCGGCGGTGCGGCTTACGACACCGTATCCGTACCGGTAGTGGCCGCGGCTGGTCCGTTTGTGGTAACCGCTCCCAACACGGCAGTGACGTGGCGCGCTACGGTGCCCCAGCAAGTAACCTGGGACGTAGCCGGTACCACGGCCGCGCCCATCAACGCTGCCAACGTGGACATCATGCTCTCAGTAGATGGTGGTCAGACTTTCCCTTACACTCTGCTGGCCAACACGCCCAACGATGGTTCGGAGCAAGTGACAGTACCTTCTACGGTGCCTTCCACCACCCAGGCCCGCATCAAGATCAAGGCTTCGGGTAACATCTTCTTTGATATTTCGAACGCCAACTTCACGCTGCAAGTACCCACCGCACCGGGCTTCTACCTGTCGAGCGACTGCGCCAATACGGCCCCTTCGTTCTGCCCCGGCAGCTCGGCTACCTGTAACGTAAGCGTCGGCCAGTTGCTGGGCTTCACCGGCCAGGTAACGCTGTCGGCTACTGGCCTGCCCGCTGGTGTTTCGGTCAACTTTGCCAGCAACCCCGTAGCCGCCGGCTCGGCTGCCAACTTCACGCTGACTTCCACGGCCGCTGCACCTTCCGGCACCTTCACCGTGAACATCGTAGGCACCAATGGCTCGCAGCAGGAAACCCAGCCCATCACGGTGGTAATTCGCAATGCGGCGCCGGCTCCGGTGCTGCAGGCGCCCGCGCCCAACACGCTGCGTGCGCTGCCGCTGCCCACTTTCCAGTGGGCTGCCATTACCGGCGTTACGTCTTATGAGCTGCAGGTAGCTACCGACAACGCTTTCACCAACCTGGTCATTAGCCAGACTGGTTTGACGAACAACTCCTTCACGGCTACCACGGCACTGACGCAAAACGGCCGCTATTTCTGGCGCGTACGCGGCGTTGCCGACTGCGGTACCGGTCCTTGGGCCAATACCGAGCAGTTCCACGTAGGCCGTCAGGTGTGCTCCACCTTCGCTTCCAGCAACGTGCCGCTCACCATCGGCACCAGCGCCTCGGAAATCATTCTCTCGACGCTGAACATCACGGGTGCGGGTCCGATTGCGGATCTGCGTGTGCGCAACCTCAACATTACGCACCCGGACATGGGTGAAGTAATCGTGGCCCTGCTCGGCCCGACGGGTCGCCGCATTACCTTGACGTCAGTGCCCTGCGCCGGCTCGGCTAACCTGAACGCCAGCTTCGACGACGCCGCTGCTACGGCCGTAACCTGCCCGGCTACCGGCACTTTCCGTCCGGTGAACCCGCTCTCCAACTTCCGCGGCCTGAACGCCGACGGCCAGTGGACGCTGCTGGTGCAGGACATTGCGCCCGGCAACGGTGGTACGCTCAACAGCTGGAGCCTGGAAGTATGCTCGGTGCAGGACGCCTTGAGCAACCGCGCCGCCCAGCAGCTGCAGGGTGTATCGGTATTCCCGAACCCCAGCAACGGCCAGTTTGAGCTAAATGTGGACAACGCCCAGCGCGGCACGCTACAAGTGCGCGTAACCGACGCCGTAGGCCGCGTGGTCCTGACGCAAGAAGTAAGCAAAGGCAACGGCCTGCTGCGCCATTCGCTCGACCTGAGCAAGCTCAGCCGCGGCGTTTACCAGCTGCACCTCGACCTGCCCGGTGGTGGCTCGGCGGTAGAAAAGCTGATGAAGCTGTAAGCTGATTCGCATTGCCACAAAAAAGGCTGCCTTCGTCGGAAGGCAGCCTTTTTTGTTGTCGGTTGTCGAGCTAAAACCCGGTTCTTCTCGTCAAGCTGTGCTGAGGACGGTTAAACAATTCTTTAGCCTCTCATGTCGGGCAAGACGATGTATTAGTGCTCCGCCCAAAGCGCAACAGCCTTGACAGGCCGGTTCTTTTGGACTGTTTAATTTAATGGTCGAACCGGGTAGGGTAACGAAGGCGCTCGATTTGGTCTCCACTTTACGGCCTTTACAGCGCCACCCGCAACTGCACTTTCACGTCGGAACGCTGCGGTCCTTGAATTTCCTCCAGGCCCGATCCGACGGTTTTCTGGTCGCGGAAACGGGTGGTGGCATAGCGGACCCACAGCGTCAGGTGGCGGTTGACTTTGTACTCGGCCAGCACGTAAGAGCGGGTGCCGCGGCCGTACAAGGCTGGGATAGAGAAGGCGTAGAGCACATCCTGCTCATACACATACTGGCGCGTGTCGTAATCGTCGGTGTCAAACAGGGCGTAGCGGCCGGTCAGGCGCAGGCGCTGGAGCGGATGTACGGTGATATCCTGGGCTAGTACGTAGCCAGTCCGCACCGGTCCCAAGTCTTCACGGTAACGCGTGCCCTGCACACGGGTGCGCAGGCTGAGGGCCGGGGTCGGGCTGGTATCGTAGAACAACAGCAGGGACCGGCGCTGCGTGGGCACCAGTTCCGGCATGGGTCGGGTGCTGCCATCGGCATCGTACTCCTTGACGCGGGTACGCACCTGGGCGTAGATGTGGCTGGTTTTGGAGGGCGAGTAGCCCACCCGCAGCAGCCAGTCGTAGCCGCGCGACGGGCCGCCGGCCTGATAGCGCAGCCACGGGAAGCTGAACTGGTCGTAATAGGCCGACAGCTCCCAGCGGCTGACGGGCCTGATTTTCAGGCCCAGATACAAGCCGTTTTCATTGATGTTGCGGGTATTCTCACCCAGCGCGTTGCCGTAAAGCGTGTGAAAATTGCGCTGGTAGTGGCGGTACAGCGCCGACACATCCACATCAGCACCAAGGCTGGCTAGCAAGCCATTTACGGTGCCCAACCCTCCGCTGCTGCTGCGGGCCGTTTCGCCAAACAGACTTACGTTACGCCAGCCGTAGCTGTAGTTGGCACCCACCGCCAGGTTTTGCTGCCCCCCAAACTCATACAGGTTATAAGGTTCTTCGCGGCGCTGCAGCGGCTTATCAAATTGAGTATTCACGGCTGTGAGGCCCAGGTTCAGCCGACCGCCTGCGGGTGCGAAAGTCAGGTTGCCGCCGGTCACTATTTCCCGTAAGCTCTTGCGGTTGTTAAGCTCCGATGGTGTCCGGTGAAAACCAGTAATGATGAGGCCCGACGCAAAGTCTTCGGCATCGCGCAGCGAGTCGGCCTCGGTGGCGCGCAAGGTGGCATCGATGCGCTTGGCCGAAGCAAATCCTGTCAGGCGCAGCGCGGGCGAAAGTGCTACGGTGGCCGCCGCGC
The DNA here is from genome assembly GCF_058932745.1 of Hymenobacter sp. FMD4. Classification (NCBI taxonomy): domain Bacteria; kingdom Pseudomonadati; phylum Bacteroidota; class Cytophagia; order Cytophagales; family Hymenobacteraceae; genus Hymenobacter; species Hymenobacter sp. FMD4. The sequence goes on from NZ_JBZYWH010000032.1 coordinate 28,707, forward strand.
CGCGGAAGAAAGCGGTTTCGAGCACCGAAGAATACGGCCGTACGCCCACATTGCTGCGGCGCAGGGTGGTTATCGTTTCGGCGCCTTTGCCAACCTGCAGGCCGGAGGAAAGCAGCAGCCCTTGGCCAAACTGCAGCTGATAGTCGCCCACCACGAGCGACTTCAGCCGCCCACGCTCAAACAGGCCGAAATGTGCCGAGTAGTAGTCAAAGCCGTAACGTCGGGTGCTGGGGTCCCAGGTGAACTGTTCGCCGGCATCTTTCTCCGCCGCGAACCCGATGCTGAAGTCGCGGGCGTGGCTGGTGCGGAAACGCACGAGCATCTTGTCGGGTGAGCCCAGGTAACGGCTCGACACGGAGCCATTGCTGTTGATGGCGGGCGCAGTGTAACCGCGGCGCTGCTGCAGCACCCGCTCGTATCGCAAGAACAGTGCGTTGTTGTCTTCGTGCCAGATGCGCTGCCACAGCGGACCGCGGGCGGCATTGGCGTTCAGTTCGCCCACACTCACGAAGGGTGCCACGCGGTAAATGGTACGCACATCAAAGCCCCGAATGCTTTGCAGCTCATACAGACTCAGCAGCGCGCCGTGCTGCTGCCGATGCTCCAGCAGGGCAGTGATTTGTGGTTCCGAAAGCAGCAGCAGGCTGCCCAATTCTTCGCGGCTGCTGGTGTTCAGGTTCAGCGGCGTTTGGAGATACTGCAGCAGCGTTTCGTAGAGGTCTTCGTAGGGCACCTCGTCGCTTTGCGGCTCGGCAAAAAGCTCCTGCAGCAGGCGGTCCAGATCGGGGCGCTGGCGCGGGTAATCCTGCACCTGCGCGCGAGCTTGCCCGGCCAGCAGCAATGCAGCCGTCAGCGTGCCCAGTCCCCAGCCCTTGCGCCACAACTGCGCCACGGGCGGTACCATGCGGGGTAGGCTCATGGCTTGGGCTCGATACGCAGGTTGACACTTAGGTGCTGGCTCAGGCCCAAGGCATTGTGCCAGCCAGCGGCGTAATCGAGGCGCAGGCGACCAAAGCGAAAACCAAAGCCACCGTTGACCTGCTCGGTAAGCGTGGCTACGCCGGCCCGCACAGTGAGGGCCTCAATTACTTGGTATTCCACGCCGGCCTTGAAATCAGCGCCCTGATCCACGTCTTTTTCGGTTTCGACCAGCAGCAGCACCTTGGTGCTCGGCTGGTAGCTCAGGCCCGCTTTCAGAACCGTGGGCACCCGCTCATCGCGGTAGTCAGCCAGCCGGGCCTGGTTCAGGTTGTAGAGGTACGCGCCAAAAGTGAGCTTCTGGGGTATCACTTCGGCCTGTCCGCCTAATGAAGCCGCCACCGTGCGGCGGCTGCCCAAGCCTTCGATGCTGACCTGAAGCACATCGGCCCGGGCCCCAATGCTAATCAGCCCCAAACGGTAACCGTAACCTACCCCTATGCGCTGTTCGCTGTAGAGCGAGCCACCGAACCGCTGCAGTTCCACTCCTACCACGCCGTGGCGGGCCGCGGTGCTGCTAGCGCCTTCGGGCTGGCGCCCCAGCGGCACAGCCACCGCCAGGGCTGCGTTGTTTAGTTCTTTAATTAAAAACCGGTTGTCGGCGTACACGCCCGCTTCGGGCCGCGTGAGTTGGCCCAGCCCGGCCACGTTGTTGCCGATGGCCCATATGTCGCTTAGGGTGACGGAAGCATTTCCGAGCGCCGCCGCGCGGCCGCCGCGCACGCCCGGGCCGTGGCCTTGGGCGTAGGCCAGATTAAGTGTTAAAAAGAATAATCCTAGTGCAGCGTAATGTTTAAGCATAGGCGCGGAATAAGCTCCGCAAGTTAGTTGAGAGGCAACGGATTACCTGCTCAAATGCTCGCCTAATATTTTACCGTTAGCATCCTTGCATAGCTACTGGGCATTGGTCGAGCATCCACAAACCATAACGGGTAGTTGAGTCGCAGTAGAAAACACCAATTCTTGTGTCAAGGGCAACCACTTCCCCTTGAGCATTGATGTGCTTTTCAGTCGTTTCTGTCAACTCGCATTTCAACTGATTGCATACCAAACCCACTCTTGCTTCTACATGCATCCGGTGATTCTGCATCAACAAAAAAGCCCCGGCACCATATGGCACCGGGGCTTTTCAGCTTCAAGAAGTCGGACTCTTACAGCGTAGCCGCTTCGCCCTTCTTGTTCTTGTTTTTGGTTTTCACCTTCACCTTGGTGGCTTTGCCATCGGCTGCAACTGCACCCGCGCCGGGGTTCGGGCCATTGTTCACGATAGTCATTTCATCAACCAAGTGCTTAGCGCCGCCCAGATTCTCCACGCACCAGAGCACGTAGCGGATGTCGGCATTGATGCAGCGCTTAAGGTCGGGGTCGTAGGCCAGGTCGCCGGTCATAGCTTCCCAGTTGCCATCGAAAGCCAGGCCGATCAGTTCGCCGCGGCCGTTGATGACCGGGGAGCCGGAGTTGCCGCCGGTGATGTCGTTGTCGGTGATGAAGCCCACGCGCAGCGAACCGTCTTTATCGGCAAAGCGGCCATAGTCCTTAGCCTTCAGCAGCTCAATCTGCTTCTGCGGTACCACAAACTCGGGGTTGGTTTGGTCTTCCTTTTCCAGAATACCCTGGGCCGTGGTAAAGTGGCTGTAGCTCACCGCGTCGCGGCCTTTGTAGGCGCGTACCGAGCCGTAGCTCAGGCGGATGGTGGAGTTGGCGTCGGGCGAGTACACCTTGTTGGCGTTTTTCTCGCGCAGAGCCGCTACGTATAGGCGATTGGCGCGCACCAGGCTGGCCTGCTGGGCCTGCATTTTGGGCAGGATGGTTTCGCGGTAGTTCTTGTAGAGACTGTTGATCATGCGGAAGGCCGGATCATTTTCCAGCTGCGGCAGCGTAGGCTTGGCCAAGAACTGCTCGGTCTTCTGCTTCGAAGTCAGCAGCGACTTGCTAAACACCTCGTCGGCGTACTTCTGCATGGAGCCGCCGTACTGCTTTTCCACGGTGCGGAAAATCTCGGGCTGCTGCTCCTTCGGAATATCGTTGTAGTACAGCTGCATCAGGGCCGCAAACACCTTCTTGTCGGTTGGGGCATTGTAGTCCTTGAAGTGCTCTTCCACCGGCTCTTTCAGATCGGCAGTGGCTTTGCCAATAGCCGCTTGGTTTGGGCTTTCGGCTTTCAGCAACTCATACAGCGGCATCATGCGGGCGGCGAAGGCCAGGATTTCGGTACCCATGGCGGCTTCGTTCATGTACACCGAGCTCAGGTTGTACTGGCGCAGGCCGGCGTAGGCTTGGTTGATGTCGTTAAGCACCGCGCCGTATTGCTGCTGGCGCGCGGGGTCAGCACTGATCCACTGGGCCAGGGACTGCTCTTCGGCGGTTTTCTGATCCACAGTCTTGAGGCGCTTCATGCCCTCGTTCTGACCGATGAAGTACTTCCAGTAGTTGGCAATGCTAGCGTATTTGGAAGCGTACTTTAGGCGCACGGAGGGGTCTTGGTCGCCGTCTTCTTTCCACAGCTTCAGGCGGGTGTCGCGCAGCTTGATGCGGGCAGGATTGCTCTGATCCAGCGTCATCTGCAGGCCGGCGGCGGGCAGGAAGCGCTGCGTGCGGCCAGGAAAGCCGAACACCATCGAGAAGTCACCTTCGCTCACACCTTGCAGGCTCACGGGCAGGTGGTGCTTCGGGATATACGGCACGTTGTCGGCCGCGTAGCCGCTGGTGGGCTTGTTGTCCTTAGAGGCGTACACGCGAAACAGCGAGAAGTCGCCGGTGTGGCGGGGCCACATCCAGTTGTCGGTGTCGCCGCCGAACTTGCCCACGGCCTCAGCTGGCGCGCCCACGAGGCGCACATCACCGAAGCGCTGGTACACGAACAGGTAGAACTCGTTGCCGGCAAACATATCGCGCACGTAGGCCACGTACTGGCCATTTTCTTTGGCCACGTCGGCTAGTTCGCGCTGGCGCTTCTGCACCAGCTGCTGGCGCTCGGCCTCGGGCGTTTGGGGCGTGATGCCTTCCAGCACCTTGCCGCTCACGTCTTCCATACGCACCAGAATATCCACGAACAGGCCGGGGTTGGCCTTTTCTTCGTTGCGCGTCTGGGCGTAGAAGCCGTTTTGCAGAATGTTGTTCTGAGTGGTGCTGTGGCTTTGAATAGCGTCGTAGCCGCAGTGATGGTTGGTCAGCAGCAGGCCTTGCTTCGACACGAACTCGCCGGTGCAGAAGCCACCCAGCTGCACGATGGCATCCTTGAGCGAGGCGTTGTTGACGTTGTAGATTTCTTCGGCAGAGAGCTTGAGGCCTTTCTTCTGCATGTCGGCATGATTGAGCCGCTTCACGAGCAGCGGCAGCCACATGCCTTCGTCGGCGCGGGCTACGGCCGGCAGCAACAGCGCCAGCAACAAGCCTTTCAGCCAGGTACGTTTGAGCATCGGAGGGGAATATGAAGTGAGAGAAACAGTGGAAATTGCCGGGGCAACGCCGAACAAACTTACAAAGCCCGGCGTTGCTTCCCTAACGCTCGTTCGGCTCCTTTGCTCAGCGTATTTTCAACACCGCCCGTGGCCGCTCTGTTCAAACACTTCTTCCTGGCTTTGGTGTGGGTGTATCGCCACCTGATTTCGCCCCTGAAGCCGGCCACCTGCCGCTACACGCCCACCTGCTCGGCCTACGCTACCGAGGCCATTCGGCGGCACGGCCCCTGGCGCGGCGGCTGGCTGGCCTTGCGCCGTATCGGGCGCTGCCACCCTTGGGGCGGCTTCGGGTATGACCCCGTGCCGGAGAAGTAATACGCGTGGTGCTGAGCGTACTCAGCACCTCATCTTGTCCTTTGATGTCGGGCTTGCGTATAGCATATGCTTTACCCGGTCCCCTATGCGGCCGGACTGTTTCACGGCATTATCGACCTCATGCAGATGAACCGAGTACTGGCAGGCCTGTTGAGCATGGTCCTGGTCGGCTCCGCGGCTTGCGAAGCCCAAAGCGACGGCAATGGCAAGAAGGACAAAGACAAAAAGAAGAAGGATAAGACGACGCTTTTCAACCCCGTTGCGGGCTTGACCAAAGTCGGCTCCATGCCCGCCGAAGTAGCCGAAAGCTCGGGCCTGGCTCGCGGCGCCGAGGCCGGCACCTTCTACACCCACGGCGACACGCGCAGCCCCGGCGGTGGTCCGTCGCTGTTCCTAGTGCGCCAGGATGGCAAGCTGGTGAAGCGCCTAGAGCTGCCGGGCATTCAGCAGCGCGACTGGGAATCGGTGTCGCAGGACCCGCAGGGCAACCTGTACATTGCCGATGCCGGCAACAACAACAACGACCGCCGCGACCTGGCCATTTACCGCCTCAACCCGAAGAATCCGGGCGACATCCTACAAATTCAGTTCACGTATCCCGACCAGCAGGAATTTCCGCCGAAGAAAGCCGACCGCAATTTCGACGTGGAAGCCAGCATCTGGCACCAAGGTCATATTTACCTCTTTACCCGCGACCGGGCAAACCGGAGCACCAGTAAAGTATACCGGCTCGATGCCGACGGCCCCACCAAGCAAACGGCCAAGCTGCTGGGCGAGCTGAAGCTGCCCGGCGAAGTAACCGACGCAGCCATCAGCCCCGACGGCCGGCAGCTGGTGCTGCTGGGCAAGGAGCAGTTCTTCATTGGGCCCGTGGAGGGCAGCAATTTTACCGAGGTGAAAACCCGCACCGTGGCGCTGCCCGGCGCCGGCCAAACCGAAGGCGTGGTGTTTATCGACAACGACACCCTGCTCATCAGCACGGAGCAGGGCGCGCTCTACCGCTACGAACTCGGCAGCTAAGGCTCAGGCCCGAACGCTTTTCCCGCCTTGCCAAGGGTATTCCGATGCCCAACGCCGGCTACTTTTTGCTTAATATTGGCTTGAAAACGCCATTGCGGCCTGCCTGGGCTGCCTTACTCTTTTTTCACTTCTTCTTATGAGTAACACTGCCGTTACCACCCTGCGCGCCGGCGTTCTGCACGGCGACGAGGTTCAACAGCTGTTCGAATACGCCAAAGAGCAAGGCTTTGCCCTGCCGGCCGTCAATGTGACGGGTACCGACACGGTAAACGCGGTGCTGGAAACGGCCGCGGCCGTAAACTCGCCGGTTATCATTCAGTTCTCCAACGGCGGTGCTCAGTTCTTCGCCGGCAAAGGTGCGCCGAACGATAAGCAGCAAGCCAGCATTGCCGGAGCCGTATCGGGCGCCATGCACGTGCATCAGATGGCCGAGCTCTACAACGTACCCGTGATTCTGCACACCGACCACGCCGCCAAAAAGCTATTGCCGTGGATCGATGGCCTGCTGGAAGCCGGCGAGAAGTACTTCGCACAGCACGGTCGTCCACTGTTCAGCTCGCACATGATCGACCTGTCGGAAGAGCCGATTGAGGAGAACATCGAAATCTGCAAAGAGTACCTGGCCCGCATGGACAAGCTGGGCATGACGCTGGAAATCGAGCTGGGCGTGACCGGCGGCGAGGAAGACGGCGTCGACAACACCGGCGTAGACTCCAGCAAGCTGTACACCCAGCCTTCGGAAGTGGCTTACGCCTACGAAGAGCTGCTAAAAATCAGCCCGCGCTTCACCATTGCCGCTGCTTTCGGCAACGTGCACGGCGTGTACAAGCCTGGCAACGTGAAGCTGCAGCCCGTCATCCTGAAAAACTCGCAGGAGCACGTGCGTCAGCAGTTCAATTTGGAAGCCAAGCTGCCCATCAACTTCGTGTTCCACGGTGGTTCGGGCTCGTCGCAGGAAGAAATCCGCGAAGCCATCAGCTACGGTGCCATCAAGATGAACATCGACACCGACCTGCAGTGGGCGTTCTGGGACGGCATTAAGAACTTCTACAAGAAGAACGAAGCCTACCTGCAAAGCCAGATCGGCAACCCTACCGGCGAGGATTCGCCGAACAAGAAGTACTACGACCCGCGCAACTGGCTGCGCGAGGGCGAAAAGACCTTCGTAGAGCGTCTGAAGATTGCCTTCGACGACTTGAACGCCATCAACCGTCGTTTCTAGAAGTGAAAGGCGAGAAACGAGATGACAGCATCAGGCTGGCTTCTCCGATCTAGCTCTCACTTAAGCCACAAAAAAAGCCCGCTGCATCAGCGGGCTTTTTTTGTGGCCTCCGGCGTCACTTCGGCGGCTACCGGCGCGGTACTGGATAGAAAGCGGTTGCTGCGCATCCAGTTCAGGGCGTGTTCCATCCAATTTTGGCCCACCGTGGTGGTGCGCAGGCCGAAGCCGTGGCCGCCGCGCTGGCTGATGTAGACTTCGGCAGGTACTTTGTGGCGTTGCAGGGCCTGTAGGAAGGCCAGCGTATTGCCGAGCGGCACCGACTTATCGTCGGCAGCGTGCACGAGGAAAGTGGGCGGCGTCTGGGCGGTTACCTGTCGGTCGGTGGAGTACGCGACAAGCTGCGCCGCGGCGGGGGCTTTGCCCAGTAGGCTCTCGCGCGAGCCAGGGTGCGTCAGGCTGTCGCTGAAACTGATGACGGGATAAGCCAAAATTTGAAAGTCGGGCCGCAGGCTGGTCTTTTCGGGGTTTGAGATGAGCACCTGATCGAACTTGGTGCCGAGTGAGGAAGCTAGGTGCCCGCCGGCCGAAAAGCCCAGCACCCCCACCAAGTTCGGATTGATTTTCCATTTCCGGCTGTTGTCGCGCACTAGCTTGATGGCCTGCTCCGCGTCCTGCAGCGGCACCGTTTCCTTACTTGTCATGCAGGCTTCGAGCGGCAGGCGGTACTTGAGCACGAAAGCAGCCACCCCGGCTTTGTTGAGGGCCCGGGCTACCTCGTGCCCTTCCTTGTTCATCGACAGGCGGGTATAGCCCCCACCGGGGCAGATGATTACTGCCGCCTGACTTGAGTCGGGTTTCTCGGGCAGATACACCGTGAGCGTGGGCACCGTTACCCCGCTTACCCGGTTGCCCTCCTGCGAGGTTTCCTTCACGTCGCAGGGTTGAGCGTTGGGTACTTTCCGGCCGTACAGCGGCACCACCGTCTGCGCCTGACTTAACAGAGGTCCGCCCAGTAAAAAAGCGAATAGGATCTTTTTCATCGGTCTGAAAATAAACGGCCGGCCTCATGAATGAAGCCAGCCGTTGGTGATGGTGCAGAAAAAGGCTACGCTTTTTTGGCTTTCGTAGGCACTGCATTTTCTTCCATGCCCAGGTCACGCGGTGCATAACCATAGGGGTTGCTCGGCGACTTGCCAGCACGCAGCAGTACCCACAGTCCCACGAGGATCAGTGGAATGCTCAAAATCTGGCCCATGTTCAGCGGTAGGCGGTCTTCAAAAGATTCCTGGTTTTCCTTCAGGAACTCTACTAAGAAACGGAAGGTGAAGAGCAGCGTCACGAACAACCCGAAGAGCAGCCCGCGCGGCGTTTGCTCTTTGTAGCGGTTCCAGAGCCAATACAGCAGCACAAACAGCACCACGCAAAACAAGGCCTCGTAGATCTGCGTGGGGTGACGCAGCTCGTTCGGGATGTTGGTCATCTCGTGGTGAATCTCGTTATAGCGCACAAACTTGAACGCCCACGGTACGTCGGTCTGGCGGCCGATGATTTCCGAGTTCATCAGGTTGCCCAGGCGGATGCAGGCGCCCCCGGTAGCCACCACCAGCACGATGCGGTCAAGCACCCACAGGTAGTCAAACTTGTTGTTGCGTGCAAACAGCCATACCGCCAGCAAAATGCCCAGCGTCGCGCCATGGCTGGCCAGGCCGCCTTCCCAGATTTTGAGAATCTCCAGCGGATGCGCGAGGTAGTAATCGGCATCGTAGAAAAAGACGTGGCCCAGGCGGGCGCCCAGCACCGTGCCCAGCAGCATGTAAATGGTGATGACATCGACCCAACGCGGCGACACGCGCTCGGACTTGTAGATGTGCGTCAGGATAAACGAGCCGATGATAAAGCCCGAGGCAAACAGCAGGCCGTACCAGCGCAGCGTAAGCGGGCCAATCTCGGCCAGAATGGGCGATGCGTCCCAATTGATAAAAGCGAGCATAAGCAGCAGGCAGGTCGAAAAGACGAGAAGAATTCAAAGGTACTCAGACATTCGGCTTACCGCATAGTTGGTGCGGAAGCTCCGGCAGCGGGTGCGCGAAGGCGGCTTGGTCTATAGCAGCGGTGGGCAGCGGCCATGCCACGTGCCGGCCCAGCCGCTGTGGGGTCTCCGGTGCGGGCGTTGCAGGTGGGGTCTGCCGGGTGGTACCGTCGCCGCTTAGCGCCAGCACCAAGGCTAAAGCCACGGCCGCATAGGTTGGCCAACGCAGCCAAGCCGGCAGCATATAGTATTTTGGCACAACTTGGTTGAGGAGCCGGCCTCGCACCCGTTGGTAAAAGAAAGGGCGGGGTTGCGCATCTGATTGGGCCCGCCACTGGTGTAGCAGGTCTTCCCATTCCTGGTCAGCGTTGGGGCGCGAGTGCAAATCAGCCATGGAGTTGCGAGGATTGAAGATGTTTGCGAAGCGTTTGGCGGGCACGAAACAGCAGTGATTCCACGGCCGGTACGGTGGTTTGCAGCACGGAGGCTATTTCCCCGTAGCTGAGCTCCTGCTCGTGGCGCAGCGTGAAGGCTACTTGCTGCTGATCGGGCAGGCGGGCCAAGTACGCTTGCAACAACTGAACCTGCTGTTGCTCTTCCAAATGCGCCTGCGGGTGGGCGTAATCGGGCAGTTCGTGCAGCACGCGGTTATCGAAGCCCAACAAGCTGGTCAGGTAAGCAAACCGCTTCCGGGCACGGGCGCGCTGGCGGTGCTTCAGGGCGCGTGAGGTAGCCAGCCGGTACAGCCAGGTGCTCAGCGCCGCCTCTCCCCGAAATCGACCAATGGTCTGATACACTTCCACGAAAACTTCCTGCGCCACGTCTTCAGCTTCTTCCGGCGAGCGGAGCAGGGCCAATACCGTGCGGTAAATCCGGTTCTGGTACCGCTCTACCAAAGTGCGAAATGCCGCCTCGCTGCCTTGCTGCAACTGTACCACCAACTCAGCATCGGCCGGGGCCGGCGCGAGTGGTGTATCAGTTGAGGGCGCTTGGGCAACGGACAGCGAAAGAGTGCACATCGACGAGTGGAGCGCTAATGAATGGGAAAGTTACCAGCTTCGTTTCCGGGCGTTGCCGCGAATACCCGGTTACAAATGCTTAGGTCCATTCCGCATTCATATCTTGCGCGCAGTTCGCTAAGTTTCCACAACCACCTGTCTTCCAAGGCTATTCAATACTCAAAACGCCTAACAAAACTTCTTGGTAGGCCGCGCTTGGAACATCAGAGTCCTTTCCAGCTTTTTTTTCGAAAGCTGATTAATGGTTGTGTTAGAAGCTCTTCCAACTTGGTTCCGAATCGGCGCCCCCACTGTCAGGGCTTACAATTTAGCCAGCTCTTCCTGGAAGCCCCCGCTTAGAATGGGGAAGCGCAGCCAAGAGCGCGGATCAAGGTTGTAATCATCGAGGTGGAACGAGGGGGCAAACCGCTCCCGCTTCCACTGATTGCGGCTCCAGAGCTGGTAGAACCGGCGGACGTAGGTTTTAAGCAATTCGGGGTCGATATCGGTCAGCTCCTCTCCTAGCCGGACCAGCACCTGCTGCGGGCTCAGCCGGTGGTAGAAAGCCAGCCGCTCGATGCTGTTCAGTAGTGGGTACGGCATCAGGTCGCGCTCATCGGTCTGCTTGTCTTCGAGGGGGCGCAGCTCGGCGGTAGGTGCCAGGTTGTTCACGCGGTGCAGGCCGGGGTAGTTCAGCTCCGTCTCGGCCCACACCAGCCATTGTTTCACGAAAGCTTTATCCACACCGGCAATGGGCGAAATACTGCCGGCCGTGTCGCCGTCCATGGTGCAGTAGCCCACAGCGGCTTCAGAACGGTTGGAGGTAGTAATGAGCAGACAGTTGAGCACGTTGGCCAGCATCCAAATGCTGGGGGCACGCACCCGGGCCTGAATGTTTTGCAAAGTGAGGTCGTCGGTTTGCCAGGTTAGCGCCCGGCCCAGCGCGTGCTCAATCTTGCCGGTGTAGCCTTTTACTTCCTGATCAATTTCCCAGTTGAAGAACACCGCGCCCACATTGTCGGCTAGCTCTTTGGCTGAGAGGTAAGTATCGTCGGAGGAATTGACGGTGCCTTGGTAGGCGCAGGTAAGCAGGCGACGGGTGAGCTGCTGGTTGAGCGTGCGCTGCTCGTTGCCGGTGGTTTGCACGCCGGGGTGCGAGGGCGCCTGCACGCGGCCCGCATCAGCCAGCCGCACGGGTTCTTCGGGCGTTGCGCCCGGCAGCTGCCGATAATTCATGGCGAAGCGAATTTCGTCGTCGGTGAAGTTGCCGGCCTTGCGCATAAAGCCTTCCACGCCGAGCTCCTCCACGCCAAGGCGCACTAGCTCCGCTACACCCACGGCGCACATGCACGAGTCGGCGCCGCCCGACAAACTCAGTACGAAACCCTTGCTGCGGGCTTTGCGCATGTAGTCAAATAGCGCCAAGCTAAGCGCCTGGTTCAGCTCGCGGTATTCGTCGGGCGTCGGCAGCGGGGTAATTTCCTGCGTCAGCACCAACTCCTGGCTGAAATCGACATCGGCGTACTCCAGATCCACATCCTTGAAGCTCAGCAGTTGGTTGCGTTTGATGAGCTGACCATTACGCGCAATCAGGATTTCACCGTCGTAGGTGATGCGGCCCGCCTCATTGCCGAGCAAGTTGGCGTAGAGGTAGGTCACCTGATAATCGCGCGAGCCTTTCAGCACTAACTGGTAGCGCAGGTCGGTTTTGCTCATGGCGAAGTGCGAGGCCGAAGGATTCACGATCAGCTGCACACCGCGCTGCTTTAGCCGCCCTGCCGGCCGATCCACAGCCGGCCGCCACGCATCCTCGCAGATTTCGAAGCCGAATGACACGCCCTGATGCTCGAAGATTAGGTCACCAATGGGCCATTCTTCGCCATTGAAGCGCACCGTGGCGGTGGTATTGGGCACCCACGAGGTGAAGAAGCGCGGCTCGTAATGCACGCCGTCGTTGGCCAAGAACTGCTTCGCCGCAAATCCGAATATCTGCCGGTCGCGGATGACGCAGGCCGTGTTATAAGTCTGGCCATTGAGGCGAACTGGCAGGCCCACGCACACCACCATGTTGGGGTCGGTGCAGTAGCCACGCACTTCCTGCAGGTGTTCCAGCGCCGTTTCGCTTAACCAGTCATGCGAAAACAAATCCTCGCAGCCGTAGCCCGTCAGGCACAGCTCCGGCAGGCATAGCAGCTCTACCCCCGATGCCTGGGCCGTCTCAATGGCCTCGCGAATGTTGCGCAGGTTGTTTTGCCAATCGATGGGAGTCTGGTTCAGGGCGGCGCCGGCAAGTCGCATAAGCTAAGGTGCAGAGTTGGTGAAAACGTGCTGCAAGTAACTCGAAATGCTCGATTCGGGTTGCTTGGACGCTAGAACGACCATAGCACAGACGGCTGTCTGCGCTATGGTCGTTCGGCAATTACCTACTCAGACCCCCAACAAATTCAAGGCCCGCTCCGCTGCCTGCTGCTCGGCCTGCTTCTTTGAGAGGCCCATACCCGTGGCCACTGCCTCCTCGTTGATCATCACCGTCGCCGAAAACTCCATCACGCCACCGGTCCGCTGCTCTCCATTAAGCTCGTAGCGCACAGCTTTGCCTTGCCGCTGCGCCCACTCAATGAGCTTGCTCTTGAAGTTGGCCGTGGTGCTGGTCAATGACTTCACGTCCACGTAAGGCCGAATGAGTCGCTTAAGCACAAACGTGCGCGCCTCCTCGTAGCCGTGGTCGAGGTAAATAGCCCCTACCAAGGCCTCTAGTGCATTGCCATTGACGGAACGCGACCGGGCCGAACGGCCCTGGCCGGGGTCTAGCTGCACCAGCGCATCCAGTCCCAGTTTCAGGGCCAGTTGGTTCATGCTTTCCCGGTTCACGATGCGCGAACGGATTTCTGTAAGGAAGCCCTCCGGCTCGTAGGGAAACTTGCGAAAGAGGTACTCCGCTACGACGGCGCCCAACACGGCGTCGCCGAGGAACTCCAGGCGTTCGTTGGAAAGATGCCGCGACTGGCCGGTCTGTTGCCGGACCAACGAGGCGTGGGTAAATGCCAGCCGGTACAAACGCACGTTGCTCGGCGCACGGCCCGTCACGGAAGCTATTGCCTGCCGAAACTGACGGTCGTGGCCGAGCAAACGGCGAAAGAAACCGAACAGCGGAAGCGTACGGCCGCTGCGCTGTACCATAAGCAGAAGTTAGTCGCGGAGCTTTCCGAACACCACCGAGGTATTGTGCCCACCAAAGCCAAACGTATTGCTGAGCGCAATGTTCACTTCGCGGGCCTGAGCCTGGTTGAACGTAAAGTTCAGGCGCTGGTCGAGTTCCGGGTCGTCGGTAAAATGATTGATGGTGGGAGGCACCAAGCTGTGCTCCATGGCCAGAATGCTCGCCACGGCCTCAATGGCCCCGGCACCGCCGAGCAGGTGCCCGGTCATGCTCTTCGTCGAGGAAATGTTCAGGTCGTAAATGGCGTCGCCGAATACTTTCTGAATCGCCTTAACCTCGGCGCCATCGCCCAGTGGTGTGCTCGTGCCGTGAGTGTTGATGTAGTCTACATCTCCGGGCGCGATGCCCGCGTCACGTAGGGCCTGCTTCAGCACCAGCATCACACCGTTGCCCTCGGGGTCGGGCGCGGTGAGGTGATAGGCATCAGCCGACATGCCGCCGCCCAGAACTTCCGCATAAATCTTGGCGCCGCGCGCTTTGGCGTGCTCCAGATCTTCCAGAATCAGGGCTCCGGCGCCCTCCCCCAGCACGAAACCGTCGCGGTCCTTGTCGTAAGGGCGCGAGGCCGTTTCGGCAGCATCGTTGCGCTCCGACAAAGCCTTCAGGGCATTAAAGCCCCCGATGCCAGCTTCGGTTACGGCAGCCTCAGAACCTCCGGTCACAATCACATCGGCGTAACCAAGGCGAATGTAGTTGTAGGCATCGATGATGGAATTCGACGACGAGGCGCAGGCCGACACGGTCACGAAGTTGGGGCCGCGAAAGCCGTGCTTCATGGAAACGTGGCCCGACGCAATGTCGGCAATCATCTTCGGAATGAAGAACGGGTTGAAGCGCGGGGTACCGTCGCCCTTGGCGAAGGCCACACACTCCTCTTGGAAGGTGCGCAGACCACCAATGCCCGAACCCCAAATGACGCCTACCCGGTCTTTGTCGACACTACCGTCGCCAATGCCAGCTTCGGCAATGGCCTGATCGGCGGCTACCACGGCAAACTGCGAAAACAAATCCAGCTTGCGGCCTTCTTTGCGTTCGAAGAAGTCGTCGGCGTTGTAGCCCTTCACTTCGCAGGCGAAGCGGGTTTTGAACTTGCTGGCGTCGAACCGGGTGATGGGGCCTGCCCCGCTTACGCCGCGCGACAAACCGTCCCAGTATTCAGCAACTGTATTGCCGAGGGGGGTGATGGCTCCGAGACCAGTAACAACAACTCTCCGTAGCGCCATAAAAGGATGCGAAGGGGGAAAAGTAGGGAAAGAAAAACGGCCGGCGCGGGCCGGCCGGCAAAGCGGTAGGTGCTTTAGCTAAGGTAAAGATGCCTTATTTGGCGTGCTCTTCGAGGTAAGCAATGGCTTGGCCCACGGTGCCGATGTTCTCAGCCTGATCGTCGGGGATGCTTACGTTGAATTCTTTTTCGAATTCCATGATAAGCTCTACCGTGTCCAGCGAGTCAGCGCCGAGGTCGTTGGTGAAGCTGGCCTCGGGCGTTACTTCCGACGGCTCTACGCCCAGCTTATCAACGATAATGCTTTTTACTTTTTCTGCGATTTCAGACATTTCCGTGGGGTTTAAAGAAAACTCGGCACAAATAACACCATCTTCAGCAACATTGTCAAACCGGCGCCAGTGAATTGCCAGGGGGGCCATGCTGGTTTCGCCCCCGCAAGTCCGTAGTTTTGCGTTGCTCGCCGGGCTAGCACTGCGCCTATGAAAACCCTTACCCTCGACTGCGATTACGACTGCGACTTCGACCTGTTCGGCGTGGTATCGTCGAGCCGGGACCATAAGCTGGCCTGGGCACTGAACCGGGCGCTACGCCTGCGTTTGGTGAAGCAGCAGGATCTAATTTACGACCTGCTTACCCGTGGGCGCCTCGTAATCAGCAACTACCTGCACGCCACCGAAACAGCTACCCTGCGCCTGCTACGCAACCGCTCGGTAGATCCGTCGCCGTTGAAGAAGCCCTTTTTAGCCCCTGACATCAAAGAGTACGACTACCTGATTCAGGTGCAAAATGGTACGGGTAGCCTCGAAGCAGAGGAATTAATGGCCCAATTGGCGGCCTTGCCGGCCGTGCAGTACGTATGCCGTTTTGACCCGAATACGCTTAAGTTCAAAGAAAACTTGCTCTTTTAGGGTCACAAAGCTGTTTGATTTGGGATCAAATTTAGCTGGAAACAGTGGTTCTGATTGCCGCCAGGAGCGCGCCGCCTAGCGTAAGCTACTGGCTTATTAGACCATAGCCTTGTGCCTGGCGAAAAAATAGCGCCTTTGGCCGCTGCTCCAGTATAGCGAGGCAATGGGTTTGCCGTTTTCAGACCGAAGCCCAACAGCAAAAAAAGACGCAAGAAATCGAGCACAACACCTCACGATACATGGAAAACCGACCGGTTTTTAATAAGACCAAAATCGTGGCCACCGTCGGGCCGGCCTCCAACACTTACGATAAGCTCGCCATGCTCATCCGCGAAGGCGTGGATGTCTTTCGCCTGAATTTCAGCCACGGCAAACACGAAGAGCACCTCGCCGTGATAAACCTTGTGCGCCGCCTCAACAAGGATTTGCGCACGCACGTGGGCTTGTTGCAGGACCTGCAGGGTCCTAAGATCCGCCTGGGCGACGTAGAGGGCGGCTCCTTTGAAATCAAAGCTGGTGAGCGGCTTCAACTCGTATGCGGGGAAAATGAAATAAGCCGTCCTGGCCGTATCAGCACCATCTACCTCGGCTTGGCTCGCGACGTAAAGCCCGGCGACATGATCCTTATCGACGACGGTAAGCTGGAATTACGCGTGCTGAGCACCGACCGCGAGAAAGAAGTAGAGACAGAGGTTATTTACGGTGGCACTGTGAAGCCTCGCAAAGGCATCAACCTGCCTAACTCTGACGTGTCGGCCCCCTCGATGACGGAAAAGGACATCGAGGATTTGAAGTTTGGCCTTGAAAACGACGTTGATTGGGTTGCTTTGTCCTTTGCCCGTCGCGCCGAGGACATTCGCTTTATCAAGCAGATAATTGCCGAGTCGGGCAAGCAGGCTCGCGTCGTGGCCAAGATTGAAACGCCGGAGGCTCTGCGCAACATTGATGAAATCATCGCGCTTACCGATGCCGTAATGGTAGCCCGCGGTGACCTGGGCGTGGAAATCAAGGCCGAGGAAGTGCCGATGGCTCAGAAGATGATCATCCAGAAGTGTAACCGTGCCGGCAAACCGGTCATCGTGGCTACGCAGATGATGGAGAGTATGATCGTCAATCCGCGCCCGACGCGCGCCGAAACCAACGACGTGGCCAACGCCGTGCTTGATGGTGCCGATGCCGTGATGCTGTCGGCGGAAACAGCCGTGGGCGCTTACCCCGCAGAGGTAATTCGTTCCATGGTGGGCACCATCCGCAGCGCTGAAGAGCATCCGGGCATGTACCACCGGGAGTTTGCGCCCGGCGACCCGCTGGCCGCTCCGGATACCTACTACACCAACAACGTGCTGGCCGCGGCCTGCAGCCTCGCCCGCGCCACTGGTGCCCAAGCCATTGTGGGCATGACGCACAAGGGCTACACTGCCTACCAGTTATCGAAATACCGCCCGCAGGCCAACATTTTCGTCTTCACCGACAACCGAGCCATCCTCACGCAGCTCAGCCTGTCTTGGGGCGTGCGTGGCTTCTACTACGACCGTTTCGTGAGTACCGATACGACCATCGAAGACATCAAGTACGTGCTGACTGCGACTGGCAACATCACTAAAGGCGACGTATTTGTAAGTACCGCCTCGATGCCGATTAACGAGCGGGGAAAAGCCAACATGATCAAGCTGAGCGTGGTATAAAACTATTGCATAGTGAAAAGAAAAGCCCTTGGTGTAGTCTTCACCAAGGGCTTTTCTTGTTCATTTAGACGAGAAGCGTGGACAGTTCGCGGCGGCTGTTCGGTCAAGCTCCAACTTAAACGCTGCTGCGCGCTGCACCAAGATCTGGGTTTATTTATCAAGGCAGCCAGCCGAGATGCAAACGATTACCAGAATAGCTCTTGCTGTTAATACCGTCTCAGCAGCCCGTCAGAACAACCCGCCAAACCAAGCCTAACAACAGTCTACTGACCGCCATCAACGGCTGCGGGACTCTAGCATCGTTGTTACGCACATTGCCGAAAGTCAACGAACATCAGATCTAGCAGGCCGTCATACTGAAGGCGATAATCACATTTGTCTGCTGAAGCCTTGAAACTGAAAACGCTTGCAAGTGGTCAGGCGCTTGAGTACACCCAACGCACAAAGGCCCCACGCAATACCGCGCAGGGCCTTTGGTAAGAACTACGACGAAACCGCTTGGCTTAGGCAGCCAGCTTGTTTACGTACTTGGCCAGGCTCGACTTGTTGTTAGCAGCCTTGTTCTTGTGGATGATGTTCTTCTTGGCCAGACGATCCAGCATCGACGATACTTTCTTCAGCAGCTCCTGGGCTTCTGTAGCGTCGGTGGTGGCGCGCAATTTCTTAACGGCCGTACGGGTTGATTTGTGCTGGTAACGGTTCAACACGCGCTTGGCTTCGTTCGAGCGGATGCGCTTCAGAGCCGACTTATGATTTGCCATGATGCGGAAAGCGAAAAAACAGAGATTCTGTCGAGGTTCTAGTCAATTGGGTTGGCAAAGGTAAGTTTTCTCATCGACAATGGCAAACATGTGTTGAAGGAAATCCTTTGGTACGCTTAGCTGGCTTCTAACCAAGCCTATCCAGCCTTATTTGCAAGCTAGCATATTTGCCGTTGCGTTTTCTCAAGAGCACTACTGAAAAGTTATCTCGACAGTGACATGACCAACGAAGCTACTTACCAGTCGGTTTGGGCCCCACCAGATGCTGGTAGCAGGTTCCTCCAGTTTGCCATCGGGTAGGCCGGGACTACGCAGGCTTATTCGTAATGGCTTTTTGGCAGCCTTTATGGCTGTATGTCGCCGCTACAGAAGAACATATCAGCAAGCTAAGGCCCTGCTCCCGTGCCTACAAGATTGGAGCACGTGGTTCCTTTAGCGCCCTTGGCGGCACTTGTAGCAAATACACTTAACCACTTCTTTATCGGACGTTTGGCACCGAAGCGGCTTTGAATCTTTCACTGGTGGTAGCCGAGACCCTCGCAGTATTTGTGGCAATGTATCAAGTAGGTAAAGAGTAAGTCCCAGCCAGGCAAACCCAGCTGGGACTTACTCTTTTAGCCGTAAGGCTAAGTATTCAGCACTAATCTACTTTCTTCTCGATGCCGCTAGCCATGGTCTGGTGCGAACGAAGCATGGGCAGCGACTTGGTTGCAAAGGTTTTCACGGCAGGCGTTTGGGCTTGCTTGGTCTTGGCCTCAAACATGGCAACGTCCATCTTGTGAGCCACTTCCATAGCATCCATGTAGGCTTCGTCGAAATCTTTGCCCGACTTGCCGGACACTTTATCCAACATGGCTTGGTGCACAGGCATCAAAGCTGTCGGCATCTGCACCTTCATGGGTGTCGCCACGGCCTTCCAATCTTGGGTGGCTTTGCCGTGATGGTCTACCATCATCTGGCCGAACCGCTTTACTTCAGCATTGGTCGACTTCTGCGTGGCTAACTGCCCCAATTGAATTTCTAGCATGTTGCTGCTAGCCGCTGTGAGCATGAATGTGGGGTCATCCATGGTAGCAAAAGTGGCTGCAAAGGCGTTCATATCGGCTGCGTCGGTGCCCACGCTAGCAGCGCCGTTGTAGTTGCCGGTTTCACCGGGGCTTACAGTTCTGGTAGTGATGTCAGTGTTGACAGTCCCAGCGCCTCCTACAGTGCCCGAACCACTCGTGCCTGTCATAGACGTACCAGAAGTTGCATCAGTAGCCGTAGCGTCGGTCATAGTGCTGCCTCCGGTGCTCGCGCCGGTAGAGCCAGTATTGGAGGTGCTGCTGCACGAGGTGCCCAGCATGACCATCGCTGCAATCAAAAGATGAGGGAAGACTTTCATTGTTTTCATAGTTGGTAGTGGAACATGGAGCTCTTATACGTGAACCATTAATGGTAGTTAATATTAATTAGCTCAACCTCAACAGTTAATAAGCTAATGCTCAAAGCTATGTCATTTTAAAATATGATGAATCAGTAGGCCCCAGTGCACTTTTTGAAGCTCAATAGCGTCCTTCTACACGATAACATAGTATGCATGCATCTTTTCTGCTTATCTTCCTTGTTACTTCCCCTTCACAATTAGCCAGCCGTTGCGATGCCTCTCGTTGCCAACTCTCGCTACCGGCCGCCTTTTTATTTGTTCAACGGCCATCTGCAAACCATTGTACCCAGCTTATTACGTGAAGTGCCCGAGGTGCAATACCAACGCCAGCGCGTAGAAACACCCGACGGTGATTTCCTGGACCTGGATTGGTCGCGTACCGAGCACGTAACCGACACGCTGGCCATTATCTCGCACGGTCTTGAAGGCGACGCCGATCGGCCTTATGTGCGCGGCATGGCCCGGGCACTAAACAAAGCCGGCTTCGATGCGCTGGCCTGGAACTACCGCAGCTGCAGCGGCGAGCCCAACCGCCTACTGCGCGCCTACCACCTTGGCGACACCGACGACCTGCACTTTGTGGTGCAGCAGGCTGTAGCCACTGGCCGTTACCGGCGCGTGTTTCTGACGGGTTTTTCGGCCGGGGGCAACATGACGCTGAAATACCTCGGCGAGGATGTCACACGCATTCCGCAGGAAGTAAAGCGGGCCGCCGTGTTTTCAGTGCCTACTGATCTAAAAGCCGGATCAGAGCAGATTTCGCGCGTGCAGAACCGCATTTACCTGAACCGCTTTCTGAAATCGTTGCGCCTGAAGATTCGCATGAAAGCGGAGCTAATGCCGGGCCAGCTGGACCTGGAAGGCTTGGACGAACTCAGCGACTTTCCGCAGTTCGACAACCGCTTCACAGCGCCTATGCACGGCTTCAAGTCGGCTGATGAATACTATGAGCACAGCAGCTCGGGACGCTACCTCGATGGCATTCGTATCCCGACGCTTATTGTAAATGCGCAAAACGACCCTTTTCTGCCGCCGACTTGCTTTCCCCGTGAAGCTGCTGAGCGGAGCCCGTACGTGTTCCTGGAAACACCAGCGAAGGGTGGTCACGTCGGCTTTGCTGAAGGGCTGCCGTCGGAAGGGCACTACTACTCGGAGCGCCGGGCTGTGGAATTTCTGA
>NZ_JBZYWH010000033.1:0-41828 GCF_058932745.1 Hymenobacter sp. FMD4
TGCTTGGTAAGCCAAAGGCTTTGCTACCGCACGATCAGCTGTTGAGCTTCGCTGGGTAAGCCCTTGCCGCTGACGCGCATTAGATACAGGCCCGGCTTTACGCCATCAGCCAGTTGCACTTGCAAGCTCTGGCCGCTGGCGGCCACCTCCCGGTTCCAGACCACGCGGCCCACAGCATCGAACAGCTGTACTGTGACGGCACCAGCAGCCGGGGCCGACAGCCGGACGGTTACCTCGGCGTTGGGATTGGCGGGGTTGGGGTAGATGCTGAGCTTGCCGCTCACAGCTGGTAGGCGCACGGCTGCAATAGGGGAGTAGCTGACCCGACCGTCGTTGTCGATTTGGCGCAGGCGGTAGAACACCACGTCCGTCAGCCCCGATACGTCCAGGAAGCTGTATTGCCGGGGCTGGGTGCTGGTTCCGGCACCGGCCACAAAACCTACCGTTTGCCACCGGGTGCCGTTCAGAGCCCGTTCAATTTCAAACCCGCGGTTGTTCTGTTCCTGCGCTGTAGTCCAGTAAAGCCGCGCACGGCCTTCTCCGGCTGCCTCAGCCCGGAAGGCGGTCAGTTCCACCGGTAGCGGGTTGATTGGGTTAACCGAACCAAAGCTAAACACCCCGTAGGCGCCGACGGCGTTCGAGGAAACAATGGAACCGCTGGCCGCCGTGCCGGTGGTGCCGCCGTTGCCTTCGTTAACCCAGGTGCTGCCGTTGTTGCGGGCCACCCGCAGCTGCGGTAGCGACACGATGCCGCTACGGCCTCCGTCTTCCCAGAATAGCCGCACGCTTACGTTGTCGGTGCCGGCGGTGCGCTCCAGGTTCCAATACTCAACCCGGCTGGCGTTGGTGAGCGGAGGCTGAACAGCTTGATTGCTGAAGCCTTGGGCCACGTATTCCGCGGTGAATGCGCTGCTGGCGCTTCCAGGCGCCGAAATACCCAGCCGCGCCCATACGCCGTTCCGCCCGAGCGGGAACTCAAAGGCCTCGTTGCCCACCTTGCGGAGGGGACCGTTTACGTAGCTGCTGGCATTGCCGGCCGTACTCGTGGCATTGTCGGCCAGCGTGAGCAGGTTGGTCGCGGTGGTGTTGATAAGGCCCGCCGTAAGCGTAAGCGCTCCGGTAAGGGTAAAGGAAGCCCCCAGTTGCAGGGTCTTGCCGGCGCCATTCATCGTCAGGTCCCGGATGCTGACGGGGCCACTTTCCTGCGTCAGCGTCACGTTCTTGGTCAGTGTAGCGCTTTCGTTAAAGAAGCCGGCAATGGTTTCTACCGTGCCGCCGTCGGTAACATTGTTAAATGCCTTGGTCAGGTGCCCTACCGTGCCCGCCAGCGGGCTGTTCGGCGCTGCATTAAGGAAGCTCAGATCGGGTTGAAAACCCGCTGCCGCCGACACATCGGAGCCGCTGTTCAGAAAAGGGCTGTAATCGATACGACCCGTGGGTGCCAGCGACGAAACCTCTGAGAAGCTTCCATTAAGTGTCCGTACGCGGCCGCCCGTACCGCTTGCGCCCCTGATTTCAACGGCTGTAGTGCCATCGAGCCAGTTCAAGCTGGCGTTGACTACGTTGGTGAGGTTGATGGCACGTAGGCTGGTCACGTCGCAGCTGTCCACGCGGTTTTCTTCCACATTCACGTTGGCGGAAGTCAACAATGTGTTCCGCGGGATGTCAAAGTAAGGAGTGGATTGTTCGCTGCTGGTCGCCGGCCGGTCCTGAATCTGAATTCCGTACTGGCAGCGCGTCACCACGTTGTGACGTACCTGGTGGTTGCTGCCTTCCAGCACTATCCCAAAACCGTTGCGGTTCAGCAGCGTGAAAGCCGAGGAGCGGTAGCCACGCACGAAGTTGTTCTCCAGCCAAGCACCCGAAGTGCTCAGGTCATCGTTGAAGCTGGGACGGCCCGCAATCAGCCGGTCGCGGTCGACGAAAGCAATACCGGCGTTGTCATTGGAAAGGTTGGTCGGTTGGTTTAGCCCGCGCGTGATGCGGTTGTTGCGTACCACGAAGCTTCCCGGACCCGAGCCCAAGCCATTTCCTGTACAAGATTTGAACTCGAAACCGTTGCTGGCGTTGTCGGCCACTTCGTTGTCTTCGATGAGCGCTGCGATGGTAGTGAAGTTGCCATCGGAGCCACGTAGGCCGCCGGCTTTGAGTAAAGCCAGTGCTGGTCCTAGGTTGCCGTAGAACCGGCAGCCCCGTACCACGAGATTGGCCGTGGCCCGCTCG
Organism: Hymenobacter sp. FMD4; assembly: GCF_058932745.1. Classification (NCBI taxonomy): domain Bacteria; kingdom Pseudomonadati; phylum Bacteroidota; class Cytophagia; order Cytophagales; family Hymenobacteraceae; genus Hymenobacter; species Hymenobacter sp. FMD4. Next base: position 2,224 of record NZ_JBZYWH010000033.1, read on the forward strand.
TTCACATCGATGCCGGCCCGGCGGTTTTGCTCGAATGCGCAGTTTTCGATCAGCAGATTCCGCTTATCGGCCCCGGCGTCGGTACCATTGAAAAACAGGCCCCGCCCATAGTTATTGTTGGCAATAGGAGGCGAGCCTTGAATGCGCGTCATCCGAATGCTCACCCGGCGAAACGTCAAGTCACTCACATTGCCGGCCAACTCAATGCCCTGACGGTAGCACTTGAAGATGTCGAGGTCTTCAAACGTCACATTTGATAGGAAGCCTGGCGAAAAGCCAGCCGCAATGGCCGTGTCATAACGGCGCAGGCTCATGCGCGAAATGCGAATGGGCTGGGCTGGTGTACCGCTCACGCTTAACTGCAGCGCGGCTATTCCGTCATACACGTTATCAGGCGTACGTGGTCCGTCCCGGAAAATAGTGGCACTGCTCGGGCTGCTAAGGGAGTCGCCGGCTCCTTGCAGGCTCACCACTTTGTTGAGCACCATGCTTTCCTGATAGATGCCCGCATCGATGAAAATGGTGGCACCTGCCGAAGCCGCCTCCAAAGCTCGTCCCACCGTAGCAAAGGGCGCAGCAGCGGAGCCATTGCCACTAGCGTCATTGCCCGGGGCTGAAGTATAGATGTCACCTGCAGTCGAGGCGTCATTGACATACAAGGCTGCCTGCGCCCACGTGGTGGCCGGAAGCGTGATTAGCGGAAGAGCTGCGCACGCCAAGCGTATTATTGTTTTCATAGGTGGCAGAGTCTAAGTCGATTTGTCTGAACGTAGGCAAGGCACCGTAGGTTGGAGTGCGCGCACGTAGTTTGCGGCTCCACTGATCGGGTGCACGCCCTGCAATTTATGCCAGGGCCCGGTAGCGCATTCTAGAAAATGATGAGTGAGAAAATTTGTTTAACTATATGATTGTAATTTACTTGTAAAATTTTGCACGCAAACAAAAACTGCCAGGACTTTCATCCTGGCAGTTTAGTATTAGGTTAGCTTGAGTCGCCGGTTAGGCGTCACGGCTGTGTGCGTGTGCAGGGGGGGTGGTGGCTTCTACGGCCGTAAAGGCTTCCAGAATGCGGTAGGCATGCTCAGCGCCCTTAGGCACTACCCACGAGTTGCCGGGTTCCAGCAGCACCATCTGGCCTTCCAGATGGAGCTCGGCCCGACCGCTGATAACGAATCCAACGGTTTCGTAGTCGCGGCTAACCGGCTCTTTAGCATCGCTTGGTTGCTCATCTTCCCACAGGCGCATGGATACGTTGATGCCTGAAGCGAGGTATTTCTGACCTTCCGGTCCTTTAGGTGAATGACGCGAATCGATTTTGGTGACTGTGGTGTCCTGCATGGTAGTGTGGTGTTTAGGCGATGAATAGGAACAAGTGTAAGCACTGCTAACGCATGCCCAAGCTTAGCGGTTGCCTGCATTTGTCGCCATAACTTTTGGTCGAATTTATGGTTTACTACCGCTGTGGCCAGTTGCAGCCGTGTAGTGGCTTCCTTCCCTGTATGACTGATTCTTTCATCCACGGCTTGGCCGAAATGCACCGGTCGGCGCCACCGCCGTTGCCCGGACCGCAACTCTGGCACCTGGCAGATTCGTTGCTGGCGCTGCTGTTTCCGGAGCGTACCGATCAGCGCGTTGGCGGACCCGAGGCCGTAGCGATGGTGCTAAACGATTTGCAGCAGCAGCTCCAGGCAGTATTGCACGCCGTGTCCGGGCTGCCGGTGGCCCCTGCCGTACTCGCTGCCGATTTGTTTCAGCAGCTTCCACGCCTGCACGAGTTGTTGGTGTTTGATGCCCAAGCCATTTTAGCGGCCGACCCCGCCGCCCAAGATTTAGCCGAGGTCATATGTACTTATCCGGGCTTTTATGCCTTGGCGCTGCACCGGGTAGCTCATGCCCTGTACCAACGGCAGGTACCGCTCTTGCCCAGGCTGCTGAGTGAGTATGCACACCAGCGCACCGGTGTCGATATTCACCCGGGAGCCCGCATTGGGCAAGCCTGCAGCATCGACCACGGCACGGGCATTGTCATTGGTGAAACGGCCGTACTCGGCAATCACGTGCGATTATTCCAGGGCGTCACGCTGGGTGCCCTCAGTGTAGCCAAAGAGCTGGCCCATCAGAAACGGCATCCCACTATCGAAGACCACGTGGTTATCTACGCTGGCGCTACCATCCTGGGAGGTAGCACTGTGGTCGGCAGGCACAGCATTATCGGCGGCAATGTTTGGCTGACGGAAAGCGTGCCCTCGCACTCGCGGGTATACCACCGCGCCCAACTCTACGTCACCCGCGTGGAGGACCCCACCGCTGACCTGACTTTTTCCATTTAATTCATAGCCTGAATGGCTGAATGGCCACAGGGTCGGCTTGCCTGCCGAGCCATGGGGTTCTTCTGTCCGTGTCATCGTTCAACCTTCTCACTTTATGAAAGCTCAAAGCATTCTTGATACCATCGGCAACACGCCGCTTTTGCGCCTGAATCGTCTGTTTCAATCCCGGCCCGACGTGGAAGTGTGGATGAAGCTGGAACGCGCTAACCCTGGCGGCAGCATTAAAGACCGCATCGCCCTGTCGATGATCGAACAGGCGGAAAAGGATGGCATCCTTACTGCCGATAGCCTGATAGTGGAGCCAACTTCTGGCAACACCGGAGTAGGCCTGGCCATGGTGGCCGCCGTGAAGGGGTACCGCCTCACCCTCGTGATGCCCGAATCCATGTCTATTGAGCGCCGTCGCCTGATGGCGGCTTACGGCGCTCATTTGGAACTGACACCCCGCGAAAAAGGAATGAAAGGTGCCATCGAGCGGGCCCATGAAATCGTGCGCGATACGCCTGGCGCTTGGATTCCCATGCAGTTCGATAACCCAGCCAACATCCAGGTGCACATCGACACCACAGCGCAGGAAATCCTGCACGATGTCCCCGATGGCTTCGATTTCTATATTACCGGCGTAGGTACGGGGGGGCACATTACCGCGGTAGCGGAGGTGCTTAAGCCCTTGTTTCCAAAGATGAAAGTTTTCGCCGTGGAGCCAGAGCTTTCCCCCGTCATCAGCGGTGGGCAGCCGGGCCCGCATCCCATTCAAGGTATTGGTGCCGGCTTCATTCCCAACAATCTGCACCGCGACGTGCTCGATGGCGTCATCCAGATCAGCCAAGCCGAAGCCTTTGAAATGGCCCGCCGTGCGGCTCGCGAGGAAGGTGTATTTGTGGGTGTGTCGTCGGGCGCTTCCCTTGCCGCTGTGGCCAAGAAGCTGGATGAAGTACCCCAAGGCGGACGTGTGCTCACCTTCTGCTACGATACCGGCGAACGGTATCTGTCTGTCGACGGGCTGTTCGTATAAGGATCCGACGGCTCATTCGCTTGCCCCCAACAGCAAGGCCCAGGCTTACCCAAGCCTGGGCCTTGCTGTTGGTTTGGGGCTGGCATAAGCCAGCCGGTTGAACCCGTTTCCAATGGGTAAAAGAAAGGGCTTGCCTAAAACAAAAAACCCAGCTTTGAGGGCTGGGCTTCCTGGGGCTAAAATAAAAACAGGAGTGGAGAATATCGGAGTCGAACCGATGACCTCTTGCATGCCATGCAAGCGCTCTAGCCAGCTGAGCTAATCCCCCGTTTTTAAGTACCGCTCGCCGGTTGCGTTTGGTGGGACAAAAGTACGGCGCGTTTTGAAAAGAGCAAGTAATTCAAAGGAAAAATTTGTCTTCAAGACAATAAAAAAGAGGCTGGCACAGGTGCCAGCCTCTTTTGCTTTAACTAACCGATTGGTTTAGTTGAAGATGTAGCGCAGGCCAATCTGGCCCTGCCAACGCGAGCCAATACCGCCGGTATCGTTGCGGAAGGTTTCGGTCAGCTTCACGCCCGGTGTTACCGTTGCCTGGGCAGGGTCGCCGGGAGCGGCTGGGTTTACCGTCCGGATCGGGTTGGTCAGGTAGCGGTACTCAAATACCGGCTGACCTTGCGTGTTATAACCAGCAAACGTCAGTGGGTTGTTGCGGGTCGTGGTTTGGAATACCCCCCAATTGCTGTTGATCAGGTTACCGATATTGAAGATATCGATGCTAAGCTGCAGGGTATTGCGGCTCTCGCCGATGTTGGTAAAGATGTCCTGCAGCAGGCGGGCGTCAAGGCGGTTCTGCCACGGACGCACGCCTCCGTTACGCTCGGCATACTCACCGCGGCGCTTGCTTAGGTACTTGTCCTGCTGAATGTAGGCATTCAGGTCATTCCACTGCTCAGCGGCTGAGTAGGTGAAGGCCTGAGGCGTACCAGCAAAGAAGTTGATGTCGCGCAGGTTGATTTCGTTCTGGTTGCGCGGCACGTACATCAAGTCGTTTGAGGTTTGGTTGTCGCCGTTCATGTCACCGGAGTACACGTACGAGAAGCGACCCGCCGGAGCAGCTTCGTAGAACAGCGAGATAGTGGTGCCCAAGTGGTTCAGGTACTCTCTGCGGTAAGAGGCCGAGGCGATGATGCGGTGCTGCTGCAAGAAGTTGGAATAGCTGAGCACGTTGGCGTTCGGGTCGCCAGAAATCTGACGGTCACGCCAGATGGATTGAGCAATCGAGCCACCATCGTTTACCGAGCGAGCATCGGAGTAGGTGTAAGCTAAGCTAGCGTACAGTCCTACGTCGAAGGTCTTCTGAAGCTGACCCGTGACAGCGTAAGAATAGCCTTTGTTGGTATTCTTCATCAAAATGGCATCCGAAATGTTCGGGCGGGCAGCCGTGTTGCCACCTTGAGCAGCCGGTATTGGACCGTAAATGCGCTCGTTGCGGGTCGTGGCAATCAAACCAGCGTTGGCGCCGGTCTGCGGAGCCCCGAACGAGTAGAAAATCGGGCGGTTATCGGCACCATTGGCGCGGTTGAATGGCGCTGATTCGCTGCCGGGCAGGTTCACGTTCTGGTGATACACCGAGTTGAGGTCCCGGGTGTAGAAAGCTTCCACCGTGGCAATGACACCACCTGGCAGTTCTTGGTCTACGGCCAAGTTGGTGCGCCAAATTTGCGGGAACTTGAAGTCTCTATCCGTAACAGCAAGGTTATAAGCCGTATTCGCAGATGCGTTTTGCGGACGGTAGGCGTTTACATCCGGGCTGAACGGATAAATCGATGCGTTGGGGTTGTTGCCGGTGGCTACAGCACCAGCCGTGCTAAAGGACCCAAACTGCACACCGTTGTTGCTAGCTTGGTTTGAAAGCCATACGAACGGTACACGACCGGTGAAAATACCGGTACCACCGCGCAGCTGAGTTTTCTTATCGTCGTTCACGTCCCAGTTAAAGCCAACACGGGGCGACATCAGAACCCGCTTTTTAGGAAGCTGGCTTGTGTTGATTTGTACACCATCCCGGAACGTCAGGTTAGCGGCGTTGGCGTTTTGGAGCAGATCCGAAGTAAGGAAGGGCAGGTCACCGCGGATACCAGCAGTGATGCGCAGGTTGCTCATGGGCGACCATTCGTCCTGGGCATACAAGCCCAACTGCATGGCTTCGATGTCGGCGTACGGGAAATCACCGCCGGGCAAAGCCGAGTACTGCAGGTTGTAGCGCTGCGGCCCCGGGCGCGTGGTGCCGGCAGCCAAAGGCGTCAGGGTACCGGTCGAACGGTTGTAATCAAAACCTGCTGAGGCGTAAAAGTCCTCCAGAGAGTTGTAAGAGTAGTTGCCGTAGTAGTTCGGAGCAAAGCCGTTCCGGAATTTGTAGTACTCGTTGTAAGTACCCACCGTCACGTTGTGCTTGCCGAGGTAGGCCGTGAAGTTGTCACCGATCTGGTAAACGTCCGAATTCAGGATGTTGAATGCTGAGAAGGGCTCGTAACCAAATGACGTGAGCGTGTTGGGAGCAGTGATACCCGCCAAGCTGGCGGCAGTGGTGCTGCGGCCAGTTCCGTTGCCGATATCAACGAGCGGGAAAATACCGCCGGCCGGGCTCTCGCGGAAGTCACGGAAGCGGGAATAGCCCGCCGTGAAGTTGTTGGAAAAGCGGCTTCCGAAGGTGCTGTTCAGTTCCGCAATCCACGAATCCAAGTTGTTGTTGATCCGGTAGTACGAAGAGAGGAACGGCAAGCCAAACTGCGACTGAGCGCGGTTGCCTCCAATTGCCCCCGAAGTGCTGGGATTGATGTCGGCGAAAGAGCGCAGAATGTTGTACTTGACGTTGAACCGGTGATTTTGGCTGATGTTCCAATCAAGCTTCACCGTGGCCTTGTCGCTGTCGGAACGTAGGTCGTAGTTTTCGTACGCGCCGGGATTGTAACCGTACTGCGTCACCAGGAAGTTGCTCAGGATGTCCAGTTCGCGTGCCGTGGCCTGTGAAGTCTGCGAACCTACGCCCGGAGCGGGTACACCGTCGCGGTTAGCAATAAAGTTGCCGTTTGGTGGGTCGATGCGGCGTTCCCGCTCGGCGTTGACGAAGAAGAACAACTTGTCCTTAATGATTGGGCCACCCACCCGGAAACCAAAGTTCTTTAGGTTGAAGTTGGGGTAGTCTTGCTTGAAGTCGCCCACTCGGTTACCTACCAAGTCTTGATTGCGGTAAAAGCCGTAGACCGAGCCCGTGAATTTGTTGGTGCCCGAGCGGGTTACTACGTTGATACCAGCACCGGTAAAAGAGCCTTGACGCACGTCGTAAGGCGCAATGCTTACTTGAATTTGGTCAATAGCGTCAAGCGAAATGGGCTGAGCACCTGCTTGGCCACCCACCGTCGACGACAAGCCAAAAGCGTTGTTGAAAATGGCGCCATCCACAGTGATGTTGTTGAAGCCACTGCTGCGGCCCCCGAAGCTCTGGCCGTTGGCTTGCGGCGTGAGACGGGTGAAATCGTTTAGCGAACGGTTCAGTGTGGGCAAACGCTCAATCTGCTCGCGCTGTACCGTGGTGGCAGCACCCGTACGGCCCGCATTGATTACCGGGTCCTGACGGCCCGTTACTGTTACGCCCGTCAGTTCGGTAGTCGTTTCGCTCAGGTTTACATCCAGACGCAGGTTCTGGCCCAGCGACAGGAAAATACCTTCACGAGCTGATTCCTGATAGCCTACGAAAGTGACGCGCACGGAATAAGGTCCTCCTACCCGCATGTTTTGAATGTTGTAGCGTCCATCTGAGTTTGTGGGTGCTACATACTGGGTGTTTGTGGGGGTGTGTACAGCAATTACAGTGGCACCAGGTAGGCCTTCACCGGTTTTGTCGGTAATCGTGCCATTCATGGCCGACGTCGTAGTGCCCTGCGCTAAGCCCTGTTGTATGGTTGCCAGCGTGAGCAACCACAACAGTAGGTGTGTGAAAAGATGTTTCATAAAGACGTTTGTGAAAAACGGTGCAAAACTAACCCCCCATTGTGCGCGCAACTTTACGTTAAGATTAAGAAAAGAGTTGGGTTTGTAATTATTTGTATTGCAGTTATTTAAATACCATTTCTTAAATAAACAGGAAGTCATATTTGAGCTATTGCACAAGGGTTTATTGAAATTTGAGCAAAAAAAGGCGGAGAAGTCTCCGCCTTTTTTTGCTCAAGCTTGATTTAGCTTAGTTGAAGATGTAACGCAAGCCCAGTTGAATGCGCCACCGCGAACCTTCGCCCGTGCTGAAGCGGAAGCTTTCCGTCAGCGGCTGACCAGGGGTAACCGTGGCCCGGGTTGGGTCGTTGGGAGCAGCCGGATCCACGGTGCGGATCGGGTTGTTCAGGTAGGGATACGTGAACCGCGGCTTGTTGTAATCGGGATTCGGGGCGCCATTGACGGTGGCACGCGTATCAAAGTCCGAGAAAGTCAACAACTGATTACGGTTTGTGCTCTGCGATATACCCCAGTTTTTATTGACCAGATTGGCGACGTTGAAAACATCCACACTGAATTGCAAGGTATTCTTGTTTTCACCGATGTTGGTAAATACATCTTGCAGCAAGCGAGCATCGATAAAGCCAACCCACGGTGAAGTGGCACCGTTGCGTTCAGCATACTGACCACGACGCTTGCTCAGGTACTTATCTTGCTCGATGTAAGCATTCAGGTCGTTCCACTGCTGAGCAGCGGTGTAAGTGAAGGCTTGGGGGGTATTGCCGAAGAAGGGGATATCACGTAGAACAATTTCGCTCTGGTCACGAGGTACGTAGATCAGATCATTGTTCAGGTTGTTGTCGCCGTTCAGGTCGCCATTGTAGATGTACGAGTAGCGGAAGCCCGGGCCAAAATCAAGGAAGGCAGATACGCTCGTGGCCAAGTGGCCCAGCCACTCCTTGCGGTAAGAGGCCGAACCGACCACGCGGTGTTGCTGCAAGAAGTTGGAGTAGCTCAGCGCGTCAGCATTTGGGTCGCCGGAAATCTGACGGTCACGCCACGACGAAGCTGCCTGACCAATACCATCAATTACCGAGCGGGAATCAGCATAGTTGTAAGCCAAGCTGGCATAAAAACCGTTGGAGAACGACTTTTGCAATTGTGCCGTCAGGGTATAAGAATAACCCTTATCCGTGTTGCGGAGCACAATGGCGTCGGTGATGTTGGAGTTGATCCGGTCCCGACGGTTGTTCAGGTTAGCTGGGTCGCGGAACAGCGGGCGATTGTCAGCGCCAGCTGCAGTAGCTGCCGAGTTCGGGAGGTTCACGTTCTCGTAGTTACCGGCGTTCAGATCTTTGGTATAGATACCTTCCAAAGTGAGGACTACGTCACCGGGTAGGCGCTGGTCAACGGCGAAGTTGCTACGGTATACCTGCGGAAACTTGAAGTTGCGGTCAGTCAGAGCCAAATTGTAGCTTGACGATGCCGCTGCGTTGATAGGCAGGTTGGCGTTGATGTCCGGCGAGAATACAACCGGCGTACCACTGGGATTGGTAGGCGTTACAGAACCCGGAATTACGAGCGAGCGGTATGAGCCGAAGTACACCCCGTTGTTCGATGCTTGGTTACCAATCTGTACATACGGTACGCGGCCTGAGAAAATACCCGTACCACCGCGCACCTGCGTCTTCTGATTGTTGAACGCATCCCAGTTGAAGCCTACACGCGGCGACCACATGATACGATCCTGCTGTACCTGATCCGTGTACAGCTTTTCGCCGTTGCGGAAGGTTTGCGCTACTACTGCTTCGTTGCGGGGCAGGTCAGCGTTGATCATTGGAATGTCAGCGCGGATACCAGCCGTAATCTTCAGGTTCGACAGAGGTGAGAATTCATCCTGCGCGTAGAAACCAAGCTGCAGGGCGTTAAACTCAGCAAAGGGGAAGCTGCGGTCAGGCAAGGCCGAGTAACGAAGTTCGTAGTCGCTGATAGCTGAGTGAACCGGACCGCCAGCGCGCGGAGTCAGCGCGAGCGTGGTCGTGTTGTAGTCGTAGCCCGCAGACTGGTAGAAAGACGTTAGCGACGGGAAGCGGTAACGACCATAGAAGTACTGGGCGAAACCGTTGCTGAACTTGTAGAACTCGTTATAAGTACCCAGGGTCAGTAAATGCTTTCCGGCGCTGTAAGTCAGGTTATCCGACAGCTGGTAAACGTCCGAGTTCAGGATGTTGTTAGCCGAGAAAGGTTCGTAGCCAAACGAGGTAAAAGCGTTGCCGGAACCATTCTCGATATCCACCAGTGGGAAAATACCGCCCGTGCTTTCCCGGAAGTCACGCTGAGCAGTGTAACCAGCTTGGAAAGTGTTCGACAAACGACTAGAAATGGTCGAGTTAAGTTCGCCGATAAATGAGTTCAGGTTATTGTTCTGGCGATAGAATGCAGCCAAGAAAGGCAAGCTAGTAGCACTTAAGCTACGCGTACCAGGAGCACCGGAGCTGCTCGGCGGAATGTCGCGGTACGACTTCAGGTAGTTGTACTTGAAGCTAAAGCGGTTCTGCGGCGTGATGTTCCAGTCAACCTTAGCAGTTAGCTTGTCGCTGTAAGTCTGCAGTTGGTAGTTCTCAAACGGACCGGGATTGTACCCATACTGTGTTTGCAGGAAGTTGCTCAGGACGCTCAATTCATCGGCACGGGCCGAAGACACTCCTGGACCGGGGGTGTTTTGGCCTGGGCGGAAAGGAACAAAGCTACCGGGTGGATCGTCACGGCGCTCGGCTTCAGCGCTGATAAAGAAGAAGACTTTGTCTTTGATGATTGGACCGCCTACGCGGGCGCCTATCTGCCAAAGGCTGAAGTCAGCAAAAGGCTGCTTGACATCGCGGACTTGGTCAGCAATCAGCTTATTATTACGCCGGAAAGCGTAAACTGAACCCGAGAATTTGTTGGTGCCTGAACGCGTAACAGCGTTGATGCCGGCACCGGTAAATGAGCCTTGGCGTACGTCGTAAGGCGCGATGTTTACCTGAATTTCCTCGATGGCATCAAGCGAAATTGGCTGCGAGTTAGTTTGGCCACCTACCGTCGACGACAGACCGAAAGCGTTGTTGAACAGTGCACCGTCAATAGTAATGTTGTTGAAGCCGGTGCTGCGGCCTCCGAAGCTTTGACCGCCGTTCGACTGAGGGGTCAGACGGGTGAAATCGTTGAACGAGCGGCTCAGTGTGGGCAGGCGCTCGATTTGTTCGCGCTGGATATTAGTGGCAGCACCAGTGCGGTCCGTATTGATAACCGGGTCACGTCGGCCCGAAATTTCTACACCAGCCAGCGTCTGAGTTGTCTCGCTCAGATTTACATCCAAGCGCAGGTTTTGGCCCAAGCTCAGAAAGATCCCCTCCCGAGTAGCTTCTTCATAACCCACGAAGGTTACTCGTACTAGGTAAGGACCACCCACGCGCATACCAGACAGGTTATAGCGGCCTTCCGAGTTGGTCGGAGCTACGTACTGTGTGTTGGTTGGCGTGTGCACGGCGATTACCGTTGCCCCTGGCAGCCCCTCTCCGCCTTTGTCGGTGATAACACCGCTCATAGACGAGGTAGTTACGCCTTGTCCCCAACTCGGTGCGGCAGCAACTACTACCATCGCCGGAGCTAAGAGATGATGGATAAACTTTTGTTTCATGGGTGAGTGTTGGAAACGGTGTGCAGTTTCGGGCTGCACTGAAAAAGTGGAAGGTCAAACACCTCAGGTACTCAGTTACCAGATAGCAACCTGGAAATGAGAAAGGTCATGGATCAAGTCAGCGAAAAACGCCGCAAAAGTACTGCTTAGCCGTCGCAAGTCAGCGCTACCTCTTGATTAAGTTTTGGCTACTTATGAGCTTGAACGCACTGAATTACGGCGCAAAGCTACGACGGAAATTCACAACTTTGGGCGTACCGCTTTGATAAAACGGCTTAAGTAATAATCACTTTCCAAAGCATTTTCTACTACACCTAATGACGTGGAAGAGTGGATGAACTGCACTCCTTCCTCGGAAACGTCCGTGACTAGTCCAACATGAGTGATAATACTGCTACCAGGGTTGCCTCCGAAAAATACCAAATCACCTGCTTGTAAATCCTGTGGACGGATGGGGTCACCCCAAGCAGCTTGCTCGTTAGAGGAGCGGGGAATTTGAATGCCGGCGGCGTTGAATGATACATTCAGTAGCCCGGAGCAGTCAAGGCCTAGGCGGGTGGTACCACCAAACTTATAAGGAGTGCCGCGGTAGGAGCGGGCTGTTTCGATAACGGTAGCCAGTTGGCGGTTAACTGATGCCGGACTACTGGGACGTTTGGGGCCGCGGGCAGCAATCTTGCGGCCACCGCTGCTCATGCCTGCTCTAGCCCGCGAAGGAGACGCCGTGCGCCCGCGTCGTTCGGCAGCCTTCATACGCGCCATTTCCTGGGCCGAGTAATAACGGCCATTGCGGTAATTCACCTTCTTGGAACCGCTACAGCTGGCCAGCAGCAGTAGTAGCGGAAGCAATAACGACCACCGGTCGATGGGCCGGAGTGAATGCCGTACCTTTGGAAAAGTTTTCCGCATCGCCACAAAGATACGCGAATGGCTCATTTGCTTGAACAAATTCAGTTTGGTCAGCTCACTCCAGAGCTGTTGGCTGCTTTCGAAAGTATAGTAGGGGAGGAGCATGTGCTGACCGCCACCCGCCTCGAAGCCGACGAATACGCCCGCTACGGTCGGGACCACACCGAGGACTTAACCTTCAGCCCCGACGTAGTACTTCGGCCTGCAAACGCAGAAGAGATTAGCGGTATTATGCGCTTGTGCTACGAACACCGGGTGCCCGTAACACCACGCGGAGCCGGTACTGGCTTGTCGGGTGGGGCATTGCCGGCACATCTGGGTGTGGTGCTGAGTACCGAACGCCTGAACCGCATCATCGAAATCGATGAGCGTAACCTGCAAGCGACTGTAGAGCCGGGTGTAGTGAATGAGGTTTTTCAGAACGCGGTGAAGGAGGTTGGGCTATTTTATCCGCCCGATCCGGCCAGTAAAGGGAGCTGCTTCTTGGGTGGCAACCTGGCTCACAGCAGCGGTGGCCCTAAAGCAGTGAAATACGGCACCACCCGCGACTATGTCCTGAACCTGCAGGTGGTGCTGCCAAATGGCGAGATAATCTGGACGGCGGCCAATACGCTCAAAAATTCCACTGGTTATAATCTGACCCAACTGATGGTGGGTTCGGAGGGCACCCTAGGTATTATCACCAAAGTGGTATTCCGTCTGCTGCCTTATCCGCAGCAAAACATATTGATGCTGGTGCCTTTCCGGCAAGAAGAACAAGCGGCCGAAGCGGTTTCGGCTGTGTTTCGCGCCGGAGTGATTCCGTCGGGGATGGAGTTCATGGAGCGCGAGGCCATTGTCTGGTCGTCTGATTACCTCCAAATCCCGCTCACGCTTCCCGAGGATATTCGTGCCCACTTGCTTATTGAACTCGACGGCCAAGACTTAGATCAGCTCTATAAAGAAGCCGAGCAAGTCTATAGTGTGCTGGAAAAGTATGACGTGGGCGAAATTTTGATTGCCGATACCGCCGCTCAGAAAGACGAGCTGTGGAAAATTCGCCGCAACATCGGCAATGCCGTGCGTTATAATTCTGTTTATAAGGAGGAAGACACCGTAGTACCCCGCGCCGAACTACCAACGTTGCTAAAGGGCGTCAAAGACTTGGGCGATGAATATGGTTTCAAGAGCGTGTGTTACGGCCACGCCGGCGACGGCAACCTGCACGTTAACATCATTCGCGGTGAACTATCCGACGAAATGTGGACGCATGGCTTGCAAGAGCCCATCCGTCGTTTGTTTCAGCTCTGTGTGAAACTCGGCGGCACCATATCCGGTGAGCATGGCATTGGCTTGGTGCAGAAGCCTTACATCGGTATAGCCCTTCCGGAAACCAATCTAGCGCTGATGCGCGGTATCAAACAGGTGTTTGACCCGTACGGAATTATGAATCCGGGCAAGATCTTCTAAGCTGTCATTTCACCAAAATAAGAAGGCCACGGTATACGCCGTGGCCTTCTTATTTTAAACTTAACGAATTCTTATTGTTGCGTCTTGAGGCGGTCTTCGCCACCATAAGGAGCACCATCGTTGATGTCGCCTCTGAGGCCCCCAGCCGAGATGCCTCCCTCGTTTTCAAAGGGTGCCTTAGCTGTTCCAGGGGCTGCGGCTTCATTGGGGTTTGACTCCGGACGGCTGCCCGCTTCCAATTGCGAGGCGGTGGCTGGCTGACCAATACCGGTTGTAGCTGTAGTAGCTTCTCCTGCTGAGCCGTCAATTTCTTCAACCTTTTGCACGTACTGCCGTTTGGCATCATCCTGGCTGACGCCCTTGAACTTGCTCCACGATTCCCATTGGGCCTGGGACATGCCCTCTTGCCCACTTGGATTGTCCGGCGTGTCGTCGCCTACTTCTTGGCCGGAGGTGTCATGGTCGCCCTGAGTTGCCTGCTTGTACAAGCCATAAAGCTCGGTCATGTGAGCGGCTGCTTGGTCGCCAGGCAGATTATTTACGCGGGATACGGCAGCTTCAAATTGCTGCTGCAAGTCCATTTGGTTTTGCAGATTCATGGGAGCATCGTTTGCAGTTGAAGCCCGGCTCCCACCATGGAGCCAAGCTTTCTAGATTTACTGTGGTGGCTCGGCTTTGGTTGCGGCACCCCATCGGCTTTAAAACTCAAACGCAAATGCCGAAGCTTCGTACCTTTGCCCGCTAGCTATGTGTGGAATCACCGGACTCTTCGCCTTTACCGACTCTGGACGTGCCTCGTTGGCCGGCTTACAAGCTGCCACCGACGCCATTGTGAGCCGCGGCCCTGACTCGCAAGGGCATTACGTATACGACGCTGTCGGGCTCGGCTTCCGCCGCCTGGCCATCCTCGATTTGTCGCCGTGTGGCAATCAGCCCATGACCGACGAATCAGGGCGGTATACCATCGTCTTCAACGGCGAGATTTTCAACTTCCGTGAGTTGCGCGCTAAGCTGCAGCGTAAGGGCTACACCTTTAAGTCGCATACCGACACAGAGGTTATTCTGAAGCTGTACATCACCGAAGGCCGCAACTTCTTGAAGAAGCTGAACGGGTTCTTTGGCTTGGCCATCTACGACCGCGAAGAAAACACGCTGTTTATCGCCCGCGACCGAATGGGCGTGAAGCCCTTGCTGGTTTATCGCGACGAAGACAAGCTGATGTTTGCTTCCGAGATGAAGTCGCTGCTGGCCCTCGGCGTTCCGCGCAAGCTCGACTACGTAGCGCTGTCGCACTACCTACAGCTGAACTATATCCCAGGACCAGCGACCATCTTCAAAGGTGTCAAGAAACTGCTCCCGGGGCACTACCTCTTCATCCGCCCCGATGGCAAGGTGGTGGGCAAGCGTTGGTACAAGATTCCATACGACCCGAAGAAGGTGGCCAAAAACCGCATGAGCTACGAGCAGCAGCAGAAGAAGCTGGTCGACCTCATGGACGCTGCCGTCGCCCGGCGCCTCGTGGCCGATGTGCCTTTGGGCTCTTTTTTGAGCGGGGGTATCGACTCGTCGGTAGTGACAGCCTTGGCCGCTCGTCACACGCCTCACCTAAACACGTTTAGCGTTGGTTTCAAGGACGAGCCGTTCTTTGACGAAACGAAGTATGCCAACTTGGTAGCGAAAATGCACAAGACCAACCATACGGTCTTTTCGCTGACCAACAACGATATGTATGAGCACCTTTATAATG
Source organism: Hymenobacter sp. FMD4 (assembly GCF_058932745.1). Lineage (NCBI taxonomy): Bacteria > Pseudomonadati > Bacteroidota > Cytophagia > Cytophagales > Hymenobacteraceae > Hymenobacter > Hymenobacter sp. FMD4. The sequence continues at coordinate 17,283 of NZ_JBZYWH010000033.1, forward strand.
TGCTCGACTACATCGATGAACCCTTCGCCGACTCATCGGCCTTGGCAGTCTCCATCCTTAGCCAGCGTACTCGTCAAAAAGTAACCGTAGCCCTTTCCGGCGATGGTGCCGACGAAATGTTTGCCGGCTACAACAAGCACATGGGTGAGTGGCAAGTCCGCAACCCCGATTGGAAGGCGGAAGCCGTAACGGGGTTGAACCTGCTGTGGGATGCACTGCCCAAGTCGCGCAACTCCTTTATCGGCAATAAGGTCCGGCAATTTCAGCGCTTCTCGCGCGGCATGCTCGCCGGCCCTAAGGACCGGTATTGGGACTGGGCTACCTTCGTTAACGAAAAGGATGCGCGCGCTTTGCTCAGCCACGATGCGCGCCGCAAGGTCAATAAAAAACTGGCCGACAAGCGCCGCAAAGACATTCTTGAGCACTTGCACGCCGACGGCGACTTGAATGAAGTACTGCTCACCGATATGAAGTTGGTGTTGCCTTACGACATGAACACCAAGGTGGACCTGATGAGCATGGCCAATTCCTTGGAAGTTCGCAGCCCGTTCCTTGATTACAAGGTGGTCAACTTTGCCTTCTCACTGCCCGTCGAAAGTAAAATCAATGGGCAGATAAAGAAGCGTATTGTGCAAGATGCGTTCCGGCCAATGCTGCCCGAGGAGCTATACAAGCGTCCCAAGCATGGCTTTGAGGTGCCCTTGCTGAAGTGGTTTCGTAACGAATTGCGGCCTCTCATCGAAGACGACCTGCTGAAAGATGAATTCATCGAGGCGCAGGGCTTATTTTCTGTCGATGCAGTTCGCACATTGAAGCAACAGCTATTTTCGCGCAGTCCAGGCGATGTGCACGCTAGAATCTGGGCCCTTATCGTCTTCCAGCATTGGTGGAAGCGGTACATGATGCCCGGTAACCATGCTGCTACTGATAAGTCTACTGCTTACCGGACTGTACAATCTTAACCATACACACCGCTTTCATCCTGAGCTTATGAAAATTGCAGTCGTTGGGACTGGCTATGTGGGCCTCGTGACGGGAACGTGTTTTGCCGAAGTAGGCATTGACGTTACCTGCATTGATATCGATCAACGTAAAATCGACAATCTGAAGCAGGGAATCCTGCCCATTTACGAGCCAGGCCTCGAGGAAATGGTGACACGAAATGTGTCGGCCGGCCGTCTGCACTTTTCCACCAACCTGGCCGAGAGTATTCAGGATGCAGATGTCGCTTTCATTGCCGTGGGTACTCCTCCAGGCGAAGATGGCTCCGCCGACCTGAAATATGTGCTGGCAGTAGCCCGTGGCATTGGCGAGCATATGAATAACTATACGGTGGTTGTGACCAAGAGCACAGTGCCGGTAGGAACGGCTGCCAAGGTGCGCAAGGAACTGGAGGATGCACTGGCAAAGCGGGGCGCTGATATCGAGTTTGACGTTGCCTCTAACCCAGAGTTCCTGAAGGAAGGAGCCGCGATTGACGACTTCCTCAAGCCCGACCGCATCGTAGTAGGCGTGGCTTCGGAACGGGCTGAAGACGTGATGACCAAACTCTACAAGCCGTTTTTGCTGAATGGGCACCCGATCATCTTCATGGATATCCCGTCGGCTGAAATGACGAAGTACGCCGCCAACTCGATGTTAGCGACGAAGATTTCGTTTATGAATGACATTGCCAACCTGTGCGAAATCATGGGAGCCGATGTGAACAAGGTGCGCCTTGGCATTGGCTCGGATGCTCGCATCGGCAACAAGTTCATCTACCCAGGCATTGGCTACGGCGGTTCCTGCTTCCCCAAGGATGTAAAGGCGCTCATCAAAACGGCTTCTGAAAACGGCTACGAGATGCAAGTCCTCAAAGCCGTGGAAAGCGTCAACGACAACCAGAAGTCAGTGCTCTTCAACAAAGTGCAGCAGCACTTCGGCGGTGAGCTAAGCGGTAAGAAGATTGCCATTTGGGGCCTTTCATTCAAGCCTAAAACCGACGACATGCGCGAGGCTCCCTCGCTCGTGGTTATCGATAAGTTGCTGGATGCCGGCTGCACTGTCACGGCCTATGACCCGGTTGCTATGAAAGAAGCCGAGCACATTCTCGGCGACCGTATCGCGTACGCTAAGGATCAGTTTGCGGCACTGATCGATGCCGATGCCCTGTTGGTTGTAACGGAATGGCCCCAGTTCCGCTCGCCTAACTTCGAAGTGGTAAGCCGCCTGATGAAGCAGCGCGTTGTTTTCGACGGGCGTAACATTTACGATGCCCAGGAAATGGAAGAAGCGGGATTTGCCTACCACTGCATCGGCGTCCGTACCAATCATCTCGAACCAGTAGCCAAAGCGGCTCAAGTGTAATGGAAAAAAAACGCATACTGATTACCGGTGGTGCCGGCTTCCTGGGCTCGCACCTCTGCGACCGTTTTTTGGCTGAAGGCTACCACGTAATTGCCATGGACAATTTGGTGACGGGCAACCTCGCCAACATTGAGCACCTCTTTGGCAAAGAAGACTTTGAGTTTTATCACCACGACGTATCGAAGTACGTGCACGTGCCGGGTGAACTCCATTACATTCTGCACTTTGCCTCGCCTGCTTCGCCCATCGACTACCTGAAGATTCCCATTCAAACCTTGAAGGTAGGCTCACTAGGTACACACAATCTGCTGGGCTTGGCACGCGTCAAGAAAGCTCGCGTGCTCATTGCGAGTACGTCCGAGGTATACGGCGACCCGGATGTGCACCCGCAGGTGGAGGAGTATCATGGCAATGTAAATCCCGTTGGCCCCCGTGGCTGCTACGATGAAGCTAAGCGTTTCCAGGAAGCCATTACCATGGCTTACCACAACGTGCACAACGTGGAGACGCGCATCATCCGCATCTTCAACACCTACGGGCCACGTATGCGCCTCGACGACGGCCGCGTACTGCCCGCCTTCCTGAGCCAAGCCCTGAAAGGGGAGGCTCTCACCGTATTCGGCGATGGCTCCCAGACGCGTTCGTTTTGCTACGTCGACGACCTTGTGGAAGGCATTTACCGCCTGTTGCTGTCGGACTATCATTTACCCGTCAACATTGGCAACCCAGCGGAAATCACCATCCGGGAATTCGGCGAAGAAATTGCTAAACTGGCCGGTGTCGAATTCAAGCCAACATTCCACCCGCTACCTGAGAATGACCCCATGAAGCGCCGCCCAGATATCACCAAAGCTCGGGAGATACTTGGGTGGGAACCTAAGGTAGACCGTGCCGAAGGCCTGCGCCGAACGCTGGAGTACTTTCAAGAGCATGTAAGATAAGCTTACGCACTAGGTTAAAAACTGCTGTTCTTCCAATTAAACTGGTGAGTTCGTGCTGCATATAACGGCGCGAACTCACCGGTTTTGTTATGTGCATCCTTTATCAACATAAGTAATGACAACGCAACAGTCTCAAGGCTATTTGATCTAGCGTGTTGGCTCGATATTGTAGTAGTCAGTGTAGATTTTGCTATGTATTTTCATTCAGACAACCTCGAAGTATGATGCTTAAGCCTCACCTGATTGAATTTCCCAAATTAGGGGCACCTGAGATTGGCTACATCTCCGTGGTCGAACAAGCTAGGGTATTACCTTTTTCAGTAGAAAGGATATTTTGGACTTACTATACCCCGGAAAGCATAGTAAGAGGTCGGCATGCTCATTATAAGACTGAACAGGTTCTAGTTGCTGTCGCTGGACGTATCATTGTCACTACTGAGATGCCCAATGGTGAAATAATGACATTTAAATTGGAGGATCCTCATCACGGAGTGTACATTCCCCCAAATGCATGGCATACCATGCAATACTCGCATACAGCCGTGCAGGTAGTGTTTGCGTCACAAATTTATAATGAGTCGGATTATATTAGAAGCTATGATGATTTTAAGAAAATATGGGGTGATGTTTAGTGTTGATGTAAGTTCTTGTATTTGAATAAATTTATTAGAGCAAGTGTTGTTCTAGTCTTATTATAACTGTAATTAATTGTGTTTTGAATCTGTGATTGGTTATTTAAAACTTATTAAAGTCTTTAAAGACTTAGATGAATAGGTTTAGTATATGCTATAAATTTGGTTTTTAGAACGTAGCCTACTAAGATATTAATCTTAAGGTACGAATAACCCAACTTTCATGAACTCTTAGTAATGTACTTATGCAGATTGCTCAAGCAATAGTGTGCAACTAAGTTTTTTCGCCGGTACTGAGCAGATAGGCAGCCTACGAAGTTTGAGGGAGCTATAATGACGATAGTTTCAATAAGAAGCTTCTCTTTGTTAATTGCCCTAAGAGAGGCCTCTGAGCAGCCGGTGCAATCCAATTAATTGTTATCAACAAAGCCTCGGATTTGTTGTAAGAGTTGGCTTTAGTGGCTCATTGGGTTCCATTCGTAGTAACTTGCTTAAGTTTCTTGCATAATAAATGACCTGATGGGCAGGTGCGGCACTGCCTCTTGTTGATTCTTTTCGCCCATGAAAGTTCCCTTCCTCTCGTTTCAGCCACAAAATGAACTCATTCGCACAAACGTACTCGAAGCAGTAGCGCGTGTTTTTGACTCTCAATGGTACATCCTCGGTAGTGCTGTTAAGCAATTTGAGGAAGAGTACGCCACCTTCAATCAAGTGTCTGAATGCGTGGGCGTGGCCAATGGTTTGGACGCACTTCACTTAGCTTTACTTGCGTTGGGAATAAAAGAAGGCGATGAGATTATTGTGCCTTCCAACACCTATATAGCTACGTGGTTGGCTGCATCTTTCGTGGGAGCAGTTCCGGTGCCCGTGGAGCCAAACCCAGACACTTACAACATCGATCCGGCAAATATTGAGGCGGCCATTACCGATAAAACGAAAGTTATAATGCCCGTGCACTTGTACGGGCAGGCTTGCGAAATGCAGGCCATTATGGCTATTGCTCGTAAGCATGGCATCTACGTTGTTGAAGACAATGCACAGGCTCAAGGTGCCACTTGGGAGGATGTGCCTACGGGTAGTTTTGGGGATATAAATGGCACCAGTTTTTATCCAGGAAAAAACCTAGGCGCACTCGGAGATGCCGGGGCCATAACTACTGATGATGCTACCCTAGGTGAGAAAGCCCGCACGCTGCGTAACTACGGCTCACAGAAAAAATATTATAATGAAGTTATCGGGTACAACTCGCGACTCGATGAGCTTCAGGCTGCCATCCTTAGCGTAAAACTGCCATATCTGATGATGTGGACTGAACAACGGCGGCAGATAGCAAAGCTTTATAACGAAGCATTGGGAGATATTCCGCAGCTAATTTTGCCCAAAGTGGCGGCTGGAGCTACTCATGTATATCACCTCTATGTGGTGCGTACACCAGAGCGTGATGCGCTGCAAGGCTTCCTGGCAGAACAAGGCATCGGTACTCTGATACACTATCCAGTACCTCCGCACCTGCAACAAGCCTATGCTTCATTAAATTTCGAGAGCGGCGCATTTCCCATTGCGGAAGAGCTTGCTCAAACCTGTCTCAGTCTGCCCATGTGGCCGGGCATGACGTCGGCAAATGTTGAAGTGGTAAGTCAGGCCATCCGAACTTTTTTTGCGGACCAAACTATTTCACATGCCTAAGCTCTCCATCATCATTCCCTGTTATTACAACGAGGACAATATTCCCGTAACTACTCAGGAGCTGATTTCGCACGAAAGCAAGTTGCCTGCAGATGTGGAAGTCGAATATGTGCTCGTGAATGATGGTTCCAAGGACAAAACGCTCGAAACCTTGCTGGCATTTCAGCAAATGTATCCTAAGCGGGTCCGCGTGCTTGAGTTGGCAGGCAACGTAGGATCTTACAATGCTATTGTTGCTGGCATGGAATACGCTACCGGGGATTGTGCCGTAGTATTCACTGCCGATTTACAAGATCCGCCGGAGTTGATTGAGCAGATGTATGCCTACTGGAAGCAGGGCTTTCGATTGGTCATCGGCAACCGGCACGATCGGGAAGAAGGAGCTTTACAGAAATTTTTTTCAAACTCCTTTCATGCACTGATGAAGCGTTTTGCCTTGCCCAACATTCCTGACGGGGGCTTTGACTTCGTGTTCTTCGACCGACAGGTAATGGACACGGTCTTGGGCATGAAGGAGAGGAATAGTAATGTATTTTATTTGATGGCGTGGCTCGGTTACCCTTACGTAAATATCCCGTATGTCCGCAGGAAAAGGGAGATTGGAAAATCACGTTGGACTTTGCAGAAAAAAATCAAGCTCTTTATTGATTCGTTTCTTTCCTTCTCTTTCTTTCCAATTCGTGCAATTTCGGTAATCGGTCTGCTATTTGGTTTTGCCGCACTTATATACGGTATATACATAATGTTGCTGCGTTTGTTTGGTGCGGAAGAGCCTGAGGGATGGACCGCGCTTATGGTAGTAATATTGTTTGTCGCTGCCTTTCAAATGATTGCCTTAGGTGTAATCGGAGAATACGTTTGGCGAAGCTTGGATGCGGCACGCAATCGTCCTCTATACGTTGTTAAAGAAGTGTATGGAGCAGATATACATACAAAAGTGAAGAAAGAGCACAGTTTGACTTGAGTAAGTTACTTTTAAGCCTGCCTAATAAAGTCTTGACTTCCTTTTCATGGTTTTTTTTCTTTCGTATTTTCTGCTAACAGCAGTAACGCTAATTCTTTCTTACACCATAGGGCTCCTGTTGCTCAGGATATTTAGAGTTCCTATTAATTCTTCCCCACTTAATACTTTTTTGTCATTAATATTTGGCTTAAGTATATTGGTGGTTGGATATGCAATGATGTTGACAAAAGGGGTGACAGTATTGTTGCCAATTTTGTTAGGATTGAGTTTTATTGTCGTTTTGTTGAAACGGGATGTTGCTAGCAATACATACCATTTTAATAAGATCTACATAAAGGAGGTGTTATTGATCTTGAGTGCTTCATTATTTGTCTATGGTATTCGGTATTTGATGGTTTATGATGTTGAATCCAATTTTCTGCAAACTCCCTTTCAAGATTATATATACTATGCTAGAATCAGTATGCCCCTAAATCAGATGGGGATAGAGACTAATTCTTTAGAAGTATTATATCCAAATTTTATAAGCCCACAGCCTTACCATTACTACGAGCTGTGGTTAAATGCATTACAAGTAAAGGTGACGGGCTGGCCAGCAGTTTGGTGCTTATATCTCAGCGCTTATACAGTGCAAGTTGTTGTTGTATTCTTCGGATTCAGAGCAATTCTGGCGTATTTTGGTATAAATACGCGCTGGGTCATTTGCCTTGCTGGATTGTTATTGGCAACTAATGGTTTGTTTTGGCCATTTTTTGAACGAATTCCTTTTGCATTCAATGGGCAACTGGTAGCAAGCAGCTTGCTGCTGATTCAACCCAAACTGGCTCCTGTGTATATTTTTATGCAGTTAGGCGTCCTAATGATGTTACACAAAAGGTATGTAGCTGCGGGCGTGGCCCTGGCTGCTCTTCCCCTCGTATTTGTATCCACTGCACCATCTATTGCAGCAGGCATTGTAGTCACAGCTAGTATTGGGGTATTATTCAAACGCATATCTATAAGCAATGCTTTGGCTATTGCTGCACCTGTAACGCTAGCTTCTATATACATCGGGTTGTTTTACGTGCTAGGCCACAAAGCTTATGAATTGCCTCATGCTGGAGGAAATATCCAGTCGATAATGCCTAAATTAAGCGAAACACGAACGTTAATAAATATATTTATTGGAGTATTTCTCACTTTGGCTTTATATTATGTCCCTTATTTTGCATTGTGGTTAAGTGCAGCATTCGGAGTTAGGAAACGGGAGTTCCTTGCGCACTACCGGTCTCTTGTTGATATTTTGACTTGGGCAACAGTAACAATAGTAATTGCGGCTGCAGCACGCACGGCTGCCACTCACTTTATTGATGGTTTTCAGTTTGGGTCCAATATTTATGCCCCACTCATTCCAATTCTCTTAGCGTTGTTACTGGGCGTAGCTTTTAAATTTGTTAGCAATACGCAGAAGGTAGTTGTTGCTGCTGGTTTATTAGTGTTTAGCGTTATCAACCATTATCCATTATTAACTGGTAACCATGTAATGCATGTTACCACGCGTTTTTCGGAGCCCTTTCTTCGACAAATGCAGTCCTTGCTGCCGAGTATAGGAAACAAAGGCGCTTACGTCTTTGCCGAAACGGACTATGGCAATTCTTACATGATGTCTCAGGATACGTACACAGCGGGTACCTATGTCTCCAATTTTAAAAACAACTATGCTTTCGCGTCTTTATCGGCGCTCGACGTAGATAGTCTCACTACCGATCCACGCTACGCAAGAGACTCATCACAAGCCAGACAGAGGCTGCATACCTCTTCTTTCTACCGCTACACCCAGTTGGATGGCAAACACAACTTGGGTAAAAGCTTGGATAGCCTCAAATATCACTTCGTAGTGGATAAGGGTATTCACTTTATCTGTGTTTCGGCTAAGGGGGAGTTGCCACCGACATTGGAGCAGCTTGTTGCGGCTTCATACACAGACGCGCTGTCTGGTGAAAAGCTCTACGTCATGCGCTCAAATTTAGCCGATGGCACTTCCACCATGCCTAGAAGCAGCAGTACACCGGAGTTGCAAGAGTGACAAGGGGAAATTTTGCCGGCCGTAGGTAAGTGGGTGCTTTCCTTTTTGCAGAGGCATACTAAATAAATATGCCTTCACGCATTACTCAGGCAAGCGGAACAGTGTTCCGCTTGCCTGAAGCGAAAATACTGGCTTGTCCTCTGTCTCAGTGCTACTGACAAGGTAAAGCTTGATAACGCGAGATGTTAAGGGTTTAGTTGAAACAATATTATGTTTAATATAATTATTCCTGTTAAATTAACTTTTTGGGGTACTTGCCGTATACAGCCCACTTTCAAATGATGTGGAGCGTTGCGATGAGTTGAATTACTTTTGCATCAGTGAGGACACTGAGGGTACAGCCTACAGGACTGACCTCAATAGCACGTCAATGACTCCATTCGACTGAGCAAGCGGTAATTAGCTCAGTTTTTTGCTTAAACTTTACTTCATGCCTACAATTCGCGGTGTCCGGTATCGCCTATCTAAGGCTTTACATGCAACCGCTAACCGGTTGTTTGTATCGCCGGAAGGAGAGACAGTATTTGACATTGGGCAGGAGCGACTCGGTGCCAAAAGCAAACGCGCCCTGATCGTGTACATCGTTTATGCCATTCCCTATTATGTTAGTGGCAAGCTCACGGACTGCCCGATGCTCAATGAGCATTCGATGTATTGGGAAACCGCCGAGATGGTACGGCAGCTCAATGAAAGGGGCTATGTGGTAGACTTTTACGATGTGGATTCCAAGGATTATATCGACTGGGCCCGGTACGATATCGTATTCGTGCAGAATAACCGGTTGACAACATGCCCGCAGGACTTGGCCATCAAGAAGGTCTTCTATTGCACCGAGAACTATTGGCATTTCCAAAGTACATCGGAATTAGCTCGTATTCAGTTTTTTCAAGAGCGTTCCGGTATCTGGGTAGCGCCCGAGAGGCAAGCGCGCTTCAATTTTGCCGATGAGTACGCCGATTATATGACCTACTTCGGCGCATCTTTCCAAACCAAGCTTTATAGCCCCCGACCACACAAGTATCAGCTTGATATTTCCGTAGCCAAGGAGCCTGCTGCGCACCTGAAGGACGTTGATTCGGCGCGGCCCAACTTTCTATGGTTGGGGAGCGGTGGCGCCTTGTTGAAGGGGTTGGATCTGGCCGTCGAGGCGTTTGTAAAGATGCCAAACGCGCATTTGTACATTGCTGGCAACATCGAACGCGAAACCCGCTTCTGGCGCTGGTTGGAGCCCTTACTGGCCAAGCACCCCAACCTGCATTACTTAGGGTGGGTGGATGTTGCATCCCCAGGGTTTAGCAAGATTGCCCGCAACTGTATTGGGCAAGTGTACCCCAGTGCCTCTGAAGGCGGTGGCGGCTCCGTGGCTCAGCTAATGCATTTTGGGCTAGTACCCATTGTTACCGAAACAACAGCCATTAGGGGGGCCCACTTGGGCTATGAAATAAAGTCTACTCAACCCCTTGAAATCATTGCGCAAATTCAGACGCACGTGCAGCATCTGATGGGCCTGAGCACCACTGAGCTGCGCGAGCGTTCGGTGGCAGCCATGGACTTTGCCAAGCAAGTGCACACGCGCCCAGCGTATGCCGCTAGTTTTTCGCGCCTGTTGGATCAGTTGGCTGTGTAGCCACAGTACTACTTCTCAGTAGCTGTCAAATTATTCTTAATTTTGCACCGCCTTATTCCAAACCGGATGGGTGGCCTTTTTTGTACTCTTTAACCTGAGCATGGCGACTTCTTGCATTGTCATCACGTCTATTTTCGCCCCCACGAAGGCGGTAACCAAATTTGCGGGTTTGCCCGATTATCAACTCATTGTAGCGGGCGACAAGAAGTCCCCAGCGCAGTGGGAAGCCGATAACGTAGTTTACCTCTCGGTGCAGGCGCAGGAGGAAATGGGCATGAGCATGGCCGATAAACTGCCCTTCAACCACTATGGTCGCAAGATGATGGGCTACCTGTACGCCATGCAGCAAGGCGCCGAGGTTATCATCGACACCGACGACGACAACATCCCGTACGACGACTGGACGTTCCCGGGTATGGAAGGTGAGTGGCAAACCTCGCCGGCTGATCAGGGCTTTGTGAACATCTACAAGAACTTCACCAGCCACCACATTTGGCCCCGCGGCTATCCGCTGGACCTCATCCTGAACAAGGAGCACAATCTCAAGGAAGAAGAGCTAACCACTCAGCCAGCCAAAATCGGTATCTGGCAGGGCTTGGCCGACAGCGACCCGGACGTGGATGCCATCTACCGCCTCGTTGACAACACCGAGGTGTACTTCGATAAGCGCAGCCCCATCGTACTGGCCGAAGGCACCCTGTGCCCCTTCAACTCGCAAAACACCGCTGTGCGTCGCGAGCTGTTTCCGCTGCTGTATCTGCCGGCTTATGTAACGTTCCGCTTTACCGATATTCTGCGTGGTTTGGTAGCCCAGCCCATCATGTGGGCGCACGGTTACCGCTTGGGCTTCACCGAAGCTACGGTAATCCAGGAGCGCAACCCGCACGATTACGTGAAGGACTTCGAATCGGAGATTCCCTGCTACCTGCACCCAAACAAGGTGATTGAGGTAGTAAAGAGCCGCATCAGCTCGGAGAATACCGTGAGCGAAAATCTGCGCCGTGCTTATGAAGGCTTGCAGGAAGTGGGCATTGTGTCGTCGCAAGAGCTGGAACTGCTGAACCTGTGGTTGCAGGACGTAGAGAAGCTCGCCACCGTTAAGCAGGACGCCTAATGCAGGAATTTCCGTCGCTTTCCATCGTTATTCCGTCCTGGAACCAGGGCCGCTTTATCGAGCGTACGCTGCTGAGCATCTTGCGCCAGGATTATCCGGGTAAGGTTCAGGTCATCGTTTCAGACGGTGGCTCTACGGATGAAACCGTGGAGGTGCTTAAGAAATACGAAGACCGGATCGAGTGGTGGTCGGCGCGGGATAAGGGCTTTGTGGATGCCGTAACCAAAGGACTGGCCAAGGCAACGGGCGAGATTCTGGCCATCCAGAGCAGCGACGATTATTACTTGCCCGGCGCTTTCCGCAAGATGGCGGCTGCCTTTCAGCAGTATCCCGAGGCAGGCTTCGTGTCGGGCGGAGAATATGGTATTGATCTACAGGACAATATTATCTACGCCAACACGAACGAAGGCCGTATTACTCCTCGCTCCATTCTCTTTGAGTACATTCCGCCGCAGCACGCCACTTTCGTGAAGCGTGAGTTGCTAGAGAAAACGGAAGGAATGCGCGTGGAAGTTGATATGTGCGCCGATATCGACCTGTGGTACCGCGTCTCACATTACGCCCCCGGCCGATTCATTCCCGATTTTCTGGCGGTGTACCAACTGCACCCCGACCAGCGCACGGCCACTTCACCGAAGTGGTACAGCAACCTGGTGAAAATGGTGGAAACCTGTGAGCAGCACCCATACTACGGTCAGCAGTTCCGGCTCAACGAACAGGAGCGCCGTGACTTGTACACGTATTGGGAGGTGAACTGGACTGGTAAGCGCGATATGGCGGCGGCCCGGCCCATCGCCATGCGCAAGCTGCCAAGCCTGCTCAGCTACAGCCCCCGTACGCGCCGTGTCATCATGGGTGCTACCATCAACCCGCTCATTAAGAGCGTGCTTCCCTCGGGCCTTACGCAGCGGCTGCGGCCCGCAGCTGCCACCCCGGCAGCCGCGCCTGACGTCGACCTGAACTGGTGGAAAAACTGAGCAGCTCGCGAAGAGCTCGTTTTGTCGCTTACTAATTAGCTTCTTTCTGTGCCCCCAACGGCACTTTTCCTATGGATACGAACGCCAAAGTATATGTAGCCGGGCACCGTGGTATGGTAGGCTCGGCCATGGTACGCCGCCTCCAGCAGGCTGGGGTCCACAACATTGTGACACGCACCTCAGCAGAGCTAGACCTGCGCAACCAGGCTGCCGTTGCGGAGTTTTTCGCGGCAGAAAAGCCTGATTACGTGGTGCTGGCTGCAGCCAAAGTGGGCGGCATCAATGCCAACAACATCTACCGGGCGGAGTTTCTGTACGATAACCTGATGATTCAGAACAACGTGATTCATCAGAGCTATGCGAATGGCGTGAAGAAGCTGTTGTTCCTAGGCTCGTCGTGCATCTATCCCAAAATGGCTCCTCAGCCGCTGAAGGAAGATGCGCTGCTCACCGGCTTGTTGGAGCCTACCAACGAACCGTATGCCATTGCCAAGATTGCGGGCATCAAAATGTGCGATGCCTACCGCAGCCAGTACGGTTGCAATTTCATCTCGGCCATGCCTACTAACCTCTATGGCCCGCACGACAACTACGACCTGAAAAACTCTCATGTACTGCCTGCTCTGATTCGGAAGTTTCACGAGGCCAAAGTGCAGGGGGCGCCAGAAGTAGAAGTGTGGGGCACGGGCAAGCCGCTACGCGAGTTTCTGCACGTAGATGATTTGGCCGATGCCTGCTTTTACTTACTGGAAAACTACAACGAGCCGGGCTTGGTAAACGTGGGCACCGGTGAGGACCTGAGCATCGGCGAGCTGGCCGAACTGGTAAGCCGCACCGTGGGTTACGAAGGCAGCATTCGCTTCAACTCCGAATATCCCGACGGCACCCCGCGCAAGCTCATGGACGTGAGCAAGCTTGCCAGCTTCGGGTGGCGGTACCGCATCAAGCTGGCCGACGGCTTGAAGGCAGTGTACGAAGACTTTCTCGTTAACGATCAGAAGAATTTGAGCAAGGTGCCGGCCTAGGCCAGCCATCCTGCTCAACTGATTATTTCCGCTTATGGAGGCCATATTTGCTTATTTCAAGCAGATATGGCCTCTTTAGCTGACTTCAAAGACTTACGCTGGTAGCCCCTAGTCGACCTTCCGCAGAAGTTAAGTGCTAAATCGGCAGTATATTGCGGGGGTAGAATGCTTGAGCTAAAGTAGCTAGCCCCCGCCGCTGACTGATCGTCTCGTAGCGGGAAACAATAACACATGAAAACAGCGGAAGTATTGGAGGTGCCTGCACCACGCGTAGTAGCACCAGAGCAGGAGTGGACCGAAGTTATCGAGCCGCGAACGGGGTTGTTGGAAGTGGGTCTTGGCGAAGTTTGGCGCTACCGCGACCTGGTTATGCTATTTGTGCGCCGCGACTTCGTGTCTACGTACAAGCAAACCGTGTTGGGCCCCATCTGGTTTTTTATCCAGCCGCTGCTCACCACCATTACCTTTCTCGTCGTGTTTGGGCGGGTAGCCAAGCTTTCCACCGATGGCCTGCCCATGCTGGTGTTTTACTTGGCGGGCGTTACAGTCTGGAATTACTTCGCCCAGACGCTAACGGCTACAGCAACTGTCTTTCGCGACAATGCTCACATTTTCGGCAAGGTGTATTTCCCCCGCCTGACCATGCCGCTGTCCATTGTCATTTCCAACTTAGTGCGGTTTGGCATCCAATTCGGTTTGTTTATGGCCGTGTGGGCGTACTACCTGCTTACCAGCAACAGCCTGCAGCCCAATTGGGTGATGCTGCTTACGCCCGCGCTGGTAGCGATTATGGGGCTGCTTTCTTTGGGCTTAGGAATGATCTTCAGTGCCATGACCACGAAGTACCGCGACTTGTCAATCCTGCTGACTTTTGGGGTGCAACTGTTCATGTACGCCACGCCTATTATTTATCCGCTGTCGAGCATCGATGAGCAGTACCGCTGGATAGTGCAAATTAATCCCATGGCACCTATTGTGGAGTCGTTCCGCTACGCCTTCCTCGGCTCGGGCATGTTTAGCTGGGCCGCCCTGGGCTACAGTGCTGCTATTACTCTGGTAGTGCTGTTTGCCGGAGTCATCACCTTCAACCGGGTGCAAAAAAGCTTTACCGATACAGTATAGCCGTGCAACGGCGCCATCCTGGCTTGTAAACATGCCTGCTGATCTGCTTGCCCCAACCGCCTTTTCTCTCTTTCTTTTTCCTTCATGAGTGACGTAGCCATCAGAGTAGAGGAACTCGGCAAGCTCTACCGCCTCGGTGAGATAGGCACAGGTACGCTGAGCCAGGACCTGAACCGGTGGTGGGCCCGTATGCGCGGCAAAGAAGATCCTTTTGCCAAAGTCGGGGAGGCCAACGACCGCACCGCCAAGGGCAACAGCGACTTTGTTTGGTCGCTGAAAGACATCAACTTCGAGGTTAAGCAAGGCGAAGTACTGGGTATCATCGGCCGCAACGGCGCCGGCAAGTCTACGCTGCTTAAGATCCTCTCCAAGGTTACGGCCCCCACCACGGGGCGCATCAAAGTAAAAGGCCGCATAGCCTCACTGCTGGAAGTGGGCACTGGCTTTCACCCAGAATTGACTGGGCGGGAAAACATCTTCCTGAACGGCGCCATCTTGGGGATGAGCAAAACCGAGATACGTAGCAAGTTTGATGAGATTGTCGATTTCTCCGGCGTCGAACGCTACATCGATACTCCCGTGAAGCGCTACAGCAGTGGCATGTATGTGCGCTTAGCTTTTGCAGTGGCAGCGTTTTTGGAGCCTGAAATACTCATTGTGGATGAAGTGCTGGCCGTGGGCGACGCCGAGTTCCAAAAGAAGTGTTTAGGTCGTATGAAGGATGTTAGCGTCAATGACGGGCGCACAGTTCTCTTCGTTAGTCACGACCTAAACGCTGTATCTCAGCTTTGCACACATGGTCTAATGCTTGAAAGGGGAGGAGTCACCTTCGACGGGAGTACTTCCGAAGCAGTTTCCAATTATCTGGCTTACGGGAAGAAAGCTGCTGTATACGTAAATCCTAGCCCTATTGGGACAAAAAAAATATACATAAAAGAAATACGGGTCAAGGATATTGATGGGGTTGTTTCTGGTGATTTTAATTATACTGATAATATAATAATAGAATTTCTAATCGAGATTAGCGTTGAAATAAAAAATGAAAATTTGTTTGTTATGGTTTTGGATTCTAGGAAACGGCCTGTGTTTGCGTGTGAATCTGTGTCGATATCTGAGGTAATGACACTGTCGATTGAAAAGGAGTTTTTAGTACGAGGAGATTATTCCATTCATGCTTTTGTTAACTTGCCTAAAGTAGCGCAGCTTGATGTTGCTGAGGATGTGTGTAGTTTTAAGGTAATTGATTCTGGTTCCATAATGGCAAAGCATGGTGGCTATGATTATGGAAATGTATTTGGTAAATACACCTGGTTGTAACTTTTTTCTCTGAATGAATCTTTTCATTCCTCTCATATGAAGAACTCATTGAACACCCTTTTTGACAAGTTTAAGTATGGCACTGTGCACAACTATGTGCCCACTAATTATTACCAGCCTAAAAATATGCTTACAGATATTGTGTCTGCATGGGCTGGACATGAGAAGGTGATAAAGGATATAATGGAGCGGTTTGATATTGATAATAAGTCCTGCTTAGAGTTTGGTGTAGAATTTGGTTACTCCTCTGTTGTATTTTCAAACTATTTCGAGAAAGTGACTGGCGTAGATATATTCGTTGGTGACATTCATACCGATCATAAAGGAGAGCATTATCAAGAAACATCTAAACGTTTGTCTCCTTATGCTAATATTGAGCTGGTGAAGATGGATTACAAGGAATGGATTATGAAGGATAAAAATCATTATGATCTTATACATGTTGATATAGTTCATACTTATGAGGATACATATAAATGTGGACTTTGGAGTGCTATGCATAGCAAGTGTGCTATATTTCATGATACAGAAAGCTTTCCTGATGTGAAAAAAGCTGTTGCAGATATTGCTAAGAAAACAAATAAGCGATTTTATAATTATCCAGAGCACTATGGGCTTGGTATTATAGTGTAAGACATAGTCTTTCGCTTAAGCTTCGTTCATACACGACAATGATTTCACTGATCGTCTGCTCTCGCAGTACTAGTATGCTTAATCAGTTGCAGTTAAATGTGGCTGAAACAATAGGCGTCGAATATGAGGTAATTGCCATCAATAATGCTTCCGGACAGTATAGCCTGTGTCAAGCTTACAATATTGGCATTGGTAGGGCTCAGTATGATATTCTGTGCTTCCTGCATGAAGATATTTGCTTTTTGACGAAGCACTGGGGGAGCAAAGTGCTAGAAATATTCAGCAACAATAAGGAGTTAGGGTTATTGGGCGTAGCAGGCAGCGATTATAAGCCAGCTGTGCCATCGGGTTGGTCATTTGCCCTTGCAAACAGCAGAACGATGTATGTTAACATCGTTCAATCGTTCAAAGACAAACGGCCTAATGCTCATCATGTCAATAACCCGCGTGGTGAAAAGTTGTCTCGTGTGGTCTCTGTTGACGGAGTTTGGTTTTGTACCACGAAGCCTGTAGCGAGTTCAATAAAGTTTGACGAGGTTACTTTTAATAAATTTCACTGCTATGATGTTGATTTTTCGTTAAGTGTCTACCAACAATATGAGGTTGCTGTTACTTATGAAATATTAATTAACCATTTTTCGGAGGGGAGCTTCGATCAAACTTGGTTGAAAGAAACTTTTAAACTACATAAGAAATGGCGTAACAAGCTTCCCGTTAACCGCGCTGAGCTTTGTATCAACGAACAACAAATAGAAGAGCGTGCTGCCTTTGATAACTTATTGCCTTTAGTATCGCATAATCGTCTGCTAGCAGTTGCCTTAATCAAAGAAATTATGAACAAAACAGTTATGCATCTGCTAGGAACCAAAAAATTTACGATGGCTCAAGCTGTTTTAATTAAAAAAGCATTGCTGGGGTAGCGGTAATCTGCGATGAAGAGGTTAGTTGTTGTCGTGCCCGTTTACAAGCAGAGCACTGAACTTACTAGTTCAGAGTTATTGGCTCTGCACCGTATCTGTCAGATTCTTGGTAAATATGATATAGTATTTGCTTGTCACAGCGGAATCGATGTTGATGCCTACAATCGGCTAATAGTTGAAAAACAAATAGAAAAAAAAGTATTCGACAAGAATTACTTCGTTGATCAGAACAGCTATAGTAGGTTATTAATGAGCTTGATGTTTTATCAGGCCTTCAGCAATTATGAATACATGTTGGTATGTCAACTTGATGTTTACTTGTTTTATGATAACCTAGATTATTTTATAGGCAAGGGATATGATTACGTTGGTGCTCCATGGTTTGATGGATTTGATACTGCCAATATTAATAGCAAGATTATTGGTATTGGTAATGGTGGTTTTTCTTTAAGAAGTATAAGATCTTTTATTAATATATTGGATATATTTCAGTTTTTAAGACTGAAAGACGTTAACTTGAACAAAACGACTTTGTTATTGGCTAACTTGCCATCTGTTCTTAGAATAATAAACCGTGAGGTGATAAAAAAAGGTAATAATATTGAGTCATGCCTGCCTTGGTATAATAGTAGGTATGAGGACTCATATTGGTGCTTAGTGATTCCACATTTGTTTAAATGGTTTAAGTTGGCTTCTGTTGAAGATGCTATCAAATTTGCGTTTGAAGTAAACCCAAGCTTGCTTTACTCTTTAAACGATAAAAAGCTTCCGAT
Organism: Hymenobacter sp. FMD4; assembly: GCF_058932745.1. Taxonomy (NCBI): domain Bacteria; kingdom Pseudomonadati; phylum Bacteroidota; class Cytophagia; order Cytophagales; family Hymenobacteraceae; genus Hymenobacter; species Hymenobacter sp. FMD4. Next base: position 35,425 of record NZ_JBZYWH010000033.1, read on the forward strand.
GGCAGTTCATGCTTGGGAAAAATATGACCCTGCATTCTGGAACAATTTTATTGAGAAGTAACTAAGTTGTCAATGTTCTAAGTATTAGTCGTAGCTGGTGAATAGATGAATACATCCATTACTATTATTATTCCAACCTATTTTTCGGCCAGTACTCTGCAAGCTGCGTTGGCAAGCATTGGTGGGCAACGGTCTGCCGATTGGGAAGTTATATGCATTGACAATTGTTCGGCAGACGATACCATCGCTATTGCAGAACGTTTTGCTAAGGTGGATTGCCGTTTTCGGATACATTCCCAACCAGACCAAGGCATTTACGATGCCATGAATAAAGGCATCGGCTTGGCCAAAGGGGAGTGGTTACTTTTCCTGGGAGCCGATGACTGCCTGCACGATGCCAATGTGCTTGCTGACGTAGTTCAGGTGCTCTCCACCACCACCGCTGATGTAGTGTACGGCGATGCTATTCTACTTAGCGACGGCCGCCGTTACGGAGGCGAGTTTGATGTCCTAACGCTGCATACTGAGCGCAACCTCTGTCACCAGGCCGTTTTTTACCGCCGCTCGGTGTTTGAGAAGATTGGTCTGTACAACCTCAAATACCCAGTGCTAGCCGACTGGGACCTGAATATTCGCTGCTTTCGTCACCCCGGCATCGGCACCCAGTACGTACCGCGCGACATTGTGGTGTTCAACAACGTGTCTGGTACCAGCAGCAAGCCCTTTGAGGACCCCTTATATAAGGAATTGGCAGTTAGGTATATCCAAGAGGTACGTGCCCTTAAGAATCAAAACTACAAACTGATGAATTCGCAGCCCTACTTGCTGGCCAAGCGGCTTTATCACGCGGTAAAAAAATATTGGTAATATCGCATTTTGAATTCTATTAAACCTGGCCTACCCATGAAGATTGCCTTCGTTTCACTGATGCGTGTATTTCCGTGGGGCGGGAGCGAAGATCTATGGTATCAAGCTGCCAAACAGGCGCTAAGCCAGGGACACACGGTGCTCACGCTCACGCAACGCTGGCCTGCCGTGCCCGCCCGTGTAGCAGAGTTGACCAGTCTGGGAGCCGAGACGTACTTCTACGAGCGGCGGCAGTATAGCTTGGCCGAACGCGTGGCCATCAAGCTGAAGCTTAAGCCCTACATCTTGGATGAGGTACCCGCCGTGGCGGCCGATGTGTATGTAATATCCAACGGTACCACGTGGGACTTTCTCCAGCACTGGAAAGTAATCGAGGCCATAGTGGGCTCGGGCAGGCCTTATGTGCTTATCAGTCAGCATGGGTTCGAGTTCGGTAACATCGTGGCCGACGAGTTTCGGCAATTTGCTATCGGCATCATCGAGCGCGCTGCGGAGTTTTTCTTCGTATCGAAGCGCAACCACGAAGCGGCCGAGCGCCAGCTGGCCCACCGCATCGGGAAGCATACCATCATCAGCAACCCCATCAATACCAAGCAAGCTGAAATTAAGCCCTTTCCAGTGGCCACAAGCCAGCTCCGGATGGCCTGCGTAGCCCGCTTCGATTGCGACTACAAAGGCCAGGACTTGCTACTGCAGGTGCTGCACCAGCCCCAGTGGGCTACCCGGGACTTTCAGCTGCAGCTGTACGGGGCAGGTCCCCATGCCGGGCACCTGCAGCACCTCATCGGGCTCTATCAATTGCAGGGCAAGGTGACCATTGAAGGGCACGTGGCCGATGTGGACCGCATTTGGGAAACCAACCACGTGCTGGCGCTGCCTTCGTTGAGCGAAGGCACGCCGCTGGCGTTGGTGGAAGCCATGCTCGCCGGCCGGGCAGCGCTGGCTACTGATGTGGGTGATTCCAGTCGCTACGTGCTGGAAGGCCAAACGGGCTTTCTCATTGAGCCAGGTTCCATTCGAAGTCTGGAGGCCGGGCTGGAAAGACTATGGACCAATCGGAACCGCTTGCAGGCAATGGGGGAAGAGGCCTTTGCCCACGCCAGCCGCATCACCGACTTCAATCCTGGTCAAACACTACTCAGAGCCATCGAAGCTCTATAGGCTTAGGCTCACCGTAAAGCATGCGCCATGCAGCTGGTTAACACGCCCTCACCTGATTCGCTAAGCTCCACGTCCAAGGTTCCTTCTGCGGTGGCTGGTGTATCCTTTCTGATCTGTACTTACAACAGTGCGGAGCGCATTGGCGAAACGCTGGCTTGCCTGGCCCGGCAGGAGGTGCCAGCCGGTGTGCAGTGGGAGATTGTGCTCGTCGATAATGCCTGCACCGATGGTACAGCCGAAGTGGCTCGTCGGGAATGGGAGCAGCTGGGAGCCCCTGCGCCCCTGCACATCCACTTCGAGCCCACGCCTGGCAAGAACTTCGCCGTGAAGCGAGCCTTCAGCCAAGCCCGTTACACCTACGCTTGCATCGTTGATGACGATAACCGCCTCGCCCCGGATTACCTCCGCACGGGCTATGCCCTGCTCCAAACCAATACTAAGATAGCGCTGCTGGGCAGTCCCAATACCGGGACATTCGACCAGACTCCGCCGGCGTGGTTTTCGGCCTTTCAGCACCTCTACGCCGTAGGCCCGCAAATTGACCACGAAGGGCAGCAGTTTCGGCCTTTACCCGACGGAAATGTGGGTTACAACGTGCTGTGGGGCGCGGGTATGTTTGTGCGGACGGAAGTGTGGCATAGGCTTCACCAAGTAGGTTTCAAAAGCCTTTTTAGTGGCCGACAAGGCACCAAGAATCTTACTGCTGGCGAAGACGACGAGTTGTGCTACGTGGCCAAGATGCTCGGCTACGAAATCTGGTATTCCTCGCGGTTGCACCTGCACCACCATATGGCTAACGGGCGGCTTACCGAAGCCTACCGCGACCGACTTTTTTATGCCACGGTGTGGGCTGCTTCACGCCTGAACGCCTACCGCAGCGCCCTGAAAGGCGTGCCAGGTAAAAATCACGGTGCCACCACCAACTTGCTGAAAGACTTGGTCTACATGCTCAGAGCATTTGTAAGGCAGGTCTTCTCGGCCCAGTACCTGCGGGCACACTGGCAGGGCGATACCCTGCAGCTGATGGAGCGAAAGCGACAGTTTCTAGTGATTTATGACTTTGTTATCAATTTCCGACGAGTCAAGCAGTACCACCAAGCCGTTGCTGAGTTCAAGGTCAAAATCGGAAACTATCCATCGCATTAACTACAGTAAGGTGTAATATGAGTTTGTCGACATACCTTGTCTTTACAAATACGAGTAGGTAGCGCATGAAGGCTAGTACGTTATACCAGTTGGTAAAACGCATTTCGGATTCTTCCACCAAAGCAATTTCGCTGTGGTTGCCGCAGTGGGTAGATGCTCCTTCACACGAGGGAGTGGAAGCCACTGCGCCGTTTTCACCCGCGCTGCCTATCAATATTGACCAACTCCCCCCGGAGTTGGCATGCTACTTCCACGAAACCATCAGTCTGCCTAGCACCCGGGTCTTTGTACTCAAGGATGCTTTGGTTACGTGGCATACTACCATTCTGAAGAATCTGCGCATCTTTCTGCCCAGTCTCTCGCACGCTTGGGTTAAAGATCAGTTCACCGATTCTTACTTGCTGAAGCAGTGGTTTGGCCAGCGTGTAAGCTTGCCCCCCAACGAGCCAGGCGTAGCTTTGGTGCATGACCAATGGACGCGGCAGAACTATTACCACTGGATGGTGGATTCACTGCCCCGCCTGCTGGTGCTGCGACAGAAGTATCCTGATTACCTGCTGCTCATGCCGGAGCCTACCCCTGAGTTTGTGCGCATCACGGCCGCAGCGCTAGGCTTTACCCGGTTATTTCCGCTGAAGGAACGAGAGGTGCTGAAAGCCCAGCAACTGGTCGTGCCAGAGCATATTACTCCGCCTGGCTTTCAGCACGGAAAATTGTTGCGTCAAGCCAGCGCTGAGGTGGTAGCAGCGGTAGCACCTGAGGCGGGTAAGACCACCCCGTGGCGCCGCTTATATGTATCCAGAAGCCGCCAGAATTCCCGGCGTCTGCGCAATGAGCAGCAGATTGCCGGCGTGTTGAAGGCTTACGGCTTCGAGACGGTGTACTTCGAAGAGTTAACTTTTGCCCAGCAAATCAAAATGGTACAGGAAGCCAGCGTACTGCTAGGAGTACATGGTGCCAACCTTACCAACATCATGTTTATGCAGTCGGGCACGACGGTAATCGAACTCATGAACCTAGACAAGATTGTGCAGCACCAAAACCGCGACTTCGAAAACTTTATCTACTACCGTATGGCAGCGGTTTTGGGGCAGCGCTACCTGTGTGTGCCCTGCCCTGATGCAGATGGGGGGCAAGCCGACAACTACTCTGACATAGCTGTGGACGTTTGTTGTCTGGAGAAGGCCTTGGCGCTGCTATAAGTATCAGTGCGCAACACACAGCGGGGGCAAGCCAGCGAATTACCTGCCGGCTTGCCCCCGCTGTGTGTTCAAGAGCCCAAGATGCGGTACGCCATACCGTAGGTTAGTACTTCTGCAGAATCTGGGTGAGTTGTGTGGCCCGGCACGAGGTGTAATGCTTGTCTAGGATTTCCTGATGCACGTCGAACGACGGCGTGCTATTGTTCAGGTACCCCAACATGGTTTGCTCAAAATGTTCGTAGCTCACGATATTGGGGCAAACGCGTTCCAACTCGTAGAAATCGGTTTCCTCGTTTTTGGGGTATTTGCCCAACAACAGGCACTGGGCGCTAAGCAACTCCAAGTAGCGAGGAGTTACGGGATTGAAGCCTCCGGTGCGTTTTTCCCCGCCATCTATGCCTGGGGTGCTGTAAAAAGATATTCTGCTGGCTCGTAGTAGATTAATGTAGTCCTCACGAGAGTGGAACTTGCCTACCAAACCACTTTTGCTGGAAGCGTAGTAAAACTCGCCATCAATTTCCTGCTGATACAAGTACTCCACATCGGGGTACTTGGCCACGAATTCTTCTAAGTAATTCCGCAGAATCTGGTTGGTCCGGATATTCAGACGGCCTGCAAGCAGGACGTCGTATTTCTTCTCATACCTGTTAGCACTGTGCATCCGGTATTTGTCGGAGAGGCTCAGGCCCAAGTGCTCAATATTGAGCGGGCAATTGTTGGCCTTGAGGTATTCAAACGCTTCCAGGCTGGATATCAATACCAGCTTGCAGTTGCGATAGATGCGGTAGAAATCTTGGAGGTTATCGTTCTTCCAGAAGTCAATCAGCAAAGGTATAGCCCGCGACGAAGTAGTGAAATTGGGCTCCGATTCGACGTACAACTCAAAGACGAGGTTGTAATCGTCACTAGTACGCAAGGCTTTGTTACTAGACTCGACAATATTGTTTACTGATTCGAATACATTCTTGCCTAACGCGTTGTATACCTTTTTTGTATGACGGTTAATCAGCAACTTCCGATGCAGGGGTTTCGCATCGATAACGGGTACGCCTAGACTCTTTGCTAATTCATCTTCCCACTCGTAGATCAAATGAAAACTTGGGTGTTTTTCAAAAGCACGACTTGTCAGAATAGTTGAAACCTTCATGAAAGTGAAACGCTGTTTTAGGCGTTGCTGCAAAGTTAGGAAGATTTATAACCGACAAAGCAGTAATCAACAGCGGTCAGACTGAGCCAGATAGACTTCCGTAACCACCGCACTGCAAATCAGGGGCTGGTTTTACTTTTCGTATGAGAGGCGCTCATGCCTACATTACTCCGGCACTGCGGGCGGCGTGAGCGGGGCTTAACATTGATCGGAACGTGCGCGGGCTGACGGCCGTGCAACTGCTCGATCGGACGCTGAGCAAGCGGAGCTTGCTTAAATACGGGAGCCAGGTTCTAGACCAACAGATAGGCTCAAGCAGCTTGCTGGAACTGGACAATCTTTTCGTGCACAAATTTGGTAGGCTGCGCAAGGTGTTGGCTGCCGGTAATGTATACGTGTTGTTCTTGCTGTACCTCTCACCGGGTTTCACCCCTGCTGAACAAGCTCGAAGCATACTGAAAACTAATATACCAAAGCCCGACCCCGCGCGGATTAGATGCTGGAAGCGTTGATTTAGTCGCCTTAAATGGTCTTGACGCCGCTGACGCCTAAGCCCGGTTCAACTATTATGAGCCCTATGCTAATTGTTAATGAATTTTGTGTAAACAATTGATAAGTAATATGTTGCTGGAAGGGGCGGATTCTCGGTTACCGTGAGGCCGAAAGCTCTTCGGTTATCACCAGTACAATCAGGTTGGCGAAGGACCTCAGTTGGAAGGCTTGTCTTTTTACCCGTACTTTGCAAGCTGAAAATTACTTAAGCCCAAGAGGAAAGTCTATCCACGTCGCTTAAGAACAGCATCAACCAAACGTTTTTACTCATGAAAGTAGCCCTTATCACGGGTATTACCGGTCAAGACGGCGCCTATTTGGCCGAACTT
>NZ_JBZYWH010000034.1:0-39308 GCF_058932745.1 Hymenobacter sp. FMD4
GTTTACCCCAGTGGAGGTGCGGGGGCGGCGCAGCACATAATAGCGGTTGCCGGTGGTTCCCTGTTTGCTGATGATGGGGGAACCGCTTTGCACTACTTGCAATACTTCCCATCCCAAGGAGCCCATGTAGTTCAGGGCGCTGATGGGCGTGGTAAATACCTGAAGCTTGCCTACTTCCAGCTTCGACAGCTCGGGGCCGCCCATCTTCTCGGAGCCGTAGCCAAAGTCGGCGTATATGTCTTTTTCCACCACGCGCACCTCGCAGTATTCGTAGCGAACGGCTTCAGGCGAGGGCTGAGATTGGCTGCGGGTTTGGGCCAAGGAGGTCGGCGCCAGCAAGGCTACGGCCAGCAGCGCGAATACGGCAGAGAAGAGGTTTTTCATAATACGGTGGAGTTGGCGGAGGAAAAGCGAAGAAACGAAAAAATAGTGCGTCTGCTTACCCTTGCGGTTTGGGACGCCGCAGCAAATAGTGTAGCTCGACATACAAGGTGCCCGTTTCGGGCGGAAGCACCGCTTGCTGCTGCACTTCCCAGCCTTGGTCCACCATGAATTTCAAAGCATCCATGTTGGAGTTGAACTGCTGCAGACCGGCCTTTTTCTCGCTTCTATTTAGCGTATCGTCGCCCAAGGACCGGCGCCCCCGGCCATCGGCGTACACCACCTTCACCGGCCCCGACACACGTCCTTCGCAAATCAGTGTGCAGTATTCGTAAGGCCCTGGCGCCACCGCCTGAGACGGGGCCGATTGGGCGGCGGACCGCAGGGCAGGGGCGGCCCCGAGCAGGAGCAGCGCAAGTAGTAGTGATTTCATGCGGATAGTGAATGGTGCGACAATTGAACCTCTGCCCCAGGGTGCAAAAAAAACGCCAACCACGGCAGTGGCTGGCGTTTTTTGCTGAGGTAGCGTGAGCAGTGCTTAGTTCACGTGGGGCAGAAAGGAGTACTTGCGGCCGTACTCCAGCATCTGCTGCGCAAAGTCCGTTGGGTACTCCAGCTTCACATCCACGATTTTGCCTTCGCGCTCCACCGGCACCAGCCGCGGCTGAATAAAGCCTTGGTACGGCGCAATGTTGAGCTTCTGGTAGCGGGCCAGCACTTCCTTGTGCAGCACCGGGTCTACTTTCACGCCGTAGTTTTCGATGAGGTTCTTCGCGCCGTTGTAGTCGCCTTCGCTCGTGATGCGCTGGGTTTCGCGCAAGAGCTGTCCGAACAGGCCGCGCAGCTTCTCGTAGTCGTTGATCTTAAAGTAGGTTTTGCCGTCGCGCGTCACCTTCTCGATGACCTTGTCCTTCTGGCCCTTTTCGTACACCCACTTGGCCACCATCTGGCGGTTGCGCATGTGCGCTTCCTCTACGGTTTCGCCCAAGGGCAGGCGCGTGAGCTGCACCATCAGGCCGTTGCGGATGTAGCCGTCGTACTCCGTTTTGCCTACTTCCAAGGAGGGAATCACGCCCATCTGCACCAGCTTGGGGTCCATCACGTAATACAGCGCCACTAGGTCGGCGCGGCCTTCCTCGATGGCCGAAGCATAGCTCTTCAGCGTCTCCTTGGGCGTGCCCACGCCTTTGTTGATCTGCCCCGAGGCGTGCCCGATTACCTCGTGCATGTCGGTGTGCAGCTTGCCGGCCAGCGAGCTGTACTGACGGGCGCGCTGCTTTTCGGCCTCGTCGAAAGCAAACTCGTCCAGCGAGCCGCCGGCGTTGGCTTGGTCGTAGGCCTCCACGATGTTGCCTAGATTCACCGACTTCGAGCCGTGCTCTTTGCGAATCCAGTTGGCGTTGGGCAGGTTTATGCCGATAGGCTGGGACTGAGATGCTTCGCCCGATTCCATCACTACCGTGATGACCTTGGCCGTGATGCCCACCACGTTCTTTTTCTTGTGCTCGGGCTTGATGGGCGAGTTGTCCTCAAACCACTGCGCCTGGTCGCCGATGGCCTTGATGCGCTTGGAAGCTTCCAAGTCCTTGAACGACACCACCGACTCGTAGGAAGCGCGGTAGCCCAGCGGGTCGCCGTATACCTCGATGAAGCCGTTCACCACGTCAGTGCGCGACTTCGTGTCGTGTACCCAGGCGATGTTGTAATCGTCCCACACCTTCAGGTCGCCGGTGCTGTAGTACTGCACCAGCTTCTGCAAAGCCAGCTTTTGCTCGGGCGTTTCGGCCACGTCCACGGCCTTGCTCAGCCAATACACCACCTGCGTAATGGCCTGGCCGTACAGCCCGCCCACTTTCCACACCTGCTCCACCACCTTGCCCGACTTGTCCTTCACGAGGCGCGAGTTCAGGCCGTAGGAAATAGGCGTTGTGTCCTTCTTGTCGATTTTCTTGGCGTAATAATCCTCAACTTCCTTCTGCGTCAGTCCTTGGTAGAAGTTGTTGGCTGAGGTCTTCACCAGGTCTTGGCCGGCTTCCTGATTTACGCGCTTGGCGTCCAGCGTCGGATCAAAAATGACAGGCGTGATGGCGGCGATAAACTGATCTACCGACTCGCCCGGCTGCAATGGCAGCGTCTTGGCATCGACGCTGCGCACCAGCTCGGCGAAGTATTCGCGCGAGGTTTCCGGCACGAATTTGCGGGTGCTGTAGTGGTGGTGCACGCCGTTGGAGAACCACACGCGCTTGGCGTACACGTTGAACTTCTGGGCCTGGTCTACCTGCTGCGTGTTGGTGGTAGCGGCCATGCGCTGCTGATTGGTTTCCCACACGGCCTCCAGGGTGCGGCGCACACGTAGGTTGTGGCGGTAGTTCTGGTCGTAAATGATATCCCGGCCCGCCAGGGCAGCTTCGTACAGGTAGTAGAGCAACTCTTTCTGCTTGGGCTCCAGCGTCTCGAAGCCGGGCACCTGATAGCGCAGCATGCGCAAGTCGGCAAACTGCTCGCTTACTACTTGAAAGGGTTGGTCCTTGACAGCCTCGGTGGCGGTTTGGGTGGCCATTGGGGCAGCTTCTGCGGCCGTTGAGCTGGTGGCAGTCTCGGTAGGGGCTTGGGTAGTGGCGGCCGAGCCGGCACAGCCGGCCATGCCCAGGGTTAGCAGCCAGGCAGTGGGCTGCAGGAAAGCATATTTCATTGAACGGGACAAAAGAGGGGGAGGGACGTCGTTGCAAAGCAACGCATTCGCCGCCGAACCGCAATTGGCGCGCCAAAACCAGTGTCGCCCTATAGACCCAAAGCGCTCAGCGTGCTGCGCCGGTCCAACTTGCCGGAGGCTGTTTGGGCAAAAGCTGTAACGTAATGCACCGCCCGCGGCAGCTCAAAACGGCCCAGCCGCTCGCGCAGCAAGGCCAGCACGGCTTCCTGCTCCGCTTCGCCCAGCGCCTCGCCCTCCACGATGGCGGTTACCCGCTGGCCCAGGCGCTCATCGGGTAAGCCCGTCACGAAAGCGCGGCGCCCCCCGTGGCCCAGCTCGGCAAGGGCTACTTCAAGCACTTGCTCGACTTTTTCAGCGGGTACTTTCACGCCGCCGGAGTTGATGACGAAATCGGCTCGGCCCAGCCACTCAAACAGGCTGTGATTGTCTTCGGCGAAGCGCACGAGGTCGTTGGTCTGAATCAGTTCCTGCTGGGTTACATCGCCCCGAATGGCCAGGCAGCCGCGCTTGTCCTGCTCCACGTGTAGGCCCGGCAGCACGCGGTAAAAGGGCGAGGCTTCAGGGCCGTTCAGGCGGCGCAGCGCGATGTGCGAGCAGGTTTCCGTCATGCCGTACGTGTGGTAGAGCGGCACCTGTAGGTCTTGGGTTAGTTGCGTAAGCGAGTGGTCCACGGCTGCGCCGCCAATGAGAATGGCCTTCATAGCTGCCAGGCGCGGGGCGTGGCCGTGCTCCAGCACCGCTCGTAGCTGCAGCGGCACGAATGAGGCAAAATCAAACTCCGCATCGGGCGGCAGCGCAGCAAACGGGTCGGCCACAGGCTCGGTGATGGTAAGGTGCAAGCCGTATTCCAGTGCCCGCACCAGCATCATCAGCCCCCCGATAAACTCACAATTCAGGCACACCAGCATGCGGTGTCCCACGCCCAGGCCCAAGTAATCCATGGTGCGCTGGGCACTGGCTACCAGCTGGCTGCGGCGCAGCGTGATGGGCTGGGGCGTGCCCGTGGAGCCCGAGGTAGTCAGCACAAATTCCTGCGCGCCGTTCAGCCACTCACGGCAAAAGTCCAGCACCCGCGCCTCGTAGCCATTTATTTCGCCGCCAGCGTGAGCGGGGTATTCCTGAATTTCAGCGTAGCGGTACTGGCGGCCGTTGAGCAGCAGGGAATCGGGGAGGGTGGTAGCGGCCATGCGGAAGGGGAAGTTGCGGTTGGGCAGAAGCTAGTTAGGCGAAACGGTAGACATGCGTGCTGGTTGCCTGGGCTTGGTCATGGTTCCGGTTGGGGCTGCGCTGCTGGGCTTTTACCGGGCTTTTGACAGCAGCCAGCGTTGGTAGCCGCGGGCTGTGGGCCAGGAAAGCGCGGCTAGGCCCATCAGTAGCAGGCCGTAATAGAATAGGTTGGTGGGGTCGTGGGTAGCTTGGAAAAGCAGCAGCGGCGGCAGTGCCAGCAGGCCTAGCATGCTGTTGTATAGAATCAGGCGGGAGCGAAAGATGCGCCGGTTTTCCCGAATGGGCCGCCGCAGATCGGGCAGCAGAAAGCGCGACAGCGTGTACAGGCTGCTGCCCACCATCAGTACCAGCAACGCTGCCAGCAGAATATACGGCCCAAGCGACGGGGTGGGGCCGAGAGCGCCGCTACTCATGCCTCGGCCAGACCACAGCACCACCACGGCCATGAGCAGGCCTTGCAGCAGGTATTGCACCACATGGATAAGCTGAGTCAGGCGGATGGATGGCATACGGGCACAGCAGCGGAATGGAAAGGACAAAACGAGCTGTCGGGCGTCACCGTCTCAACAGCAGAAACCGACCCTGAGTTGAGGCCAAAGGTGTAACTGCGGAATCAGACGGCGCTTTGCTGCGCATTACGCTGGGCTGTGCTAGAAGATGTGAGCAAGCGTTGCCTTATTCGCAAGTCAAAGTCTCCCTTAAGCCCCGCGAAAGTGCAGGCTTATTAGGTGATAATTCTGCCGATCTTGGTGAGCGAGGTCGACCGCGCGCAGTCTGTAAGGACTCACGCATTTTACACAACATATGGCTTTTAGAGTTACGCTTGGTCATCGTTAAGTTTAAGTAGTACGGATCCGATTCTCGCCTAAGTTTCAATCTAAACGCAGGTATTGCTGGGAGTTGATTACCATTGTTTCATCCGCCCAGAAGCGGCACATTATCGCGGCATTCACTTGCCGGTTTCATCTTTAGAATACCAAACAAAGCTTCTTGAATCGTGGCAGTGATATTTCTTTAGCTTCCTTTCCGAAAAGCGTGCAAATGTCTTGTCAGGAATTCTCACAACTCACACCCGACGGCCACTGCATGGCAGTAATGAAGATCTGAGTACTAGGGCGTAAGCCGGCTGAATTACTACCCACCCTAACCGGCCTACTTTACACATAAAAAAAGCCTCGTTCTACTCCGAACGAGGCTTTTCTGTGCATGGCCGCAGCAGGTGCGGCTTATCTTTCAGCGGTACTCGCTGCTGAGATTAATTGGCAATGTTGTAGGGCACGCCCATGTTCTGGAACATGAAGGCCCACTTATCGGTCTGCTCGCTGATGACCTGGGCTGTGGAACGGCCCGCGCCGTGACCGGCATTGGTCTCAATACGAATCAGCACCGGAGCAGGTCCCTGCTGCATCTCCTGGAGGCGCGAGGCAAATTTAAAGGAGTGCGCCGGCACCACGCGGTCATCGTGGTCGGCAGTGGTTACGAGGGTGGCGGGGTAAGAGGCTGGCTTCAGGGCGTGATAAGGTGAGTACTTGTACAGGTACTCAAACATCTCCTTGGAGTCCTGGGCCGTGCCGTAGTCGTACGACCAGCCCGCACCAGCTGTAAACTGGTTGTAGCGCAGCATGTCCATGACCCCCACGGCCGGGAAAGCCACTTTGAACAACTCGGGGCGCTGCGTCATCACGGCGCCTACCAGCAGGCCGCCGTTCGAGCCACCCGCAATAGCCAGGTAGTCCTTCGACGTGTAGTTGTTCTTGATGAGGTACTCGCTGGCCGCGATAAAGTCGTCGAACACGTTCTGCTTCTGCATCTTGGTACCCGCTACGTGCCACTTTTCGCCGTATTCGCCGCCGCCGCGCAGGTTGGCTACGGCATAGATGCCGCCGTTTTCGAGCAGCACGATGTTGGAGGTGCTGAAGCTGGGCGTTACGCTACTGTTGAAGCCACCATAGGCATAGAGTAGCGTGGGGTTTTTGCCGTTCAGGGCCGTGCCTTTCTTGTAAGTGATAATCATCGGCACGCGTGTACCGTCCTTGGAGTTATAAAATACCTGCTTCGACTCATACTTACTGGGGTCGAACTGCACGCCGGCCTTCTTCCAAACGGTAGACTTGCCAGTGGCAATGTCATACTTGAAAATCGTGGGCGGGTAGATGTAGGAAGTAAAGGTGTAGTACGTTTCCTTTTCTTCTTTCTTGGTGCCGAAGCCGCCGGCCGTGCCCACCGAAGGCAGGGCGATGCTGCGCTCCTTCTTGCCATTCATGTCGTACTGCTCGATCAGCGAGGTAGCGTCCTTGAGGTAGTTGGCGAAGATTTTGCCGCCGCCGGTGGTGGCATTCAGCACGTTCTGAGTTTCCGGAATCAGGTCTTTCCAGTTGGCGGGTGTGGGGTTAGCCGCGTCCACGGTTACCACACGGCCGTTGGGCGCGTTCAGGTTGGTTTCGATGTAGAGCTTGCTGCCCACATTATCGAGCACGCTCACGATGCTCTTCTCATTGTCGACTACCGGCACGATGGCGCTGCCCGGCTTACTCAGGTCCTGAATGGACAGCTCGCGGCCAGCCGTAGTGTTGCCGCTGCTGATGACGAGGAACCGCTCGTCTTCGGTGAGGTAGGCGCCAATGTAGCGGCGGGGCTTCTGCTCGCCGCCAAAAATCAGCTTATCCGTGCTCTGGGGCGTGCCGAGCTTGTGGTAGTACAGCTTGTGAATCTGGGTTTTGCCGGCCAGCTGGCTGCCCGCCTTCGGCTTGTCGTAGCTGCTGTAATAGAAGCCGTCGTTGCCGCGCCAGGCCAAGCCCGAAAACTTCACGTCCTTCAGTGTGTCGCCCACGATGGTTTTGTTATCGGTGCGCAACACAATCACCTTGCGCCAGTCGGAGCCCCCCTCCGAAATCTGGTATGCGGCCAAGCTGCCGTCCTTTGTGAAGCTGATGCCAGCCAGTGAAGTGGTGCCGTCTTTGGAGAAGGTGTTGGGGTCGAGAAATACTTCCGGCGTGCCGTTGCCTTGTTGGCGGTACACCACCGACTGGCTTTGAAGGCCTGTATTCTTCGAGAAGTAGGTGTACTTGCCTTCCTTGTACGGCGCGCCGTACTTCTCGTAGTTCCAGAGCGTTTCAAGGCGCTTCCGGATGGCGTCGCGGTAAGGAATCTGGCCCAGATAATTCTGGGTTACTTTATTCTCTGCCTGCACCCACTCTTTGGTGTCGCTGGCTTGGTCGTTTTCCAACCAGCGAAACGGGTCGGGTACGCGGGTGCCAAAGTACACGTTGGTGGTGTCTACTTTCCGGGTTTTAGGGTAAGGCAGCGTTTTGATGGCGCTTTGGCCATACGCGTGTCCGCCTAGCAGCAGTAAGGCAAGGGGAGTGAAAAGGCTTCTCATGAGTCGGTTGGTGGTTGGACGAGGAACAAGCGCAGGGATTTAACCGAAGGAACCCGCTAGCCCCAAAATGCATATCCAAGCATAGACAACAGTAGAACTTCATGAGTTGCAACTTCCGCGCATCCAGAATTATTAGGGGCTTACTTCCGCCTGCAACACTGTCACCATAATTAGTCAACAACGCAACCGCTAAGTATCCTCTCCAACTGTAGGAAGGGTGAAACTGGTGGCTTCTGCGCTTCGCTCGTCCACCAGTTGGTGTAGATACTTAGCGGTTGATCTTAAAACCTGGTAAAGCGGAAAACGAAAGCTTACTGCTTATGGAGACATCATGTCCTGTACCAATAGATTACAACGGAGGGCTGTAAAAATCTATGAGTGCTGCACTACGGCAAAATACAGCGGCATGCCCACAGTAATGTTGATAGGGAACGTGACTCCCAGAGCCATCGGGATGTACAGGCCAGGGTCAGCTTTGGGCGCGGCCAGGCGCATGGCGGCTGGCACGGCGATGTAAGAGGCACTGGCCGCCAGAATGGCAAAAATGAAGCGGTTGCCCACGCTGTCGGTTACGGCATGGCTGGCAGCGGCCACCAGGCAGCCGTTGAGGACCGGCACCAGCACCGCAAACGCCGTCACGAAGCGGCCGTAGCGGGTGAAGGCCGAAAAGCGACGGGCCGTAACCATGCCCATTTCCAACAGGAAGATGGCTAGAAAGCCCTTGAAAATATCGGTAGTGAAAGGCTTGATACCATCGGCCTGTTTGGTGTCGGCAATCAGCCCGATCAGCAGGCTGCCAAGCACCATCAGCACGCTGCCGTTGGTAAACGAGTGCTGCACAATACCGAGCAGATTGGTTTGGGGCGCTTCCGACAGCGTGGTGGGTGCTTCGTAGCGCATCATCAGGATGACTCCCACAATGATGGCCGGCGCCTCCATCAGCGCCATTACGGCCACCATGTGCCCCCCAAAGGAGAGTTGCTGCGCCTCCAAAAATGACACCGCCGACACAAACGTGACGGCACTAACCGAGCCGTAAGCGGCCGCAACAGCACCCGCGTCGCTGATGCTCAGCCGCCGTTTCAGCACCAAGAACGTGTACAAAGGAATCAGCGAAGCAACGAGCAGCCCAAAGCCCAGGGAATACAGGATTTCGGTGCTGAACGGGCTGTGCGCCAACTCCTGCCCGCCCTTAAATCCAATGGAGAAAAGCAGGTAAAGCGAGATGAACTTGATGGTGTGCGGCGGAATCTCCAAGTCGCTCTTGACGGTGGTGGCCACGATGCCCAGCACGAAGAACAGTAGGGTCGGGTTGGTAAGGTTGGAGAGGAGTAGCTGCGAATCCATGCAAAAGCGGAAAAAATGGCGGGCACCAAGCTTCTTCCTAGTCGGCCAATGCTGGGTACGGCGGCTTATGCGCAGCACCCCAGCACGGGCCCGCTGTCGGCGAGCTGTGCTAACGGGGCGCAAATAAGCAATAATAGTAATGCTATTATAAGTGTTAGTTTAACTTTTTTTTGCTTGGCTGCTCCTGCTTAGACCTCAGCGTTTGCAGGCCAAGCCGATCAAATGAATGGCTGCAGAGCCGTCGGCTTTGGAGAACAGTTTGCGTTCGGTGTGCAGCTGCTTCAAGCCCGAAGCCGCCAGTTCTTTCCCGAGCCATTCTTCTTGGTGGTAATACACGTAGGCTTTGTGCTGGCCATTGCTGCTGGTTTCATAGCCCGATTGACCGTAGTCGCCTTCGATGACGCTATAGTAGAACAGCCCGCCTGTACTCAGTAACCCGGCGCAATCCTGGATCAGCTTGGTGCAGTCGGGCCGCGAGAGGTAAGGCATGCAGAAGCCGCACACGATGCCGTCGAACGGGCCGGCAAGCTGATGGATAACCCGGCAGTCCATTACTTCAAAAGTCGCTGCAGGCACGTTCTGGCGGGCCAGGGCAATCATGCCGGGGGCAAAATCAATGGCCTCGATCTGAAAATCAGGGCGCCGCGCGAGCAGGTAGCGGGTGATGTTGCCGGGGCCGCAGCCAATCTCAAATACGCGGGCTCTTGGCTTGCTGAGTTGTTGGCAGAAGAGTTCGTAGGTGTCGTTGTACAGGTCCAACTCCATGAACCGGGTCTGATACGCGGCGGCCTGCTGATCGAAAGCGTTTGCGGCTAGTTGATAATCATCCATAAAACCAGTGTAAGTAATGCCCCGGAAGCTAGGCTAGGTCCGACGCACAAGTGCAGCCATGTTCGCCTAGGACAATTAGCAAAGAAAAGCGCTACCTAAACCGACTGCACCCGCCGGGCAAGGCAGCCAAAAGCAACGGCCCGGCCTGCTTTAAGCAGACCGGGCCGTTGGGGTCGGAGAAAACCAAAAAAGGCTACTGAACGAGCAGCTTGAGTGACTGCACGTGGGTGCGCAACTGTACCGTCATCACGTACACGCCGGGGCGCAAATTGGTCGGCAGGGCATACTCCAGCGAGTGATTGGCCCTGAATTCACGGTTGCTACTCGCCCCGATGGGCCGGCCCTGCGTGTCGCGCAGCAGTAGCTCAGCCGGGCCTTCGTAACCCGTGGCCGTGAGCCAGACCTTGCCGCCAGCCTCGGCGGGGTTGGTCATTTTCACGAGGGGCTGTTCGGGCTGCGTCTTGCTGCTCGCAAAGGTCGGGGCAGCAGTGGTGCGCCAGGGCGTCGACTGCGTGGAAACGCGCAGCGTGTAGGCCGTGGTGCTGTTGGCGCTGTTGTAGCCGTACACCTTTACGTAGTAAGTGGCCGAAGGCGCGCTGTTGTAGATAATCGTTTCCGAGTTAGAGCTGGGATTGGTGGAAGAATACAGCAGCGTGCCGCTGGCATTGTACAGCTCCAGGTCGTAGTCGGCCACCAGATTGGTGAGCGTTACCTTGAGGTCGTCGTTGGTGGTAGTGCTCGAAAACTTATACCAGTCCACGTCGCCGGCCGGGCACACGTAGGCCGTGTTGTTCACGTTCACCCCGATGCCCGCCGCGGCAGTCAGCGTTTCGTTGGCTTCGTAGCTGTCGGTGGGGCAAGAGGAGCCACCGCCACTCGAGGTCCAACTGGCCGCGAAGCCGGGGCGCGTGGTGGCGCAGTCGCTACGCAGCTCCAAGAACATCTTGCCCGAAGAGGCCACAAGCTTTCCAGGGTTGGTGGTGCCCGAGTACTTGCCGATCAGCGGCGCTTGGTTGCTGGAACCGTCGTACACCAGCAGGTGGTCGTAGTTGCTTTCCAGGTCGAAGCTGCTGAACGTTAGGGTAACGCTGGTGGCGCCGGTCGGTGCAATGAGCTGGCACTGCCGCACGTCGTTGGGGTAGTTGGCAGCGCTGCCGCCTGCGTCGTACAAGGTGCCCGAAGCGGCGGAGTAGGAAGTCGCGGCTGGCGAGTTGTTGACGAGCTTATAGAACCGCTCCCAATCCCAGTTCACGCCGGGGTCGGTGTGCGTCTGGTTCGGGTAGTGCTGGTGGCCTTTGATCTTGACGCAGGCACCCGTGCTGAAAGTGCCGGTAGTGGCTGCTCCGTAGAAGGTGCGCAACCCGCTGATGCCGTAGCCGCTGCCCACAATATCGCGCGCCAGCGCCGCCGAGCTATTGTACATAGCCGTGGTGTACCACGAGGCATCGTTTACGTAGCCCTCGTGCTCCGTCCCGATGGTGTAAGGATTCTCTGAGCCGATGTGCCAGGCCTTGTTGGATTCAGCCACCATCTGCGTCACCTGCCCGTCGCTGGAGCGGATTACATAGTGCGCCGAAACGCTGGACGAGCAGTTCTTAAACCATGAAATACAGCCCGCATACGAGCCTTGTACAGTGTGCACCGCGTAGTGCGTGACGGCCACTCCACTGCGTGAGCTGTAGTTGCAGGTCGTGAAATTGGTGAGGGCCGGGCCGTAATCGGTGGAAGTCGTAACGGAGTACGTGGAGCCGGCCGGGTCGTACTGCTGCCCGTCGGCCTCCACGCTGCGCTCGGAGACCTGCGTAGTGCCCGCACTCAGAATGCGGTAGTTGGCCCCAAAGATGACCGGCAGATTGAGTTGGTAGCTGGGAAAGCGGTAGCGCTGCTGATTCTCAGCCTTGTTCAGAAACGTCAGCACGCTGTACAGGTGCGAGTCCAGCGCATAGCCGTTCACGGCGTCTTTTTCCAGCGGCAGTTCGCTCAGGGCAATCAGCACGGGCAGGTGGCGGGCAGGATCTTCGGAGGTCAGGTTCCGCTCCTCGGCCAGCTTGGCATAGGCCGCAGCGTAGGCCAAAATGTTGCTGCTTGGGTCGTTTTTGATGCGTTCTTCGCTGATGCCTGAAAGCCGGGCTACCAGGCGCAAGTTCTCGCGGAAGTAGCCTCGCCCGTCAGCAAATAGTCCCATTACTCCCGACGGCAGCGGCATGCCCGTGCAGCTTGTCGGCTCAGTGGCCTCGATGTGGCGGATGTGGGTTTGGGTGTACGCGACGGCCTCGAGCATGCCCCGTGGAATTACCGGGTATTGCTGGTAAGCATTGGCAAAAGCGGCCGCGTACGGCACCTCTGTACTAGTGCTCTGGCCCGGTTCGGTCTGGGCCTGGAGCGTAGGGGACAGGCATAGTAAGCCCGCCCACAGGAGTAGGTTTTTTTTCATGAATAGAACGGTGGTAAGGTGTTTGGTTTGGTGGGGGTAAAGTACTGATAAGCTGGAATTATACAGCCTGTAAAAAGCTTATTTTCAATAACTGTCACCCTCACTTGTCTAGGCCCACCAATTAGTGGGATACTAGGCCGTGGATAGTTGAGGATAGGAAAGTCAATTTGCCGCGTAGACAGCTTTGAAGAGGGTAGCAACAGTCAAGCACCTCCTGGCCAGGCAGGCGCTGCTAGGCTAATAAGAGTGAGCTGGAAGGCAGACGGTGTTAGCGCTGGTAGTTGCTGAGCAATACTTCCTGCTGCAGGCGCAATTCCATGAGCTGCTCTATCCGGTAAGCATCGTCCTCCAGTCCAAATCGGTCCGCCAGGTCCACGAGGTTGTTGCGGGTATCGGGCGTCTCCCAGTCGAACAGGGCTGGGTACAGTTCAGCAAATGATTCGGTGGGCGGAAGCCGCAGGGAATAAGGGCTGACATGCAGATCGAGTAGCGCAAGCAATACCTGCAGGGCGTGGGCCTGCGCGGCTTGGTCGGTTATCTGTCGTACATCGGTGTACAGACCGCAGAAGGTCAGGCCCAGAGTGCGCAGGCCGTGGTAGGCGTAAGTGCGCGTACCAGTGCCGCTACCGTGGGCCTCCCAAGCGGGACTGAACAGGGCCTGCTTGAAATAGGCAGCCCCATCAGACCCGCACAGCGAGAAGCCGAGCAGGATGCCCGCGTTGCAGTAGGTGGAGCAGTACTCCGTGCCCGATTCGTACAGCTTCGCCAACACTTCCGCCCGCTCGGGCAGCTTGCTTACCAGCGCCGGAACGAACTCGGGAAACAGGTTTTTGCCATAAGTGGCTTCGATGGCTTCCCGGATGGTCGGCTCTAGCTCCTCACAATCGAAGTGCAGCAGACCCAGGGCGGCGTGCTTGGCTTCGTAGTAGCACACCGGGCCGAATGCGTAGCGCACCAGCAGGGGTTTGATGGCCGCGTAGCCGAGCTGGGCAATGGTGGTCAGTACTTCCGGCGGCGCATCAGGGTGCAGCTCGCCAGCCGGGCAGCAAGCTTCGTACAAAGCCTCGGCGAAACTATCGTCGCCGAACCGCTCGAACACGGGCAACAAGCGGGAATGATCGAAGTCAAACGGCTGCTGCAGGTACTGCGCTAGCAAAGGCCGGGCATCGGCCGCACTACCGCGGAGTAGCACTGCGTTGGTTTGCGCCTGCAGCACGGCGCCGGTGCGCTGCTCCTTGGGGCGCTGCAGATGGGCCAGCAAATGGTGGCTGGTAGGCAGCATAGGTTAGCGGCCGGTGGCCACCGAGTCAGGCAACAGGCGGAAATGCGTAGCCACGAAGCGGTTCTTGACCACTTGTCCGCGCACCTCGGCCCGGCGAATGGCATTGCAGAATCCGTCGTTGGCGTGGGCGTCGCCGTGCGAATCGATAGACGTGCCGTCGACGAAATACGCCTTGTCACTGATGCGTACGGCCAAGTCACAGCCCTTGCCGGGCAGGCCCAGGCGGCACTGTCCGCAGGACGCTTCCACCACCTGCGTAGCCGGCGGCGTGGTTTGGGCCAGGGCCGAAACCGTAAGGCCGAAGAGCAGCGGAAGTAGGGCCAATCTTTTCATGGGAGCAAAGCTAACGGGACCAATTCGAAGTTTCTCTTACGCAACCAGCCCAAAAAAGGCCCGCATCGGTGCTGCGGCAGGAAACCGAAAGCCGCTGTCACGCGGATCAGGTTTCGAAGAATCGGGTTTGCGCTTGTCGAGTAGTGCGTTCCTCTTTTCCTCCGAGGAGGAGTGGAGCGGAATAAGACTACCGGCCCGCCATGCGTCGAGGTGCAGGCCTGGTATTCAGGACTTACGGTTCAGGAAATGCAGAGCAACGGCAAAGAAATCGAGTTGGCTTAACTAGCGCGGTTGCCCGACGTGTTGAGCTCTTTCACAGCCTTGGGGAGGGCCGCGGCATGTTCAGCGTCAAGGGTTAAAGCAATGTGAAGGTGCCGGTGGTCATAGCGAAATATGGAATCAGGTCAGTACCAGTGCCACTTTTTACGTACACTTTCCCAGTGCTGTAGCTAGCCACACCTAGCGTCTTCCTTCTTTCTCATCCTTTCCTGCATGGCTTCCGTCTCCTGCACCCTGCTCGTTGACGATGACGAGACGACCAACTTCCTGAACCAATCCTTGCTGCGCCGCATGGCCATTACCGATACGGTGTTGGTCGCAACCGATGGTCAGCAGGCGTTGGAGTTGCTGCAGGAGCATTGCGGGCAAGATACTGCGCCCACCTGCCCGGCCCTGATTCTGCTCGACATGAAAATGCCCCGGATGAACGGTGTCGAGTTTCTGCAAGCGTATGCCCAGCGCCCCCCGTCCCAGAATCCTGCTGTGGTCATCATCATGCTCACCACCTCCCTGAATCCCCAGGATGTAGTTCAGATGCAGAACCTGCCCATTGCCGGTTTCCTGACCAAGCCCCTGACCCGCGAAAAACTCCAGCAGGTCATTCAGGAGCATTTCAACGCGCCTTCTCAGGAAGTCAAATAGCCAGTTGAGCAGAGCGTTCAGGAAGCTGCAGAAGATGACCCCGGTCGTTGCCTTCCAGCTACCGGGTTGCCGGGCGTTTTGCAATCGACACGTCAATCTGCAAGCCCTCATCTGCTCTATGGGTGGGGAACTGGGAACGAGGCTGGGCAGCCACCCCAAAAAAACGGACCACCTTTACCACTTACACTCCCGATGCTTCAGTAACGCATATAGGCTTATCGGCCGCAAAACACAAAAGGCCCGCACAAATGCTGTGCGGGCCTTTTTTACAAGCGAACCAACAAGCTTACGGAAACTTCGGAAACTTCGAGAAATCGGGCTTGCGCTTCTCCAAGAAGGCGTTCTTACCTTCCTTAGCTTCCTCGGAGAGGTAGTACAGCAAGGTGGCATTGCCAGCCAGTTCCTGAATGCCGGCTTGGCCGTCGAGTTCTGCGTTGAACGACGACTTGAGCATGCGCAACGCCAGCGGGCTTTTCTCCAGCATCTTGAAGCACCACTGCAAAGTGGTTTCCTCCAGTTGCTCCAGCGGTACCACTTTGTTTACAAGGCCCATATCGAGGGCTTCCTGGGCGTCGTACTGGTCGCAGAGATACCAGATTTCGCGGGCTTTCTTCTGGCCCACGATGCGCGCCAGGTAAGAGGCGCCAAAGCCGCCGTCGAACGAGCCTACCATAGGACCAGTCTGGCCAAAGCGGGCGTTTTCGGCCGCGATGGTCAGGTCGCACACCACGTGCAGCACGTGCCCGCCCCCGATAGCCCAGCCGGCTACCATGGCCACCACAGGCTTAGGAATGGAGCGGATGAGCTTCTGCAGGTCCAGCACATTCAGGCGCGGTACGGTGTCCTCGCCCACGTAGCCGCCGTGGCCGCGCACGCTCTGGTCGCCGCCCGAGCAAAAGGCCCGGCCGCCTTCACCAGTCAGAATAATCACGCCGATGTCGGTCCGGTCGCGGCAGATGTGCATGGCCTCAATCATCTCCTGCACCGTGAGGGGGGTGAAGGCGTTGTGCACCTGCGGACGATTGATGCTGATTTTGGCAATGCCCTGGTATTCGGAGAACAGAATCTCCTTGAATTCCTTGATGGGCGTCCAGGTTACTTGGGACATAGAAGGGATGTTGAACTCAGCGGCCTCTGCGAAATTACCAACGTCGTTTGTGGGCTAAGTCGTTGGCGACGTTGAGGCTCGCAAAGCGTGTAGATGATTTTGCAAAAGGCGCATGTTAGGAAAAAGAAGTGCGCACGGCGGCGCGGTATTGTTCGAAGAAAGCAGCGTTGGTGGCCGAGTCGGTGGTGATTTCCAGCACGGCCGCGTTGCCTTTGGTTACGGGTGCAAAGAAAACCGGTAACACCTTATCTAGTTCGGTCCAGGAGTTGGCAGTGAAGTAGCGCAGGCTAAAATCACGGGCTGTGTTTTCAGCCGTGAGCTGCTGGCGCGTTTCAAAAAACTCTTCCAGCTCCGGCTGCTGCCGCGGCCCTTCAATCAGTCGGAAGATACCGCCCGCGTGGTTGTTGATGAGGATGATGCGCAGATTCGGCGTCGGGTAATTATGCCAGAAGGCGTTGCGGTCGTAAAAGAAGGCTACGTCGCCGGTAAGCAGCACTACCGGGCGTTCCGGCGCGGCCAGCGCCGCGCCCACGGCGGTAGAATTGCAGCCATCGATGCCGCTGGTGCCGCGGTTGGCAAATACTTCGATAGCGCGGCCTGTCGGCAGCCCCAGAATGTTGGCGTAGCGCACAGCCATGCTGTTGGCCAGGTGCAGTGCGGTGCGGTCGGGCACCTGCTGCAGCGCCCGGTGAATAGCGGTAAATTCGTTGAACGGCGGCTTGGGCTGCGCCATGAAATCGGCCAGGAAATCGGTGGCCCAGCCATTGGCGCGCCGCCAAGGCGTAGTGAAGGCATCCTTGGGGGCTATGGCTTCGCCACGAGCGGTACCGGGACCTTCCCAGGTTAAGCGGGCTTTAGCCTTTTTTTCGGGCGCTGCCGCAGCATTAGAAGTACCTGCTGAGTCCGGCGCTTCCGCCGCAATATCCCCGCCCATCAGTGCCTGAAAAAACGCGGCCGGCTCCATCCGAATGATGCGCGTGAGCGAGCGAAAAGTATCGGCTACCGCTCCAGCGGGCTGCACGTGCCAGTGCTGCTGGGGCGCATATTCGCGCAAGTAGTTTTTGAGCGCTTTCGAGATGAGCGACTGCCCGAAGGTGATGAGCAGCTCCGGCCGCAGCGCTTCCTTTAGCCCCGGCTCTGGCACGGCCATGAATACATCCTGCCGGCCCAACGGCGCGCTGAGCACGTCAAAATCCGGGCCTACGGGTAGGTGCAGGTTAGCAATCAGGTCGCCCACCACCGGAATTTGGTAGGCTGCGCCGAGGCGGCGCAAGGCCAGCAGCAGCGGCTCGTCGGCGGGATGCTGCCCGGCCACGACGAGCACGCGCTTGGTCTGCCGCAACTGTCGGCGCAGTACGTCCAGCTCGCCCGCCGGCAACTGCGGTGCCCCCGCCACTTCGCGGCTGATGCGCACGGCTTCGTACTTGATTTCTTCGCCCGCGGCGGGGTAAAAAGGCTCGCGCAGCGGCACGTTTACCTGCACCGGGCCCGCCGGCAGCTCTTGGGCAATATTGATGGCTTCGTTTACCAGCCGCGCCGCGTGCCACTTGGCATCGGCGTGTGAAAGATCGACCGGAAGCTCAAACGCGGCCTTGGCATGACGGCCGTAGAGGTTGGTTTGCCGGATGGTTTGGCCATCGAGCTGATCAATCCATTCCGGCGGACGGTCGGCGGTGAATATTACCAGCGGAATCTGCTGAAAAAAAGCTTCGGCCACGGCCGGCGCGTAGTTCAGCCCCGCCGTACCGGAAGTGCACACCAGCGCCACCGGCCGCCGTTGCACCTGGGCCAGCCCCAGGCCGATGAAGGCCGCAGCGCGCTCATCGGGCACCACGCGCACGCGCAGCTCGGGGTGGCGCGCAAAGGCAATGGTGAGCGGCGCCGAACGCGAACCGGGCGACAGCACCACGTCGGTTATGCCATGTTGGGCGCAGATTTCGGCGATGTTATGAATGGGCTGAAGCATTTTCAGTCAGAAAATGGGAATGAAGAATTCAATACTGGCAGCCTACGATAAACCGGCATTACTGCAAAACGTAACTGAACTGTAAGCCGGGTCGCGCTCAGCTAGGCAGCGAGAACTGCCCCAATATTTAGCTCTCTATTGTGAGTGAACTTCATCCAGCACCGAGCCCACCGTGCGCAGTTTCATTTCTGTTTCCTGCCATTCCTTCGTCGGCTCCGACTCCGCCGTCAGGCCTGTGCCAGCATACAGAATAGCCTCATTGGGCCTTAGCTGCATGCAGCGCAGGTTTACGAAAAGGCGCGAAGTACCGGGCCCGGGTAGATTCACCGGCCCCAGGAAGCCGCTGTAGTAGGTGCGGTCGTAGCCCTCGTGACGCTGCAGGAAGTTGAGCGCCGTCTCGCGGGGCATGCCGCCTACGGCTGAAGTGGGGTGCAGCAGGCGCAACATGTCGGTAGCGAAGGTGGGCGAGGTCACGCGTTTCAGATCAACCCGAAACTCCGTGCGTAGGTGCAACAGGTTACCGGCCTGCACAGTTCTGGGGCCGGTTTCGTCGTAGTCGCGCAGGCGCAGCTGCTTAAAGCAGCTCACGATGTAGCGGGCCACCAAGGCCTGCTCTTCGATGTCTTTTTGCCGCCACATCGCCGAGTTAGCGGTGATATCGGGCGTGAGTGGCTGAGTGCCGGCCAAGGCCATGGTCCGGAACTCAGCCCCGTCGGTTTCTACCAGCACCTCGGGCGTAGCACCCAACCAAGTGCCGGCTTGCGGCGCACTCACCAGCGACACAAACGCCCGTGGGTGCTGCTGACACAGCGCGTCAAACGCCTGCAGCGTATCGAAGCCTGAGGGCAGCGGGCACCGTGCGGCGCGGCTCGATACCACTTTGGTCATCTGCCCGGCACGGATGGCGCCCACGCCTCGCGCCACCAGCGCCTCGTACTCGGCGCGGTCGGCGGTGGCCGGCAGGGGCTGTGGGCTTGCGTGCCAGGCCAGTTCGGGCGGCTCGGTGGTTTCGTGCAGCACGCGTTGCACGGCGGCTACGGCCTCGGGTGGCAGGGCGTGTGAAAGACTCAACTGCTGGCCGGCCGAGAGGTCCAGCACGGCATCAGCCGGCAGCAGCAGGGCCTCGGCGGTGTCGCTGTCCTGGAAAGGGTAGAAGGCAAAGCCAGCCGGGGCCGTGGGCTCCAAGGCGGGTGGCAGGCCCGAGAGGTGCAGTGGGCGCAGGCTCAAGAGCAGCACCGGCGCGGTGGCGTTGGGCAGGCGCCAGAGGGCCACCGAGCCTTCGTGCCGCAGCGCCAAGGCCGCCAGGCGGCGCACGGTGGCGTGGGCGGCGGTTTCGGCTACGCGGCTCACGACTGCGAGGCTTTGCCCGCCGGAATGTCAATCACGGCCATCGTGATGCGGCTGACACACACCAGCGCATCGGTTTCTTCGTGCCGGATTTTGATTTCCCACACGTGCGTCATACGGCCGACGTGAATGGCTTCAGCCCGCCCAATGACGTAGCCCGAACGCACGCTTTTGAGGTGATTGGCGTTGATTTCCAACCCCACGCAGGCCTGGCGCGTACGGTCTACCTGCAGCACAGCCCCAATACTGCCCAGCGTTTCGGCCAATGCCACCGAGGCGCCGCCGTGCAACAGGCCCATCGGTTGATGGGTGCGGTGGTCGACGGGCATCCGGCCCTCCAGCATCCGCTCGCCCACGGCGGTGATTTCAATGCCAAGATGCTCGCCCATGGTGTTGCGGCACCAGACGTTGAGTTCGGCCAGGGAAGGTTGGGATTGGGCAGGCAGCATACGCGTATCAGAAATAGTAAAGTGTCGGGAAGAGCTGCAAAACGCTACTTTCGCGCCCTCATTCAGCAAAACTACGCCCCGAAACCGCGTGGTCAAGAAAATCTACCTCATTCGCCACGGCCAGACGTACTTCAACGTGCGCGGCATCGTGCAGGGCAGCGGCGTCGATGCTCCCCTGAACGAGATGGGTGTGTCCCAGGCCGCCCAGTTCTACGATGCGTACCGCGACATGGCCTTCGACCGCGTGTACATCTCCACGCTCATGCGCACCAAGCAGTCAGTGCAGCCGTTTCTGGATGCTGGCCTGCCGTTTGAGCAGTACCGCGCCCTCGACGAAATAAGCTGGGGCAACCGCGAAGGCACGCGCATCACGCCGGAAGAAGACATTGAGTACCACGGCATTCTGCGGGCCTGGCAGCGCGGCGAAACGCACCTGGCATTCGAAGGCGGCGAAAGCCCCGACGAGGTAGCGGCCCGGCAGCGACCCTTCATCGACGAAATACTGCGTGGCCGCCCCGACGAGGAAACCATCCTGGTGTGCATGCACGGCCGGGCCATGCGCGTGCTGCTCTGCCAATTGCTGAACTACCCACTTAGCGCCATGGACCTCTTTGAGCACCGCAACTTAGGACTGTACCGCGTGCATTACACCGGTTCTATGTTTAGCGTGCGTTCGTACCTGGATACGCGGCATTTGAGCTAACAAGCGGCGCTGCTGCCTTCTTTTCAGATACCCTACACCGACTGCGAAACGGCCATAAGTACTTTTCCCGTCCAGCCGGAGTCTTGGGAATCTATGATTAGGGTTCGGAAATGGTGCCGTTCGCCTTCGATTGCAACTCCCGGTAAGTCGTCCACATGGATGTCGATGCCGAAGGCCGGCGGGTACTTCGAAAACCGGCCTTTCTTCTCCCGCAGCGCAGCGTTGTGGTGGTTCTGGTTGATGTATTGGCCAATGGAAATGCCGTAAAAGAAGAACGTCAGCCGCATCCGTAGGGGAGACCGGAAGGAAGTGGTGTACACGCACAGTGAATGCCCGCGGGCTTTTAATTCCTTGAAGAGCTCAACTGTACCCGCTCTGAGTTTCTCGACACCTATCAGCCGTAGCAGCCAGCTTTGCGGTTCCGTCGGAAATGCCTTTGACGAGGGAATAAGCGTATCGTCTAAGTCGAATGAGATTTTCACGAATTTTCTCCTTTATCCCGCCCGGCAACGTTTGCATAAATCGGGTTTGTGCCCGCAAGAAATACGGTCTATTTTTGGCGGCTTGAACCCAATTGACGACTTACAATGGCCGAAATCATAAAAATGCCCAAAATGAGCGACACCATGACCGAAGGGGTCATTGCGGCGTGGCTCAAGCAGGTGGGCGACAAGGTAAAGTCCGGCGACATTTTGGCCGAGGTAGAAACCGATAAGGCTACCATGGAGCTCGAAAACTACGAGGACGGCACCTTGTTGTATATCGGTCCAAAAGAGAAAGAAGCCGTGCCGGTGGATGGCGTACTAGCCATCGTCGGCAAAGAGGGCGAAGATATTTCTGGCCTGCTGAGCCAGATCGGTGGCAACGGTGGCGCAGCTGCTGCCCCGGCCCCGAAGGCTGAAGAGCCCAAAGCTGAGCAGGCTGCACCAGCGGCTGCTCCTGCACCGGCTGCTCCCGCCGCCAAGCCAGCCGCTTCGGCTACGGCCGCCTCCAAGCCTGCCGGCAACGGCAAGAAGGCCACGGTGGTGCGCATGCCCAAAATGAGCGACACCATGACGGAAGGCGTCATTGCGGGCTGGCTCAAGAAAGTAGGCGACAAAGTAAAATCCGGCGACGTGCTGGCCGAAGTCGAGACCGACAAGGCCACGATGGAGCTGGAGAACTATGAAGACGGCACGCTGCTCTACATCGGTCCGAAAGACGGTGAAGCCGTAGCTGTCGATGGCATCCTGGCCATCATCGGTGAAGAAGGTGCTGACATCGATGTGCTGCTTGGCGGCGGATCCGGTGGGGGCCAAGCGAGCGGCGAAGGTCCGCAGGCTGGCCACTCCGGTACGAGCGACTTCACGCCCACCGCCGGCGGAGAAGCCGAGTTCGGCGATGCCAAGGCCAATTCCGAGCTGGAAGACGCCAAATCCGACCGTGATATTCAGGCCCGTGCCGAAGCTACCGGCCAATCGTCGGGTGGTGTGGCCGTGCCCTCGGGCGCCGAAGGCCAAGCCACTTCGCAAGACACGCCGCAGGGCGGACGCCTGTTTGTATCACCGTTGGCCAAGCGCATTGCGCAGGAGAAAGGCATCGACCTGAGCACCGTGAAGGGCTCGGGCGAGAATGGTCGCATCGTATCGCGCGACCTGGAGAATGCACAGCCCGGCGCCCGGCCGCAAGCTGCTCCGGCGCCGCAAGCCGCCGCTCCGGCCCCGGCTGCTGCTCCTGTTGCCCAAGCTGCTCCGGCTCCGGCCACCGCACCGGCACCGGCCGCGCCGCAAGCCGCCGAAGGCACTTACACCGACACGGCCGTGTCGCAGATGCGTAAGGTTATTGCCCGCCGCTTGGCTGAAAGCAAGTTCTCGGCGCCGCACTTCTACCTCACGATGGAAATTTCGATGGACAAGGCCATCGAAGCCCGTCAGCGCCTCAATGAGCTGTCGCCGGTGAAGCTGTCGTTCAACGACCTCGTCATCAAGGCCTCGGCCGCTGCCCTGAAGCTGCACCCGGTTATCAACTCCTCGTGGCTCGGCGACAAGATCCGCCAAAACAAGGTGGTGAACATCGGCGTGGCGGTGGCCGTGGAAGAAGGTCTGCTGGTGCCCGTTATCCGCAACGCTGATCAGAAGGGCCTGTCGCAGATTGCCAACGAAGTGAAAGACCTCGCCGGCAAGGCCAAGACCAAGAAACTGCAGCCCTCGGACTGGGAAGGCAATACCTTCACCATTTCGAACCTGGGCATGTTCGGCATCGAGGAGTTCACGGCCATCATCAACCCGCCGGATGCCTGCATCCTGGCCGTAGGCGGCATCAAGCAGACGCCGGTGGTGAAAGATGGCCAGATCGTGGTCGGCAACGTGATGAAGGTGACCATGTCGTGCGACCACCGCGTGGTGGACGGCGCCAGCGGTGCCGCCTTCCTGCAGACGCTGAAAGGCCTGCTGGAAGACCCGATGCGCATGCTAATTTGAGGTAATTAACCCAGTTGTCATCCTGAGCACAGCGAAGGACCTTATCACGTAAGGTCGTTCTGCTGTGCTCAGGATGACAGCTTTTAATACTGACTTATGACCCGCATAAGATCAACAACCGTCCTCGGCGTGCGGCACAACGGCGAAATAGCCGTGGGCGCCGACGGCCAGGCCACCATGGACAAGCACGTGGCCAAAAACAACGTGCGCAAAATCCGGCAGCTGCACGGCGGCAAAGTCGTGACCGGCTTCGCAGGCTCTACCGCCGATGCTTTCACCCTGCTCGAACGCTTCGAGGAGAAGCTCGGCGCTTTCGGTCAGAACCTGAAGCGCGCCGCCATCGAGCTAGCCAAAGACTGGCGCAAGGATCAGTACCTGCGCAAGCTGGAAGCCATGATGGTGGTAGCCGACCAAGACGAGCTGCTCATCATCGCCGGCACCGGCGACGTGCTGGAGCCCGATTCCGACGTGGCTGCCATCGGCTCGGGGGCTATGTTTGCCCAGGCCGCTGCGCTGGCCCTGAAGAAGCACGCGCCGCACCTCACGGCCCGGCAGATGGTGCAGGAGGCCTTGAACATCGCCGCCGACATCTGCATCTATACGAACCACAACATCATCATCGAAGAACCTAAGCGCGGCTAGCGCAACCTGTCCAAAACTTTAGCCCGGCTATTGAACTAGCCCCGGATGGGGTGCGTTAGGGGCCGGTGCTTCGGTTCAACTCGCAGGAGGCACCACGTACAACACACGCAGAAATGAACGTAACCAACTTCCTCAAGCACCACTACCGCCACTTCAACGCTGCGGCCCTCGTTGACGCCGCCGAAGGCTACAACAAGCACCTCGCCGAAGGTGGCAAGATGATGATTACCCTGGCTGGCGCCATGAGCACCGCCGAAATGGGCATTCAGCTGGCCGAACTGATCCGCCAGGATAAAGTGCATATCATCAGCTGCACGGGTGCCAACCTCGAGGAGGACATCTTTAACCTCGTAGCGCACGATTTCTACGAGCGGGTACCGAACTACCGCGACCTGACGGCCGCTGACGAGCAGGCTTTGCTCGAGCGCCACATGAACCGCGTAACCGACACCTGCATTCCGGAGGAGGAGGCTATGCGCCGCCTCGAGCACTCGGTGCTGAAGTTCTGGGAAGAGGCCGATAAGGCTGGCAAGCGCTACTTCCCGCACGAGTTCTTCTACCAGATCCTGAAGTCGGGTGAGCTGGAGCAGTACTACCAGATCGACCCGAAGGACTCTTGGATGCTGGCCGCTGCCGAAAAGAACCTGCCCATCGTGTGCCCCGGCTGGGAAGACTCCACGCTTGGCAACATCTACGCCG
Source organism: Hymenobacter sp. FMD4 (assembly GCF_058932745.1). Lineage (NCBI taxonomy): Bacteria > Pseudomonadati > Bacteroidota > Cytophagia > Cytophagales > Hymenobacteraceae > Hymenobacter > Hymenobacter sp. FMD4. Next base: position 24,222 of record NZ_JBZYWH010000034.1, read on the forward strand.
GCCACGTCATTTCGGGCGACATCAAGAACGTGCACACCATGCGCACGGGCATTGAGTACATGATCTACCTGGCTGACTGGTACACCAACAACGCCAAGGAAGAAAGCAAAGTGGGCTTCTTCCAGATCGGCGGCGGCATTGCCGGTGACTTCCCGATCTGCGTGGTGCCCATGCTGCACCAGGATCTGCAGCGCACCTCGGTGCCGCTGTGGGGCTACTTCGCTCAGATTTCGGACTCGACCACGTCGTACGGCTCGTACTCCGGCGCCGTGCCCAACGAGAAAATCACCTGGGGCAAGCTGGGCCAGGACACGCCCAAGTTCATCATCGAGTCGGACGCGACCATCGTGGCGCCGCTGATCTTCGCCATGGTATTGGGGCAATAATTGCCTGCTTGACCTTCAATGAAAACGCCCGCTGCGGAAGCTTCCGCAGCGGGCGTTTCGTTATTTACTAAGCTGATTGCAGCAACGCCTTTGCGAACTGGTTGAACTCAGCCAGCGCGTTTAGGAAACGCTCTTTAGGTGACGTGTGAGTAAATACGTGGCCGTACCCATCCGACGCGCACCTGCGTGCATCGTGGCATTGCCACACCACAGTTACTTGCTCGTTCTCCTCATACTGAAAGACGAAGTAAGGGTCCAGGGTGTCGTCGAGGCGCAGTAAGTGCCGGAAGAACACAGAATCATCGGACCCGCCAGTAACGGGGTTTTCTGAGTCCATCGGCCAATTTGGGTGCGCGTCTACCGCTTCCTTGCTTGCCATCAATAAGTGGAAGATTTTTTCCCAAGCCCGGCCTTGTAGGTGCTTGCTATCTAAAGAAATCAGATTTGAGCGAAGCTGATCATACCACGCGGTGGTTTGAGCTACGAACGAGGGTAAGTAGCATTCTTCGTGCTCTTGGATAATTGGCCGCCCGCCGAGCCAGAGGCGGGCGTGGGCCATACGCTTATTGACTGGCTCTTGCGTGGAAGGACGGTACTCAATACCAAAAGACCATTTACTGCCGAACAGCATTGGGCGTGTGTGTTACTGTATGTCTAGCGCGTGCCGCGCCCAGAGCACTTTGGCAAACTGCCGGTAGCATCTAGGGGCCCGCTGAAATGCTCTATCAAACTTGTACTTCCCACCTTCAAAGCCTTTGTCGCCGGCCAAGCCTTTCAGTGACGTGTGCAGTAAGCTGCGGCCTTGCATTTGGTGGGGCCGCTCGTTGCGGTACATCACCAACTTCATGGTGCGTGCTCTTATATAGCTGGTACAGGCGGTCTTGTAAACCAACCAAATTTCCGGACTCCCGTCTTCGTCCAAATCAGTCACCATTGGGACATCCCGATCAAAACCCGTGAATACATCGAGTATGCATTTCTGCTCGCCGTCGGTTAAGGACCATCGCAGCGAGGCTTGACCTTGGCTGATCGAATAATAGTAAGCGTGCAAAAGCTTCTGCTGGGGCGTAGGTAACTGCCAGCCAGTATCGGAGGGTGTCGTGTACGACGAGGCTGTGGTGGATAGCAATACTATATATTGGCCTGAGCGGTCGGCCCAGCTGACCGCTCGAAGGAAATGGCCTTCATAAGTTACGTCGGTCGGGATTCCCGTTTGCGGAATCGAGTAAGTAGCTAATTGAGCAAAAATTGAAGCGGGAAATAGAAGATAGCTTCCTAAGGACGCTAGAATCAGAAGGGTAGGCATATTATTAATCGGTGTTCCTGGCAACCAACAGAGGCGAGACAGGTCACCCTGATACCGGACTTGTAAGGGTGAACAGTAGGATTACCAAGTTGCGCTGCCAGCCTTATTTCTTAGGCGTAACCTGCTCCATATTCGACTTGGGAGTAGGTTTTTTTTGTTTCAGCTCTTCGAGCAGTCTGGGATCTTGGCGAATGAGCGAAATGAAGATGGCTGCCTGCAATAGCAAGATGGTCACGAACAACACAATAGTTTGCAGCACCACGGTGCCGATGCTGCGCACCCATTTGTCCTCTATGGGCATGCGGGCGGGCTCGAGTAACTGGCGATATACCCACGCAGCGTAACCCAAGTAGGGCAGCATGGCTAGCATCATATAGGGCTGCAGCGTTGGAAAATGCTGTATAAGCAGCAGCAGCGGAAGCATAAAGACGGTGGAGATGATGGTGGTGGTGCCGGATATGAACGCTTGGCTCAGCAGCATCTCCGCAAAGTTGAGCCGCGAGGGCCGCAGCAGCCACAGGGCTATTACGGCATTAGCAGGCAGTATCACCAAATAAATCAGGGTGGGATACTTGCCCCAGAGCTGCATGTAACGCTCCAGCATCAGCTGCAGCACCCGCGGCATTTCGGCTTGCTGATTGGGGGGAACGGGATTCATGCCTACTGCCGAAATCAGCAGCATGCTCACCGCCGTAATCAACAGTAGATAGGTGATGGGGCGGAAGTGCTGGGCCCGTCGGCCGGCCATGTACTCGTGCAGGGTGGCGCCGGGCTGCGTCAGCATCTGCCGCAAGGTGTACAGCAAGCCCTTATCGACATGCCAAACGGAGTGCGGCAAGTCGTGCAGCAGCAGAAAGCGCAACGTGAAGCGGTGGGTGTGGTGCGCATCCTGCCCGCAGTGGCCACAGAAGCGTTCTGGCACCGGATGACCGCAGTTGAGGCAACTCTGGGCGTGGTCGTGGGGAGCGTGAGTGGCGGTGAGAGCGGAGACCGGCTGGGTAATACTAGCTTCCATAGGCAGATGATATTCGAGCAAAATATAAGAAAAAGAGCTGGTCACGAGCGGATTACGAGTAGCTGCAGTGCCCGGAAAATGCTTGTGCCCAGCCAGTAGTATAGATTAATAACCTCTATTGGTGTATATGGCCATCAGCAGCTGAGGAATGCGGTGCCGTGCGCGAAAGGCCTCAAGGCGGTCGAGCGAGCCGTGGTACGACATGGCAAACGTAATATGGGCCAATGCCGCTGGGAAGATATGGGGCATGACAACCTTGCCCGCAGCGTCAACATTAAAGTAGTAATAAGGCCCGGGAGACAAAATGAGAGGCCGGGCGCCAAGTTGAATCAACGAGTCCTGCAGAGACTGCACAACGGCCTGTGCAGCGGGTGAAGGAAAAGTGTTCGTGGCGTAACCGTAGATGGTGTTCGGCGGCAGCCGACGTAACAGCGGATGATCCACTGCAGCCAGATTAGTGTCGCAGGTGCTGAGTTCCAGCCGGTCGGGTTGGATGAGTAGCGTGCCGGTGGTTTTGCGGTGCCCTACCGTCACCGTCAGGTCATACGAGCCGGGGGCTAGGTCGTTCAGATACTGGAAGTTGTAAGCAGGATAGGGAGTGGCTCCGCACATGAGCGGAGGTTGCGGCGTGCCATATTCCACTCTGATGGAATTGCCGGTACGGGTCAGGCTGGCGGGCATGGGCCAGTAGGTGCAGGAATAAAAAGTATCCGTGCGTGTTGTCAAGGTCAGTACCGAGCCGGCACGGTGGTGAACGTCATGCACTTGCAGAATGATCTTGCGGGTAGTTGGAGCGCCCGGACCAGCACACACGCCAGCGGCGGCCGGCTTGCATTCGTCGGCACTGTTCTGGCAGGCGCAGAGGCTGCTTAGCAGGCTGGCCACGATGCCGATGGCGTGAGTGTTTGTCATAAAACGAGGTGATAGGAAATAACAATGCAGTAGTTAGCTTCTGGTGCGGAACAACTACCACGAACGTGATAGTAATATAGGGACTTGTGAATGGGTAGGTTGCTGCTGGTTGGCAACAAAAAAACGCCCGTCAGGACGACGGGCGTTTTGTGCGTGAGAAGTCAGAATCAGAAGCGGAACAGCGGGCGGGCCGGGTTCCAGATGCCCCACGGAATCATGAGCAGCACCAGCAGCAAGGCAATGCCGAAGTAGATAGCGGCGCGCTTGTGCTTGATGACGGCATCAGCAGGCTTCTTGGAGAGCGAGCGGCCTATTTGGGCAAATACCACTGCCAAGATCATGCTGGTGATGTGCTCTACGCCCCAAAAGCGCAGGCCTGGGTCTTTCATGGCGGCACCCATGCCACCTTCCATAGCCTTCATGCCGAAGGGGCTCAGGCCGAAATACAGAATCAGGCCGAGCAACAGCTGTAGGTGCATCGAGCCAATGAAGGCAGCACCCATGCCGTTGTCGGCGCCGGTGAAGGGCTTGCGGCCGAGCCAGCCCGCGAGGGCGCGGAAAAAGGCAATCAGGCCAAAAATGAGGACGAGCCAGCGCGTCCAGGAGTGAAGCAGTAGAACAGTGGAGTACATAGGCTGCAGGTTGATGAGCAGGGTAAAGGTAGCGCAGGATTGAAAAAAGCAGGGCGGGAGCCGCCGCAGATTGCTCAGTAGTCGGTCAGCATGATTTGTGGGCTAATCAAACTCTTCATAGCCACCCAGCGGGTACACCTCCTCGGGCACAAACTGACCACCTTCTTCCCGCAGAATAGCCAGGTTGCTGATGCGCAGCTTTAGGTTGTAGGTCTGCTCGTTGAGGTATTGCAGCACCGGGCCCAGCAACTCGGGCGTGGTATCGTGCAGGGCCAAGGATATGTGCGGCAGCCACAGCTCAGGCGTGCTGAAACGGTCGGTACGCAGGCACAGCGGGGCCGTAGACGCAAGAAGGCGACCGTGCAGGCGGTTCAACTCTTCGGAGCGGAGCACCGGGATGTAGATAACGGGATTGGGGCCCGGAAACAAACCCAGGCCAGTGGTAAAAGCCTCGAAGGGTAGGGTGGAAGCAGCTACTTCTTCCAACACGCCCTTCAGCGCGTCATGCTGATTTACGCCGGCCAGCAGGTAGGTGATGTGGGGGTCGGGAGTGGCCTGCACATCATCGAGGCCGAACTCATCTTCCAGGCTACGGATGATGCCATTGATGCGGGCGGCGTTCTGCGGATTCAGCAGTGAAGTAATAGCAAGCATATGCCGCGCTTAAACTCCCGATGGAGCTGCAAGGTTAGGGTTGAGGTTGGCAGCGGCGTGTTTTTCGGCATTGAATTGCTTGCTGCGGCCGCGGGCAATGCTTAGGGTTTGCCATTGCTCGCCGCGCAAGGCTTTGGCCAGCAGCACCAATTGGCCGGTGTGGTAAGCGTAATGAGCCACCTGTCGCTGCAGCGCCGCCAGGGCCGTGTGCGGCTCTTGCCTGATGGTAATGGTGCGCAGCCAGTCGGTGGGATGATGTTCTAAATGATCGAGCACGGCCCAGAGAATGGGCCAGGCTGCTTCCCACTGCGCTTGCAACGCAGCAATGCCCGCGGCCGAAGTGGGCTCCTCAAATTCTCGGTCGCGTTGCCGGTTGGGTTTCTCCCCGTCGCTAGTCCAGAAATCCGTGAAGCGGGAGCGGAGGTTGCCTACCAAGTGCTGCACAATAACGGCGGCGCTGTTGGAAGCTGGCTCCGGGCGCCACAGCCATTCTTCGGGCGTGAGCTGGGCCAGGGCTTTATCAGCCAAGGCTTTGTAGGTCCGAAAGCTGTGCCGTACGGTAGTAAGCAGCTCGGTAGCAAGCGGATTGGCGTTAGACATAGATGGGGGAGGACCGGAATGCGGTGCTAAGGTAACCCGACGAAGTACAATCTGCTGCAAACCTCGGCCCCCAAAGCCCGGTTTGCGTTAGAAGCAGACCTATTGCTTTTTTCCGTGTCCGAACGCTTGTCGACTTCCACCGAACCTGCTGCTGTGGCTTCTGCGCCGCCGCGCCGTTGGCGTTGGCTGTGGTGGGCACTGGGCATCCTGCTGGTGCTGGGCTTGCTGCTGGTGGTGGCGCTTAATACCCTGCTGGATCCGTGGCTGCGGCGCACCTTGGAGCAGCAAGTAGCCGAGAAGTCAAAGGGCAGCTACCAACTGCGCATTGGCGGCTTGCGCACCGATTTGCGGCAGCGGGCCATTACGCTGCGGCAAGTAGAATTGCTGCCCGGCCAGGCCTCCTCCGATTCGGTTCCGCCCGCCTGGCTGCGGCTTTCGGTGGGGCGCATACGCGTGGCCGGTGTGGGGCTGGGCGCGATATTGCGCAAGGACGTAGTGCCCGTGGACACCGTGCTGGTGCAGGCCGTGCGTGCCCACGTGCTCGATAAGCCCGAGCCGCAAGGCGAGTCGAAGCCCCTCCACGAACAGCTGCCGCCTCGCCTGAAAGGGGTGAAGCTCGGCCACTTTGCAGTAAAGGATATTCGCGTCAGCTCCGGGCCCAAGGTGCCCACGCGGGTGCAGCTGCGCGAAGGCAACATGATGGCCGACAACATGCTGATTAGCCGCGAAGCCGCCAACGATTCCACGCGTATTGCTTACTCGCTCGCGCTGCGCCTGCACGCTACCGGGCTGGAAGCGGCCGTGCCTGGCCATCAGGTGCGGCTGGGTAGCGTGCAGTTTCGCTCCCGCGGCGGGCAGCTCCGCCTGGATTCTCTGCGCATCCAGCCCATTGACGACAAGCAAACCGAAGCCGGTGCAGCACAGGTAACGCTGGCGCTGCCGCAGGCGCGTCTTACTGGCATTCACCAACGAAAACTGAATCAGCGCGTCTTGCAAGCCGATTCATTGCGCTTATCAGGCATGAAGTTCAGCTTGGCGGCGCCTGGCTCGCCGCCGCCGCCAGTATACGTTGCCTTGGCTCCTTACCTCCGCCGGGTGCAGGTGCGCCACGTGCAGCTGCAGGATGGCCAAGTGAGCGTATCGCGCGTGTCGATGCAGCCGAAGGCAGATGCCGTGAACATCACTGGCACTGATCTGCGCATTGATTCGGCCAGCGCTTCCGACTCCAAACGAATATTGTACGCCCAAAGCTGGCAGGTGCGCACCGGGCCAGCCAGCCTGCTCATTGACCCGCCGTACTATCGTCTGAGCAGCCAGCGCCTGGAGGTCAGCACGCAGGGCCGCTCGTTGCATTTGACCAACGTGGTCCTGAAGCCCACCATGACGCCCGATGGCATGGCGCGCCACCGCGGGCATCAGGTTACCCACCTGACCTTAGGCACCCCGGCTATGCGGGTATCGGGTTTCGATTATGGGGCCTTGGAGCGGAATGGTGCGTTGCTGGCACAGCTGATTGAAGTGCGTAAGCCTGAACTGAGTATCATCGGCAACAACCGATACCCTCTCAGCGAGAAGCTGGCCCTGGTGACGCCCGAAAACATTCGCAAGCTGCCCTTCCGGCTGGATGTGCGCAAGCTGCGGGTGCAAGACCTTAATATTCGCCTGAGCATCACCGGCAAGCGTGCCAAACGTGCCGGCAACTTCGCCATTACGCGCATCAGCGGCGAGGCAATTAACGTTACGAACGACCCGCGCCGCATGGGCCAGCAGACGCCGGCCGTGCTGCGCGCCACGGCTTACCTGCAGGGTCGCTGCCGCGTGGAGGCCGTGGCCTGGTTGCCGCTGCTCGATGCCAGCGGCCGGCATTGCCTGCAGGCAAGTTTCGGCCCGGCACCCCTCTCCATTATGAATTCCATCACTGAGCCCACGCGTTTTGCCCGGTTCGATCGGGGGCAGGTTCACAGCATCCGAGCCCGCATGTACGTGGATCGGAAAGGTGTGACGGGAACGATGTGGGCCGAGTATTCAGATCTTAAAATCGATTTGCTCAGCGCTAACGGCGGCGGCCGGGAGCGGCAGACCTTTCTGACCAAAGCGGCCTCCAAACTGGCCAACACCATCGTCGTCCGGAATGACAACCCGCGCCGCGACGGCCGGCCTCTGCAACCCGGCAAAATCAGCTCAGACCGCGACTTGCGCTTCAGCGTGTTTTCCATCTGGTTGCAGGGCCTGAACAGCGGCATGCTCAACAGCATCGGAGTACCCGCCAAACTGGCCGAAGAAATAAGCGAACTGTAGCGAAGGATGCGCTGTCGGGGTAGTTGTGCCCATTCAGTTGGTCACGCCGGCTTACAGCTCATAACGAGCCTTGAGAATGTGTAAGAGGGGCTGCAGAAGGTGCGCTTCGGTTTGCGGACAATACAATGGCCGTCCTGCCAAGCGCCGCTGAAGCATCTCTACCGCTTCGTTCTGTGATAAGATAGACGGAGCGGTAGAGATGCTGCGGCTGCGCTTCCTCTGTTGAGAAAGTAGACGCCACAGGTCAAGCAGAGGCGTTTTCCTAAGCTTCACTAAAAGCCTTCCCGGTATTGTCCACGCATGTTGGTAGAGCAAGCACCGAACGGCAGAATGGCCACAGCCACAAAACAAAGAAGGCCCGGAACAGCTGTTCCGGGCCTTCTTTGTTTAGAGTTCAGGCGTTGCTTAGTGCGTGAGCACCAGGCGGCCGCTCTGGGTTTTAGCTCCTGTCGAGAGCTTGTAGAGGTAAGTGCCCGCGGGCAGTTTGGTGCCATCAAAGGCGTGCTCGTGGTAGCCAGCCGTTTCCGGGGCGTTTACCACCGTTTGCACCTTACGGCCCATCACGTCGAATACCTCCAGGCGTACGGGCGCGGCTTCGGCCAGCTGGTAGCGGAAAGTGGTGCGCTCAGCGAAGGGGTTCGGTGCAGCAAATACGGCGTCGCTGGACGCATGCATGGCAGTGCTGGCCGAGGAGCGGGTAGCATCGGCAGGCGCGGTGTTCCACTGGTCGTGGGTGCGCGTCACGATGACGGCAAAATCAGCGCGCTTTACTTTTTGCTGAGGCTTGAAGGTGGCGTGCAGCACCGGCTGCAGGTCGTTCGGGCCTTGCGTGAGCGAGTAGTAAGCATTGATCAGGTTCATGTCGAGTGCCACTTGCACGTAGCCCGCCAAGCCGGCCGGAATCTGGGCGGCATCGTCGATGGCAATGCGCTGGCCGTTTACTTCCACCGTTACGGGACCGGTAGCTTGCTGCGCCCGGTTTTGCAGGCCGAGGCTCTGCACCAGCGAGTAAGCCAGGCTGGCGCGCGTTACGGCCGCGTTCGGCGCAAATACGCCCGGCGATACGGGCAGCATCACCCCGTTCTGAACGTGGTTACGGTCGCGCAGGGCAGCACCGCGGTTCGTTACCGATTCGGCCAGCAGCTGCTGCGCGGCCGATACGTCGCCGAAGGAGCTGGTGCCGCTCAGCGGCAGGGACTGGCGCACGGCCTGGCCCATCATCAGGTAATCAGCCAGCTGAATGCGCGACAGGTCCTGCTCCGGCTTGAAGCCATTGGAAAGGCCATCCATCAGGCGCTTGCTGATAGCCATTTGTATAGACGCTTCGGCCGGATGACCAGCGGCGTCGGCGAGGCCCGTCGAGCCCAAGGCTTGGTTCAGGGAGATAGTACCATTCACGGTTTCGGGCAGCGCGGCGCCTTGCAGGCCGTCGAGGCGCACCGTCCAAGTGCCCGCCTCGGGCGAAGCCACCGCTACGGCACGACCAGGGCTGATGGCAAAGAGCACCGAAATGCCGGAAGCATAGCGGCGGCCGCTCGGCGAGAGCAGCACCAGGTTTACGGGGTTGCCGGTTTCGCCCAGCAGGCCTGTCACTTTGCAGCTTACTTCCAGAGATGAAGTGCCGGATGGTACGTTAAAGGTCTGGCTGTTGGTAGCCGCGGATGCGGGGTTGAAGTTGATGGTAAACGGCGAGTTGCTCACGGCCGTGTTCACGTTGCTATTGAACGTGCGCTTGGCGTTTACCGTGGCACCGTAGCCGGCCAGGCGGAAGGCCCGGTCCACGGCAGAATAAGCGTTGGCCATGCCGTGACCCACTTCCCACGATTCACGGTTGGGCAGGTTCGTAGCCGTTTCTTCCAAGATGGCTTTTACCTGGGCCGGCGTCAGGCTGGGGTTGGCGTCCAGCATCAGGGCCACGATGCCCGCCACGTGCGGCGCCGACATGGACGTGCCCGTCAGGTGCGTGTAGAACGGCACGTGCGCGGGCTCAAGGTTTTCGACGTCTTGCTGCGTGCTTAGCAGTCCGATAGGCGACACGGCCCGCGTCGATATGATGTCCGTACCGGGTGCCGTTACCGTCGGCTCATCGCGCCAGGGGAAGGTCTGCCCGTCGATGGCTACGGTGCCATTTACGCCTTTGCGGCCGCGCGACGAAGAAGGAGCCAGCACACCGGCCTTGTCGGAGTTGGCCACGGTGATTACCCACGGTGCTTTTTTGTAGTTGCCGGTGATGGTGCCCGAGCCAGCGCCCGAGTTACCGGCCGAGAATACCACCACAATGTTGCGGTCGACGCAGCGCTTGGTGGCAATGGTGATGGGGTCATTGGGGTTCGGCTCAGTAGCAATGTCCGAAGTGGTGCCGAAGGAGTTGGTAATGACGCGGATGTTGTACTGAAACTGGTTGACCAGTGCGTAGTCAAAAGCACCGACCACATCCAGAATGAACAGGCCCGCGCCCGTGCCGTAACCGATCAGGTCGGCGCCTGGGGCTACGCCAGCATGCCGACCATTGGATGCTGCGCCAGTAGCTCCCACAATACCGGCTACGTGCGTGCCGTGGCCGCCAGTCTGGTCGGTGTTAGGGATGTTTTCGAGGTAGGTAATAGGCAACAGCGCATTCTGTGCGTTCAGGTTGGTGGTGCCCAGTACGTTTTGCTTCAGGTTCTGGCCCAGCTTGTGGTCGGGGTGTGTCCCGTCGATGCCCGAGTCGTTCACCACCACACCCACGCCCTTACCCGATACGGGTAGGCCGCCATTACGCTGCGTGAATATCGGCTCCAAGCGGGCGCGTTGCGCACCGGTGAGGGCCGTGGCTCCATCGTTGTCGCGCACCAAGGAGCGGTTCAGGTAGATGGACACCACGTCGGGGTGACTGGCCAGCCGGCTGATTTGGGCGCTGGTGGCCAGTACCCCGGCTACGGGCAAAGCCCGCAGCGTTACGCCTTGGGTAACGCCTAGGGTCTGCAACGTCAGGCGGTTGGCGGCGGAAGGAGCTGAGTTGCCCCGAAACGTCACCACCACTTGGTGAAGGCCGACTGGGTTGCTGAGTAAAGGCTGGAGGTGTGTATCAAGGTAGGCTTGAGCGAGGGCGGCCCCGGTGCTGCCCATCCAGAGCAGCATCCCGAGTAAAGTTTTCTTCATAGAAAGTTAAGGTGGGTTAGGTAAGCGTTGGCAGACTTACGAAACACACATATCCTATGGTTTTGAATATTTTAAAAAATTGTTCGATATGTTGATTAAATCAACAAAGTACATGGATTGGTGCTGCAGATTTCGCATTAATGTTTTTTATATATAAGTTATTATATATAATTAGATACCTCTATTATTGCAAAAAAGCATCTCTGGTACCAGAGATGCTTTTTCGTGCACGAACAGCTAGTAGAGCAATATTATTGAGTAGGCTGCGGGTAGTAAAATTGCTTCTCTTCTTTTGTGATGTTCCAAAACTTGAGCATTTTCCCTTGCTCCTCCGATACTTTAGGGTCAGTAATAGTGCCCCAGTTCATTACCGAGCAATTCTCCTTTAGAAGAACTAATTTGTCTGGCGACTCGGCAATAGTTCTCAAGGCTGCGACTTCGCAATTTTCCTCTTTTAAATTTGATTTGTCAGTAATTGAATAGTAAGCAACGAGAGCAACCAGAGCGCCGATATAAACTAGTCGTTGTTCACGTTTTAAGTATAGCAACAAGTAAAGCGCAGACGTGCTGAATAAATAAATTAATGCTAGCGTAACGGGCATGATGCTGTCACGACGCACAATATAGGGACGGTATACTCGGTAACCTCCCAAGGGCAGTAGCAGAATGTAGAGCATGCTCAGCCCCAACATCCATTTGGCCGCAGTAACTATTCGTTGCGAAGATTTGGTAGTGGGTTGTCTATTAATGATAACCAAGTTGATGACCACTGATAGCACAAGTAGAGGGAAGCCGGCTTCTTGCCCTAGTTCAAACCAAAACCCTTGGAATAGCTTCTGATAAAGCTCCTTCAATGTGAAAGGCTCAGTGTTTTCAATGTTATGCGTACCTATATAATAAGAATATGTACTGCAAAACAGCAAAAAACTAAAATGCCAGAATATCTGTTTGGGGATATCATTGTAAGCTAATTGTATTTTCTGGTAGATAGTAAGATAATAAATGGGTTTAAGTAAATGACGAACCAGATACAAGAGGATGCTGCCAAACATCATAATATTTACGGCCGGCATCAAGGGGCCATTGAGAGATATTACTACTGCTAATATAGGTAGGGCGATATGCCATGCTAGTGATATTTTGGTCTTTTTGTCAGTAAATAAGTTTCGGTAGATAGGTATGAAATAGATGAGAAGTAAGCTGAACGGCAATGAGTAAAAGAATACATAAGTAATCGAGCGGTCAATGATACTCATTTGGCCATTGAAGCCGGCCGCCTGGAAAAAAGGCGTGATGAGTAATGCGCAAATCAGGAAGTACTTCGTGTTGAAACCTGACCGCCCGCTGGCAAAGTAGGCCAACGAGCTAATCAGGGCCGCCTGTATGAGGGTTTTGGCAATGGCGCTGGCCATGTACACGCTGTAGATGGCATCTACAAACGTCTGCAACAGCAGCGGCATGTTGCGCATATAAGTTAGCAGCGACTGGTGGGCGAAGTACCGGTTTGGACCAGCGTACCGTTCACCCTTGAAAAGTACACTGAGCGCAAACGGGTCGTTTAGGACAAACTCCAACCAGTAGCGGGGCAAAATCACGGCTACCATGTCGCCATCGTGGGGCACGTTCAGGTGCTGCACATACGAGTAGCCCAGGTCCAGTAGCAGCGGGATAATCAGCAGTAGGTGGGCATAGCGCCAGAACTTATTTCGGGGGGATACGGCGGCATTACTCACCGACTCTTCCGGCACCAGTTCCGGCGGCGGAGCCGGGAGGCCAATGGGCGGCGCGGGTAGGCTAACCGGTGTGCTAGGCGCAGCATTGGTGTGCGAGGCGCGGCCCATCAAAGCCTCAATCTCGGTGGCCTCCATGGGAATTCCGTGCGTGAGGTCTTCGGCGGGGCCTTCCCGGAGTACCAGGTCATTACCAATGCGGATGCCTAGATTTTCAGCTTCGATATAAATACCCGTTTCGAGGCTAAGAACCGCACCGGCCGGAAACTGCTCGTATAGGTCGCCGACATCGGGTGAGTTCAAGCCAAGCAGGTGACCGAACCCGTGGCGACAATATTGCTGCAAGTAGTGCTGTGGGCCGTGCTGCTGCAGCTCGGCTGGGGTAAACAGCTCTAGGGCGAGGAGCTCTTGAATAAGCAGCTTGTTACACTGCTGCTGAATGGACTGATAACTCTGGCCAGCGCGCACAAATGCGCGTACGCCTTGGTGCACGCGCAACACAGCATCATATACCTGACGCTGGCGGGGTGTAAAGTGACCATTTACCGGAACCGTACGCGTAACATCGGCGCTGTACAGACGGTACGAGGCAGCGGCATCCAGCAGTAGCACGTCGCCCTCTTGGCACACTTCATGGCCGGCCCGGTGTAGTGGTGTGCAACTGCGGGCGCCCACGGCAACCGTAGGGGCCTGGTCGGCCCAGTCAGCTTCAGGGTACTGCAAGTACTGGTGAATAAGCTCGGCCTCTACCTGGCGAGCCGTTACGCCTGGGCGCAGGTAGCTCAATACGCGCCGGAAGCCTGCTGCTGAAATGTCGGCTGCCGTGCGCATTAGCTCCAGTTCTGCCGGGCTTTTGATGGTGCGCAGGCGGGCCAGCAGGGGAGCTGCCCGCTGGAATTGGTGCAGGGGGAACTTCCGGCGGCACCAGTGTACAAACAATTCCTCGGCGCCTTGGGCCGTCGACCCAGCTGAAAAATGCTCGTTGGTGTTCAGGTAAATATTGGTGGCCAGCGGAGCTACTCTGCCGATGAAATCTTGCAATTCGTCGAGCCAGCGCACAGTGGCTATGCCAGTCAGGGCTGCTGCTTGGTTTAGCGTCAGGTGCTGACCCCTGTGCTGCTGCACAAACAGGACCTCACGCATTTCGTCGTTTGGGTGTTCGGGAAAAATCAGCAGGCTGACTTGTTCCTGCTGCAGGCCAGTCAGCCAGTACAAGTCGTGGTTTTGCCGAAGGCGCGTGGTGCCGTCGACGAGGGTCGGCATCACGTCAGTAGTGTTCAGCACGGCCAAAGAGCCGGGAAGCAGGGCCGCTGCAAACCGTTGGCGGTTGTGCGTAGCTAGAGCTGTAAAAGGCATTGAGGCAGATAATGCGAGTAACAACCCCAAAGCTACTGCCCTTAGGGCGTTCCGCCCAGCTACTAACTCTGAAGCCTGGCTCGAACTTTTCTGCTCGCTGTAATCCAGGCAGAACTGTGCTGCGGGGAAGCACTCAAAATGCGCTGAAACAAAGCCCCTGATTAAACGCTTTTAACAATGCCCGATCAATGTTGAGTTGATTGCGTACTATTAAGGGCAGAAAAAGAATTGAAGCAAGCGAACCGAATAATCATTGGGAGTTCAAGTTTCCATTCTTGGCCTGTCCACACCCATCATTTTGCCGCATGCTGATTGTCATTGCTTTCTTAGCACACTGGTATTTGTCGCTGTTCGCGCAGTCGTTTTTCCAGCACCGCTACGCCGCCCACCGCATGTTTAGCATGCACCCTCTCTGGGAACGGTTCTTTTTCATCTTCACCTTTATCAGTCAGGGTTCCAGTTTCATGTCGCCGCGGGGCTATGCGCTGCTGCACCGCATGCACCACGCGTACTCCGATACCGAACAGGACCCGCATTCCCCGCACAATTCCTCCAATGCTTTCGGCATGATGTGGAAGACGCGCACCGTCTACCAGGAAGTGCTACAGAATCGGCACCCCGGCGCCATGCGCTTTGCCGAAGGCGACTACCCGCAGTGGAACAGCTTGGAAGAGTTGGGCAACCGGTGGTACGTACGTGTCGGCTGGGGTGCCTTGTATGTAGCGTTTTACGTGGCGTTTGCCACGGCGTGGTGGCAATTTCTGCTGCTGCCCATTCACTTTATGATGGGCGCCGTGCATGGGGCCATCGTGAACTGGGGCGGGCACAAGTACGGCTACCAGAACTTCGACAACAACGACAAGTCGCGCAACTCGCTGTTCTTCGACTTTTTGACCGGCGGCGAACTGTTCCAGAACAACCACCACAAGTTGCCAATGCGCGTCAACTTCGGCGTGAAGTGGTGGGAATTGGACCCCACCTACCCCGTTATCTGGACCCTCGACAAAGTCGGCGTCATCAAGCTCAAGCGCAAGGTATCGGCTGCCGATGTGAAGGC
>NZ_JBZYWH010000035.1:0-36249 GCF_058932745.1 Hymenobacter sp. FMD4
GGGCACGAAAACGAACTTCGTAAACTCGCCATCAACCACGAACAGGCAGCAAAACTCGTCGGGGTCTTTGTAAGCGGCCGCGAAATCTTCGATGTGCTCGGGCGAAATCACGCCTTGCTGCACGAAAATATCGAGGTAGGAGGCCAGCACGTACCATTCAGTGTCCATCTCGTCGGGTGAAATGAGCAGGGACCCAAAGGGCACGGGCAGACGCGCGAAGACGAAAATTGGGTGCTTGGAAATGTCGCGCTTGCGGATTTGGTAGGACGCTTCCTTAAGCGTGTCTGATACCACGGCAAAGTCCTTGGTGATGGTGCCGAGGTATTTGCCGCTCAGTTCGGGGTCGTTGGCGTAGTCCATAAGGGAGCAATACAATCAATCATCTACTCGCCCACAAATCATTCAGCTGATCTGAACGGGCGTTGGAAAGGAGCACCAAAGATAGGCCGGGTAACACAAGCATCAGAATGCCCGGAAGGGCAGAGGCGGCGTGGCTTCGGTGGCGGGCGCCGCTGCGGTTACCTCGTTTAGCACTTCATTAATGGCTTGCGCCACTTCTACGGAATGGTCTTCAGGCGTGAAGTGCTTGGCGCCGCGAATAAGCGTGAACGGCGCTTTCAGGTCGGCCGCGAGACGTTGGCCCGATTCCACGGTGAGCATGTCGCTTTCGCCCCACACCACACGGGCCGGGAGGTTGACAGTGGGTAGCTCCGAAGCCAAGTTCAGCGTGTCGAGATTATTTATGCTGCGAACTTGATCGGCGAAGGCGGCCGGGCCAAAAGGCTGGCCGTAGGGAGCGGCGTGTAGGCGGGCAGAAGCACGGCGAATCGAGCCGTGTTTGTCGCCCAAGGCTTCGAGGCCGCGCCGCAGCCAGCGCTTAAATAGGGCCGGGGGTGTTTTATCGATGAGGCCGCTTAGCTGACGGGCGGCGATGATGGGCGGCACCGGCCAGTTGTCGTAGGCTACGCAGTCGGTGAGCATCAGGCCGGCGCACACCTGCGGGTATAGCACCGCCATGCGCTGCACCACGCCGCCGCCCAGGTCGTGCCCGACCAGCACAGCCCGCTCGATGCCGAGGTGCTGTAGCCAGAGGTATAGGTATTCGGCCTGCCGGGCCACCGAGATGTTGCGCCCCAGGCCTTGGCCCATCGACCAGCCGTAGCCCACCATTTCCCACGCCAGGCAGCGTACGCCGGGGCGCAGCACCTGCGGAATCACGTAGCGCCACAGCCGCGGGTGCGTGGGCACGCCGTGCACGAATACCACCGTCAGCTCAGCAGTGGGGTCGCCATGCTCTTCCCAGCGCATCTGCAGCCCATCGACGCGGGCGGTACGTACGGTTTCGGGCGCGGCCTCCGGCTCGGCAGCCGAGCGAGAAGGCACTGCTTCGGGCTTGCTGCGCAGCGCTTCTACGAACTGCCAGCCCGCTGCCGCTGCCAAGGCCCAGCGCCAGCGGTTGCGGCGGGGCATGAGTAGTGCAGCCGCGGCGGCGGCACCAGCTAGTAGAACGTGCGGAGTGCGGTTGGAGGCGTTTTGGCGCTTGGACATGGCAGTAACAGCTTGAAGTGACCGGTGCTTCGTGCGGCTTGGAAGCATGGTTTTCGTGTACGCCAGTTGACTGGAGGGGTTGATGCAGTGCTAGTCGGAAGTTCACAAGAAAAAGCCCGGGCACCTGTGGTGAGGAGTCCGGGCTTCTGGGTTAATACTGCAAATGATCAGTTTGAAATTTTAGCTGGCTTGTGTTTCAAGCGGACCAAAGTCATTATCGGGTAACCAACATTATGAAGATCATACTCTACTGATCGAAACACCTCAAACCAACTTATCCGGTTCTTGTAATCGGTGAGTTTCAAGTAAGTCCTATTAGAAACATCTTTTAACTTAAAGCTATAAACTCCACTTCCACTTAAAGCTAAGACATGGTAACTATGTCCGGTGCAGCGAAAGTAAGAGGACTGGCTAATTGTCGTCTTTGAAGTGAAAGACCAATCCAGAAACTTGCAAATCCCTTTTAGTTCTAGGTAGTAACCAGGCTTGTTGTGAAATGCGATTGTATCTCTAGTGCTGATATTAGCAGTGTCAGCTGCATACCAGTTCTGATGATAGAGTCCTCTTCTGCTTTCGGTAAAGTCTTTCAATAATATTTCCTTCACTGAGCTTTGTGCAAAGCCGAAGCGCACATATGAAAGAAGAAAGAGAAGATATACGAGCCGCATGGTAATATTTTGATACTTACTTGCTGCTTTGAATTCGGTCAATGAGGCGGATCTATTCAGATCAAGGCATAAACTCAGCTCTTTATAAGAGCCACCTTTAGGTGCTATGGTTTGGGTCCAACTCCTGGGAGCAGTAACAAGAACTCAAGAACAATGAAACCAAATACGCCCCACCCATACCACTTGCTTTGCTCATCAGAGATTATCACCGTCGATAATCGTTGTTTTATTTTTGATTTGTAGAGGGCGAAAATTGCTCCGGGGACTAGCCAGGAAGCAAAAAATAGCCAGTCAATAAGGCCTTTCCTGAGTCCAGGGGCAAGCACCTGAACATCCAGAATGAGCATTGTAATTATGAAAGTCACGAAGACTGCCGTCATAAAATAAGCAGTGCTACGCTCCCGCTCACTGTTATAATAGTGGTAATAAATAACGTTGAGGCAACGCCAGAAGACTATCATTACTTCTAATTAAATACCACGTTCTCCACGTGGTAGGTGTGCGGAAATATATTCACTGGCTGCACGCGAGTTACTTGGTAGGTGTCGGCGAGCAGCTCTAGGTCGCGGGCTTGGGTGACGCAGCACCAAAAGCTATGACTGAATGTAAAATCAGCTTCCGTAATGCGGTATGTAGCTATGTCATTATTTCGGTCTCGGCACTACCTCCAATTTGTTGATGGACTCTACGTAGGCTTCTGGCTCGATGAACAGCACAAAACACTGCTGGCAAACCCAGGTATCGTTTGAGTGGTAGCCGCTCGGGTCCGTGTCTACATTGTTTTCATCTGCTATGACCCTCCAGCAAACTTCGCAGTGAAAATGAGACACATCCGAATAGACCTCGCGGTAAGACTTAAGGGTATAATTGTGCTTCTCCTCTCTCGCTCGTTCAATATTGTTGGTTAAATAACGCCGTTCTGTATTTCCACCATTCGGAATGTGTACCCAGATATCGTTAAGCGACATATAGCAACACCTAATAAAAAGCCGGGCTTCATGAATCTGGCTTAGCAAGCAGCCGGTGAGCTGTAGCCATTCCGGTTCACGAAGCCCAGCAAGTATTGTTAAGATTGGCTTTTACTTCAACTCCAGCAGCACCACGTTCTCCACGTGGTGGGTGTGCGGGAACATATCCACCGGCTGCACCCGCGTCACGCGGTAGGTATCGGCGAGCAGCTCCAGGTCGCGGGCCTGGGTGGCGGGATTGCAGCTCACGTACACGATGCGCGGGGCGCGCAACTCAATGAGGCGGTTTACCACGTCCACGTGCATGCCGGCGCGGGGCGGGTCGGTGATGATGACGTCGGGGCGTCCGTGCTCGTCGGTGAAGTCCTTGGTGAGTACGTCCTTCATATCGCCGGCGAAGAACTTGGTGTTCGTCACGCCATTGATTTCCGAGTTCAGCTTCGCGTCTTCGATGGCCTGCTCCACGTACTCCACGCCAATTACCTCGCGGGCCTGCTTGGCCACGAAGTTGGCAATGGTGCCGGCACCGGTGTAAAGGTCATACACCAGCTCCGAGCCGGTGAGGCCGGCGAAGTCGCGGGCAATCTTGTACAGCTCGTAGGCTTGTTCGGAATTGGTCTGGTAAAACGACTTCGGCCCCACGCGGAACCGCAGGCCCTCCATTTCCTCGTGGATGTAGGGCTGGCCTTTGTAGCACACCACTTCCAGGCCTTCCAGCGAGTCGTTGCCCTTGTCGTTGAGCACGTAGTTCATCGACGTGACTTCCGGAAACAGCTCCAGCAGGTGGTCCAGAATTACGGGTATCATCTGGTGCTGGCGGTAGAACATGGCCACCACCATCAGTTCGCCGGTGCTCTTGGCGGTACGGATGGTGAGCGTGCGCAGCAGCCCGGTGTGCTTGATAAGGTTGCCGAAGCGCAGGTTGTTCTGGCGCGCGTAGTCGCGGAAGGCCAAGCGAATCTGGTTCGACGGATCGGGCTGCAGCCAGCAGTGCTGAATGTCGATGATCTTGTCGAAGCGCGAGGGGAGGTGGTAGCCCAGCACGCGGCGGTCGTACTGCTGGGTTTCGTCGGCAATCTGCTCGGAGGTCAGCCAGCCGTTGTAGCTGAAGGTGTACTCCAGCTTGTTGCGGTAGTAGGTGGTTTCCTTCGAGCCAAGGATGGGCATGATTTCGGGCAGCTCCACCTTCCCGATGCGTTGCAAAGTATCGGCTACCTGCTGCTGCTTGTACATCAGCTGGGTTTCGTAGCCCAGGTGCTGCCACTTGCAGCCGCCGCAGGTGCCAAAGTGCAGGCAGAAGGGCTGCACGCGCAGCTCGGAGTACTTATGGAAGTGCACGGGCACAGCTTCCAAAAAGCTTTTCTTCGACTTGGTGATGCGCAGGTCGACCACGTCGCCGGGCGCTACTCCCGACACGAAAATGACCAGGTTATTATGGCGCACCAGGCATTTGCCTTCAGCTACCATATCTTGTATCACCACTTCGCGGAGGTCCTCCGCGGGGATTTTCTTCGGGTTGGGCATTACAGGATTCACGGGGCAAAGGTACGGCGGAAACCGCTCCTTTAGTCTTGTGCCTAAGCATAGCCTTAGCCATCTTTAAGATCTAAATCAGAGGCCCGTATTCGATTTTCTGCTTTAATCAGCCGGCCTTGCTAATGGGCGTTAAATAAAAAAGCCGCTCGGGCGGACCCGAGCGGCTTTTTGTTCACGAGAAGTACCCTTATCGCGTCACCTCAAACCATCCTTTGGTCACCGGGCCATTGGCTTGCTTGAACTCAAAGTAGTATACCCCGTCGGCCTGGTTCTCGGCGCCCCAGGTGTTGCGGTAATTGGTCGTTTTGTACACCTCGCGGCCCCAGCGGTTAAACACTGTGAAGGTATTGCCGGGGTAGAGCTCCACGTTGCGAATGAAGAACACGTCGTTGCGGCCGTCGCCGTTGGGCGTAATCACGTTGTAGAACTCCAGCTTGTTCTCGAAGGCCACCTCGGCTTGGTTCGACCATGCGAAGGGCGGATTGGCCGAGTTATCGACGCTGGTAGCCTTGATGCGGAAACCTTGGTTGAAGCCCGCCGCGCTGCTGGCAAATGTGGCCGAGAAGACACCCGCACTTGGCGAGGTAACGGTAGCTGCTATGCGCTGCAGCTGGCCACCATCGGCAGTGCGGTAGACTTCGTACGTGGCCGGGAAGCCTGCGTAGGCGTTCCAGCGCAGCGTAACGGTACCTTCGGTGCGGCCCTGACCGGGCTGGGAGCTAGTCACTTCCAGGCGCATGGTGGTATGATTCACGCTGTTTAGTACCGTGCCGCAGGCATTAGTCAGCTCCAGTCGGTAATCGTAAGCCTTGGCATCCGCATCCACGGTGGCATCGGTGAAGGTGGTGGCCGTATTGGCGGCAGTGGCTACCTGCGTGAAGGCAGCGGTACTGCCGGCATCGCGGCGCAGAATGCGCACCTGGTTGGCGTTGTTCGTGTTGTTGGGCACGTTCAGCGCCAATGTGATTTTACGGTCATCCTGCAGGTCTACCGAAGCCGTGCGCAGGGCTACGGTAGCGTCGTCGAACACCACGTTGACGGTGGCGGCGCAGCCCACGGCCGAGGTTTCGCTTACCGATACGCTGCGCGTGGTGGCCGTCGGCAGGAAGTCAACCTGCACGCTGGCCGAGCCTTGGCCGCTGGTAACCGTGCCGCCTACTACCGTCCACTGATAAGTGCTGCCGCTTGTGCCAGCCAGCGAGTAGCTCAGGTCGCTGAAAGAGCCTGGGCATACGCTACGCGGCCCCGTGACCGATGCCGCAGTCAACTGCGGCACTACTGTAAACTGCCGGGTAGAAATCGGGCTGTCACAACCTTGGGCATTGGTGTGGCGCACCGTCACCGTATAAACGACTGGCGCGGTTACGTTGGTCGGAACTGTAAACGGAGCTACGGCGCTTGCCGAAGGCAATGTAATAGGAGCGCCCGAGCCTGCCTGCACCGTCCATAGGTAAGTGGGTGAAGCCACGCTCGGTACCGCGAAATTAACCGTGCCGGCACCCGCGCATATGCGTTGTGGGCCCGTAATCGGCAGGGCTGCCGGGGTGGGGCGTACCGTTACGTACAGCGTATCGGAAGTGCCGAGGCAGCGTCCACCAGCCGGGTTGCTCGATTCCGTTACCACAATCTTGCCGATGCCGGGGGCGTTCCAGTTGAGTACTATCGAGCCATTGCCGGTGCTCACCTGCGTGCCCCCTATGATCTGCCAGCCGTAAGTAGAGCCGTTGGTGGGGTTCGGAATCTGATACGTGAAAGGACCGTTGCCCTGGCACACGCTGAGCGGGCCGGTAGGCCGTTGGGTCGCCAGCACTTGGTTGATGCGAACGGGGAACACCACCGTATCAGAAGAGCAGCCGAACTGGTTCAGGCGGAATGCCTTCACCGTGGCCGTGTTGCTGGCCGTGCCCCAGTTGATGGTAACCGCGGCCGTGCCCTGGCCGCTGGCAATGGTGCCGCCAGTTACAAGCCACTGATAAGCCGTGCCGCGCGGGTTGCGGATGCTGTACGCCACGCCCTGCACCGTGGGGCATACCGAGGCGCTGCCTTGAATGCTGTCGAGCTCGGGCCGTGGGTTTACCAACACAAACACGGTGTCGCGGGCCAGGCAGCCCTGGGCCGTGGTGGCCGTCAGCACGTAGCGTAGGGTAGTGGCGGTACTGCCGGTAGTAGCCGTCACCAAGGGCTGGGCCGCCGTAGCACTGCTCAGGCCGGTGGCCGGTGCCCACTGGTAGGTGTAGCCCGCCAGCGCCGCCGAGCCCAGGCGAGTTGATTTGCCCGAGCAGATCGTTGCATCGGGGCCAGCCTGCGCCGTGGCGGCCGGGTTCAGGGTAATCGTTACCTGGCTGGTGGCCGAGCAGCCCTGGGCTGTGGTGGCCGTCACGGTGTAAGTCAGCGTCTGAGGAGCTGAGCCCGCAGCCAATGTTTGGGTAAAAATTGGTTGAGCGGCGGTAGCGTTGCTCAAGCTGGTGGCCGGGACCCACTGGTAGGTATAGCCCGCCAGCGCCGCCGACCCAAGCGTGGTCGACTCGCCGGAGCACACGGCCCGGGCGCCGCCGGCATTGGCAATAGCTGCCGGATTGATCGTCACCCGCACGGTATCCCGGGCAAAGCAGCCCTGCGCGTTGGTGGCAGTCAGTACATAAGTCTGTACAATGGGGGAAATACCAGTGTTGGTCAGCGACACGTTGGGCTGCGCCACGGTAGCACTGGTCAGGCCGGTGGCCGGGCTCCACTGATACGTATAGCCTGCTACGCTGGAGGCGCCGAGCTGGGTCGTGCCACCCGAGCAAATGGTAGCATCGGTGCCGGCTAGCGCCGTGGCAGCCGGGTTCAGGGTGATGGTTACCTGACTGGTAGCCGAACAGCCCTGGGGCGTGGTAGCAGTTACTGTATAAAGGAGCGTTTGCGGAGCGCCGGTCGTGTTGGTCAGCAGCAGCGTGGGCTGAGCAGCCGTAGCACTGCTCAAGCCGGTGGCGGGTACCCATTGATACGTGTAGCCGGCCAGCGCTGCTGTGCCCAACGTAATCTGGCTGCCCGAGCAAGTTGCTTGGTTGGTGCCGGCGTTGGCAATGGCAGCCGGGTTTACGGTGACGCGCACCGTGTCGCGACCAACGCAGCCTTGGGCAGTGG
The DNA here is from genome assembly GCF_058932745.1 of Hymenobacter sp. FMD4. NCBI lineage: Bacteria > Pseudomonadati > Bacteroidota > Cytophagia > Cytophagales > Hymenobacteraceae > Hymenobacter > Hymenobacter sp. FMD4. The sequence goes on from NZ_JBZYWH010000035.1 coordinate 7,850, forward strand.
TTACCGTCAGGATATAATCGGTGTTGGTGGGCGCCGAGCTAGTATTGGTAAGCGTTACCGTCGGGTTCAATACCGTGGTGCTGCTTAGGCCGGTAGATGGGCTCCACTGGTAAGTGCTGCCTGCAACACCCGAGTTAGCATTACCCAGTGTTGCTGAGCCGCCCGAGCAGAAAGCGCGGTCAATGCCGGCCTCGGCGCGGGCAGCCGGGTTCAGGGTGATGGTCACTTGGCTGGTGGCCGAACAGCCTTGCGCCGTCGTAGCCGTCACCATGTAGGTCAGCGTCTGAGCAGCACCAGTGGTATTGGTCAGCAGTAGCGTGGGCTGGGCAGTCGTGGCGTTGTTCAGCCCGGTAGCCGGTGCCCACTGATAAGTATAGCCTGTCAGGGCAGCCGTGCCGAGCGTGGTAGCTTCGCCCGAACACACCGCCCGGTTGGCACCGGCATTAGCAACGGCCAGTTGGTTTACCGTCACCGTCAGCTGGCGCGAAGTGGTGCAGATCCCGTCGCTGGAAGTCACTGTGTAGGTGGTGGTCTGCGTCGGCGTAACGGTGATGCTGGCTCCCGTGAAGGTTTGCGTCCCGTTCGTCCAGGTGTAAGTAGTTCCGCCGCTGGCCGTAAGGGTCGATGACTGACCCACGCAAATAGACGCCGCTGAAGCCGTTACGGCCAAAGTGCTGGCCGGACGAATACTAATGGTTTTGCTAACCGAGTCACTTTGGCAGCCAAAAGCCGAAACGTTGCGCACGGTAACGCGTCCTTGCCCCGAATTGGTCCAGAGCACTTGCACCGATGAACCGGTGGCAGCACCTTGGATGCTGCCACCCTGCACCCGCCAACTGTACCCGCCAGCCGGCGCTGGGCCAGAGGCTGTGTACGTGCGTACCTGCGACGCGTCACAAATAACTGTGTCGCCAGCCAGCGCCGTGGGTGCCGCGGCTTTGGTTACAAAAATCTGGAATACTTCGGCTACCGTCTTGGCTCCACAGGCCACGTCGGTGGCCGTTACGGCCACGTCGTAGGGCGTAGGACGGCCGTCGCCGCAGCGCGGAGTAAAGCTGAACTGCCCAGTCACGCTGCCGCCAGTTCCGGTGATGGTAACTGTACCAGTACCGGAGCCAGGCGCCACGGTGCCGGCTTGGCCGGCAAAAGTGGCATTGAAGCCGCCCACACCATCGAGCAACGCGGAGTTTACGCGCAGGTTGATGGGGTTGCCATCGGCATCGGTTGCCGCCAGGTTGAAGTTGAGCGCCTGGCCTTCTTGCACGGTGAAGATGCGCTGCGCAAGGGTGGCTGCGGTGAATTGCGGACTGATATTGGGCGTACAGGTGCGGGCTACTAGCTGCACATCGCGCCGGGTGGTGCCCACCAGTACTTCCCTGCCGTTGATGTTGCGGTACTCTTTTACGTCAATGGCCACCACGTACTTGCCATTTGCCGGTGCTGCGTAGCGCGCTATGCCGGTGCTGGCATTCAGGGCTGCGTAGCTGCCCGGCCCGGGCCCGAAGGGCTGCGCCAGGCTGTAAGTATTCTGGTAATTAACGGGCGCCGGGGGAGGCGTAAACACTGCCGGAGGGGGAGTCCCCTGGTAAGGAGTGCCGAACGAATAGATCAGCCGGTCGCCATCGGCATCAAAAGCATTGTTGATTACGATGCTGGTATCGCCCTGGCACACGACCACTACGGCCGTGTCAGAGAAAACAGGGGAGACGTTCGGAATCAGTGGCGGGGCCATTTCCGTGTACAGCGTCATGTTCGTGTTGCCTGAGTTCAGCAGGTTGGTCACGTCCACGTTGCGGGCCAGGTCGGTGTACATGGCATAGTAGCCATCAAACGACACCGGCAGGTTGACCGTCGCGATATACTTCACCATAGTCACCGGCACGTTGCCACCGGGAATGGAACACCCACCCGGCTGGGGCGGCGTGATAAAAGCAAAGCTGGTGCGCGGAATGCGCAAGATGCCGCCCACAGCAAACGGGCTGTTGATGCCGGTCAGCTGAATGCGGGCGCCGTTTTGCGACTTGTTGTAGAAAGATACGTCAATGTCTGGGCGCCCCTGGCCGTTGGGGGTGGCTGGGCTGTCGCGGTTGACATATACAATAACCGTCAGCTGATACCGGAACGGTGCCGCCGCCGGCCCGTTGGCATCGAGGTAGCGGTAATTCATCTCGCCCCCCAAAAGGTGAGTGGCTTGCGCCGCTGGAGCTCCGAGCAATGCAAGCAGTACCCACATTGCCCCGAATCGGAGTAATAGTTTTAACATATTGAGAGAAGAAAAAGGCAGAAAAAGGCCCCACCGTCTTAGCTAGCCAGACGGTGGGGCAGAAGCAACGCCAATTAGTTGCGCACGATGCGGTGAGTTGTCCGCACGCCACCCGGTCCGGCAAGCCGGAGAATGTACAAGCCCGGGGGAAGCGCATTGATGGCAACGCTGGCTGGCGCAGTGGGCATTAGGCGCACGTCGGCGCGGTGTACCACTGCCCCTAGCATGTTTTCCACCGTCACGGCATAGGTGCCGGCCGGGCCATCGGGTAGCCGCAGCTGTAGGCGACCATCCGGGGTCGGGTTTGGATATACTTCCAGGCTGGCCAACTCGCGCGACGTAGCCGCCGCCGTAGCCGGTGATATATTTACCGAATAGTCTTCGGTTTCGGCGTTCAGCTGGTTTTGCAGGCATGCATTAGGCTGATTCGCATTCAGGCGCACCAGCACCCGCATGCGGGTAAATCCAATCACGCTGGGCTGGCTAGGCACTGCAATAGAGCCGCTGATATTGGTGTTAGTGGTACCGTTAAGCACCAGTTCCGAGGCTTCAAAGAAGCCATTGCGGTTGTAGTCGATCCACACGCTGGTGGATCGGTTGAAGTTACCGGCGGCCGCCACGCTCAAGGTGTAGCTTAGTCCCGGCCGCAATTGAATTATCCGGCTGGTGTAGTTACCATACCCACCGGCATCGACATTTGAGTTGCTGACAAAGGGGGACGTAAGCGAGCCACCACTCACGGTCACGTTCGTAATCCATACGGATTGGTTGGTGCCAGTGGAAGCGCAGTATTGCACGCAAGGCACCGTCAGGGCAATGTATGCCTGTTTGGTTGCCACCGTGTTACCGAAAGAGTTGGTGGCGGTAAGCGTCACCGAATATACCCCTGACGTGGTGTAGGTATGGGTCGGGTTCTGCTGGGTGGAAGTAGTACCGTCACCAAAATTCCACAGCCAGCTCGTAGGAGCATTCTGGCTTTGATCCTGAAACTGCACCGGGTTCGAGCAAGTGTTGCTGTAGTTCGACGTGAAGTCTGCAATGGGCGGCTGCGTGTTAGCCAGCACCGTCACGGTATAGTCTTCGGCTTGGCCAAATTGTAGGTTCGAGCACGCACCAAACCCTGAGCCCACGAAATCGGAGGCGATGCGCAGTCGTAGCGGCACGTTTTTGACAGCCGTGGCTGGAATCAGCAAGGAGCCGTTTACTGGAGAAACCCGGTTGAGCAGTTCCAGCAGCATTTCGTTGGGGGTAAACTGCCCGTCGTTGTTCAGGTCCAGCCACACCCGGGTATCTTGGTTATTGACGCCGGTGACAATGGACAGCGGGTAGCGGTTGCCTTCCGTAAGCGACACTTGCCCCGAGCAGGTAAAATCCTGATAGCCCGCCTGACCATTGGCGGAGGTGTTGTTGAGCGTGCCTAGCTGCACCTGCGTGATACCGTAGCCGCAGCAATAATTGGTAGTGGCGGGGGTACAGCTAGCGGCTATGGGTACTTGGTTGTTGTAAGTAATGTAGTTGGAGCGCGTGCTGGTGTTGGGGCCGGCGGCGTTGGTAGCCGTGAGTGAAACAGTGAAAGTACCCGGAGCCGTGTAGCACTTGCGCGGGTTCTGCTGGGTGCTGGTGGTGCCGTCGCCAAAGTCCCACAGCCAACTAGTTGGGCCGTTCTGCGTCTGGTCCGTAAACTGCACGCAGCCGGAGCAAGTGCGGGTCTGATCGGCTACGAAAGCCGCCACCGGGGGCTGCGCATTGGCTTGCAGCGTTACGCGGTAATCCTCGGTTTGTGAGTACTGCGGCGTAGAGCAGGGGGTAGGCACTTGAGCATTCACATAATCGGCAGCCACGCGCAGCCTTAGCGAGGTGCCCAAGGTAGCCCCCGCCCCGATGCGTACCGTTCCCGTCTGTACGCCCCGACCGGTGGCGCTGAAAATCAGCTCGCCGCCGCTGGCTAGGGGAGTGGGATTAAACTGCCCGTCGTTGTTCAGGTCCAGCCACACCCGCACGTGCTCGTCGGCCGCAGCGTTGGTGCGCACCTGAATGGGATAATCCTGTCCGACCACCAAAGTCGTGCCCACGGTGCAGGAATAATCGCGGTAGCCATCTTGGACTCCCGGCGAGGTGTTGTTGATGGAGCCCAGCGTAACGTTCAGGATGCCCATGTTAAAGGCATAAGACGACGCCGGTGCCGAACCCGGGGTGCATAGGCTGGTGGCCGTGGGGCATTGCGCCTGCACGGCCTGCGCAGTCAGCAACAACAAGGGCAGTACAAAAGCCGGCGCCCAGCGCCGCAGGGAGTAAATTTTGCTCATAAGAAGCCCGCTAATGTTGGGGGATTTCCACCGTTTAAATGTAACCACGAAATCCACGCAGCCGAGCGTATAATCCAAATTATACCTAGAATAATCGACGGCTGTACCAATCCCATCGACCAACACCCTGCCTGGAGTCTCTGTGCTCAAAAAGCCCGTAGCTTTGCTTCATTGCGCCTCCGGATGCAGAGGCCTCCGTATTGTACATGAAAGGAAAAGTAATATTGATTACCGGCGGCACTTCCGGCATTGGGCAGGCTTGCGCCTTGGCGTTTGGGCGTGCCGGTGCGCACGTCGCCTTCACCGGCCGCGACGTCGCTCGTCTGCAGCAAACCAGTGAGCAGTTGGCCGCGCTTGGCATCACCCACCACGGGATTCGGGCCGATGTCGGTGAAGAAGAAGACTGCCGCCGCGCCGTTGATGAAACTGTGTTAAAGTTTGGCCGGCTGGACGTGCTGATCAACAACGCCGGCATTTCCATGCGGGCGGTTTTTGCAGAAGCCTCTTTGGATGTTATCCGGCGTCTGATGCAAACCAACTTTTTCGGTACCGTTTACACCACCAAGTACGCGCTGCCGCACCTTCTGACCAGTAAAGGCAGCGTGGTTGGAATTTCCAGCATTGCCGGCTACCGCGGCTTGCCTGGGCGCACTGGTTATTCGGCCTCCAAGTTTGCCATGAACGGCTTTCTGGAGTCGCTACGGACCGAACTGCAACCGCAAGGGGTGCATGTACTCACGGCCTGCCCTGGCTTCACTGCTTCCAATATCCGTAATACGGCACTGGCCGCCGATGGCTCGCAGCAAGGCGAGTCGCCGCGTGATGAAGCCAGCATGATGACCAGTGAGGAGGTCGCACAACACATTCTGCGGGCTGTGCAGGCCCGTACAGCCACCTTGGTGCTGACCAGTAAAGGCAAGCTGACAGTATTTCTGAATAAGTGGTTGCCCGCCGGAATCATGGACCGCTTGGTGCTTAACGAGTTCCGTAAAGAGAAAGGCTCGCCTGTACTATAAACGCATGCAAAGGCAAGGGGCCGTGACTGATGAACTCTTATCAGTCACGGCCCCTTGCCTTTAATTTATTAGCTGCAAATCGTGCTGCCTTATGTAGGCTGTACGGCCGCGCCAAAGTACGCGGTACCATATGTCCTCCCGACCCTGAATAATGAGCCGGTCGCCAGCGGTAGCAGTGGTAAGCCAACCGGCAGCGGCACTCGGTGCCGCCATCAACGCCGCCCGCGGCTGGTGCACCAGCCCCGTCACCGGCGTATCAAATACATTAAGAAACACTGCCACTATCAACAGGTAACTGCCATAGAACAGCCACCAGCCTCGGGCGGTGCCACGTCGGCGCAGGATAAGCAAGGTGCCGGCTGCCACAGCTACCCCCAGCAAAGTCTGCAGCACATTTGGGTAATAGCGTCGGAAGGTAAGAGTCACCTGCTGACGCCACGTATCCGGGTAGCCCGTTAGGCGTTGAGCGCGGGCTAGCTCTACCATCTTGCTCCACACTTGCCAGCTGGGGTAGTGTGCTTGATAAAGATTTAGATAAAAAAGAGCCCCCGGAATTTGCTCGCGGCTCTCCTGCACTGCAGCAAGCCGCAGTAGCATCTGCGGGCTTGCCAGTCTTTGCCGCAGAATCTGGTGGTACAACTGTTGCGCCTTGGCTGGCTGGCCCGCTACGAAGAGCGAATCAGCTTTTCTTGCTAAAAAAAAAGATGGCTGAGCGTGAGCTACTTGAATGTAAAACCCCGCCAGAAGCGAAAAAAAGGCAATTTTTTTTGCCGAAAAGTTTGGCATCAATTGATTCGACTTACTACTTTTGTGCCACAATCAACGACAGCAGGTCGCTGATAACACAAAGAAAACGATTCTGTAGCTCAGCTGGTAGAGCAATACACTTTTAATGTATGGGTCCTGGGTTCGAATCCCAGCGGAATCACTGATAACCCTGTTTGCAAGCTGCAAACAGGGTTTTTTTTTGCTGGGTATGAGAGCGGGTATGCTTCGGTTGAACTGCTTGCGGTGGTTTTCTGGTACTGCAGTAAAACTGGGTTTAATGCGAGAGTTTTATTTGTGCTCCCAGCAGTAAATTACTCTTTCTGCGTGTTGACGCTCTACTTCATGGTTGAGCTCGAGGCGGAGCAGTAGTTAGCCTCGCGAGAGCTACTTCAAACGCACAAATTCGCACTTAGCAGTGCCTCAGCAAAATAGCCTATGAGCTCTGAAGTTTTACAAGCCAACAGCCAATCGGTACACTGCCAGGCCGTCTGCTGCTGCGTGAGAATGGGGCATATGGCTTGGTGACGGCTCTGCCTCCGGGGGTACGTTTGGGAAATGGGCTAGCAGACCACACGAAGCATCAGGATTGTCAAGCAATAGGGAGCGAAATCACACCGCGGGCACCACGGGTTATTCAAAGTCCACATGATTTGGGTCGCAACCGAAAAGAAAAGCCCCGCTGACTTGCTTCAGCGGGGCTTTTCTTATCACAGCTTAGTTTAACCACACTTCCGCTACCACCTCAAAGCGGTGCGGGCTGAAGGCATTAAAGTACGGGGCCTCACCCGCGAAGCCGAGCACGTGTACGAGTTCCATGCCTTCGGTTTTGCTGGGCACCAGGCGCACGGCGTACAACTTACCTTGCTCAGGCCAATCGCCCACGTGATTGGTCGGGCGGTTGCCGGCATCGAGGCAGTAGGCGTAATGCAGTACCGGCTCGCGCTCAGTAGCTTCGGCCTGGGTCAGGTTGGCGACTTCTCTTTCCATGGTAGGCAAGATAAGGTTCTGCGGCTTCTGATAGTTCAATGCGACATTCGGTTCGAAGCGCGCAGCAAAAAAGCTCACTACCGAGTTGTATGCTCTCAGTGCCACAAAGTCCTTTTACATAACTTCTGGATAGGCAGAATTCTACGTTAAGAATTATGCGGGTATACAAAAGAACCCGCTGTCTTTCCCACGAATTTCTTTTAACCAAGGTCGACACCTTTACTTATAGCTTGGGGTCTTCTACTGCTATGTTCATTCCGGTGATGGCACCATACTGTGCTGGGCTTCCTGCAAGCTGCAACCAGCACTTCGCAAGTGGGACGCATCCTCAGTGCCGAGTTGTTTTTCTCGGCCCAAATCATGGCCTCTGTCACTGTCGCGAGACTGGCGCCGCGCAAGTAGGCAGGTTTCTCCACGGCCTTGGTTGTCTGCAACCCAGAATCAGCCAGCCCTAAGTAGCCTGCGCCAGACGTCCTCTACTCCCTGTCTGGCGACTCGAACAAAGGGGCTCCTTCTCTACTAAATCCGAGTACAACCCAACAGGCAGCGCAGATTGCCTCTGCTAAGAACTCCTTTAGTGTGCTTTTATCACCACTGCCAAAAGAAGGCCATGAGAGTTGAAGCGAAAAAACGACCGTTGGTAAGCAGCGTCGTTTTACACGGCTAGTGCTTCAGGACTTTGTCCGAAATAGTCAAGGGAAGTATATCTGACGGCTACACATGACATTTAACTTTCAGAGTGCAGGTGACTTGGCAATCTAGACCAGCGAAATTAAGCGGGAGGCTTGTACCTGCGCGACGCTGGGAGGCGTGAGCGAGCAAAGGCACGATCAGCGAAGTGGGTCCATCAACATGACAACAATTAGGCACAGTGTCCCCGATCAAACCCGCGCGAATGCCATTCTGCCTCTCGTTCGTTAAGTCCTTACACACGCCCTGAGAAAAAAGCAAAGAAGTATTGGCAAGATTCGCTCCGCTTGTCTACTGCTTTCGGAAGCTAACCTCTTGGCTGGGTGACTGTCTATACCCGGGGCACTTCCGCCCCTGCATTAGGTCGTAATAATATGTTACGGGTAAGGCGAACAATGTCGAGCTTTCCCCGTTATGGTTGATGCGGTAGTTAACTTTTTGATTTTCAGAAAAAAAGCCGTTTTTGCAACCCCTTAATGAAAATTTCTACTGCGCGCCACGGGCTATTGACCGGAGCCGCATTGCTCTTGCTTCCTTTGCTGGGCCGGGCGACTGATTTAACCGTAACCGGCTCGCAGACCATTGCGGGCGGCACCTACAACAACGTAACCATTACGGGCACTGGCACCCTATCGCTGACGGGCGTACTGACCACCAACGGGGTGCTTACCATCCAGGCCGGCGGCCGGCTGAGTCCCAACTGCAACGACTTGGTGGGTACCGGCAACTTCCTACTGGAAGGCAACGGCTTCCTTGATATCTGTAGCGTGGATGGGCTTAGCCTCAGCGGCCCCACCGGAGCCGTGCAAATGACCGGCACGCGCACTTACTCCAACGACGCCAACTACATCTTCAGCGGCACACAGGGCCCGCAGGTGACTGGAAGCGGCATGCCCACCACGGTGCGCACCTTGCAAAACTTCAACACCAACGGCCTTAACCTGACCACTGACCTGGCCCTGAGCAATAACGTGGACGTGCGTCAGCAGGTGCGCACTTCGGGCGGCATCATCAACACCAATGGCTTTACCATTCGTTTGCTGAGCAATGCCACGGGCACGGCCCTAATCACCAACGGCGGCAGCGGCAACGTCGTCGGCCGGGTTACGGCCGAACGCTATATCTCCCCAAACCTGAACTCGGGCCTGGGCTACCGCCATTACAGCTCGCCGGTAACCGGGCAGACTTTGAGCAATCTGGCCACAGCCGGCTTCATACCCGTCTTCAACGGCGCTTACGACCAGTCGGCGACACCCAGCCAAGTGCTGCCGTTTCCCACCGTGTACGCCTACGACGAAAGCCGGGTGGGTACCGCCAACGGGCCGGTAGGCTTCGATCAGGGCTGGCGCTCGGGGCAGGCAGGCGAGGCGATGAGCAGCGGCCGTGGCTTCACGGTGCACATCAGCGCCGCTGCGAAAGTGGAGTTTAGCGGGACAACCAACAACGGCAACATTGTCGTGAACGGCCTGGACCGGGGCACGAACGTGGGCTCTGGCCTGCACCTGGTGGGCAACCCTTACCCAGCGCCCTTGGATTGGTCGTCGGTGGTGGGGCGCGGCGGCAACCGTAACGTGGGCGACGCGATGTACGTGTTTGAAAGCAGCGGTGCTTACGCCGGCTCCTATCGCACCTTTGTCAACGGCGTAGGCGGCACCACGCCGGTTGTGGCCATGGGCCAGGGCTTTTTCGTTCGCTCCCTTAGTGACGGTGGCCAAGTTACATTCACCAACCCCGACCGCATTCAGAACTTCGACCCGAACGACGGCGGTTTTCGCCGGACGACCCCTGAGACCCGGCCCACGCTGGGCCTGCTGCTGCGCAACCCCGGCGCCACGCTCAGCGACGAAACCTTTGTGTATGCCCAAGCCGGAGCCACTGCGGGCTTTGATGCCCGCTTCGACGGCAGCAAACTACCGAACCCGAACGGCCTGAACCTAGCCACCCAGCTGGGTGCAGAGCGCTACAGCGTCAATGGCCTGCCGGCGTTTGGGCGGACAGCGGTGCTACTGCCGCTCACCGTGGAAGTGCCTGCCGCCGGTAGCTACACCCTGGCCGTGGGCACGCTTATAAACCTGCCTCTCGGTATCCAGGCCTACTTGAGCGACGCCCTCACTGGCACGCAGACCTTGCTGGCGGCAACCACTACCTACGCTTTCACAACAACCAGTACCAGCGTCAACGGCCGCTTCCTGGTGGAATTCCGTCCGGCTGCTGCAGCGCTGTCCACCGCCACGCAGGCCCTGAACGCCCAAGTACAGCTTTACCCCAACCCAGCCGCCAGTAGCTTTGAGCTAACGTTGCCGCTGGCCGCCAAGGGCAGCACCGCTGTCCTGACCAATACTCTCGGCCAAACCGTCCTCACCCAGGTGCTCACCGCTACTACCGTGGCCTTCGACGTGCGCCACCTGCAGGCTGGGGTGTACACTCTGCACCTCAACGTGAACGGCACCAAGCTAATCCGACGCGTGGTTTTGCAATAATCCAGCAAGCAAAACCGGCGGCAGTTCTATAGCTGCCGCCGGTTTTGCTAGTCGCAAGTTACCTGGAGCCGCCGGGCGGGCTTGGTCTGTGCCAAGCGGTCTGATTTATTATCCCTCGCTTACCCTTGTTGCCTTCGCATGAAGTCTATCTCTTTACTCGTTTTCGTTGTCGGCGTGGAGCTGCTCAATGCAGTTCCGGCCCTAGCCCAGGGGCAACCCGGCAGTGGTGGCCCCGAGCCGGGTACTCCTACATCGGTTCCTATTGACGGCGGTGCCTCGCTGTTGCTGGCCGGCGGGGCGGCCTACGCATTGCAACGCCTGCGCCGCAAACGGCTGCCCACCGCCTAAAAAAGAGCGCCTCTTCATCGCTGAAGGGGCGCTCTTTTTTAGACAGCAGCAAAGGCTAATTCCTGTTTCTGCAGCTGGGAGCATTAATTGGGCAGGCTCACCTTGTTTTATGCAACAAGTACCGTTGGTAAACCTGTGAGCATAAGCTGACTTACGCATCTTTTTTGCGCCGCTCAAGTATCAGATGAAGAGAAGTTCGAGGCTTTTTTGCTTGCTGGTTCTACACGCTGGTAATGCTTATTACTGAATCGACAGCTGGCTGCCCTGCGACGAGGCAAGTGCAAAGTAAATTTGAGGGGGCGTAAGGGTTTCAGCGCAGTTGTGCGTCTACATGTAGCAGAGCACGAGCCAACGTGTACTGCAGCCTCCAGGCATGCCTTGTTGATCTTATCATGAAACTACTGGTACTCATTCTGACACTCGTTACGGCGGTTACGGCGGCAGCCGTTTGTAAGCGAGTTCGGCAGCCGCAATTGGTTCGTCAAGAGCCGGTGGCAGTTCAGTACAACATCAGCAAGGTGCATCGGCTGCATGCCTCATCCCCGGCCCACATGTGGGAGGTATACGTGCAGGACGGAAGCGTAGTAAAGCGCGGGCACTTGTTGGCCAAACTGATGGTGCCATTGCTAAGTGCTGAGCAGCAGCAGTGCCAGGCTGCACTAAAGCTTGCTCAGCAACAGTACAAAACGCTCGCGGCCGTTTCCCAAGCTGATACCGCCGTGTTGTCACAGGCGCGGGTACGCGTGGTAAGAGCTGCTGACCGATTGGCCCAAGCACCACGAATGCAGACTTTTGTATTTATACAAGCGCCAGCCGATGGAACCGTCATCAGCGTGCCGGTACGCGTCGGGGCGCACGTGTCCGATACCACGACAGTGGTCCTGCTTGCGGAATTGGAACCGGCTTCAGCAGTGCTACTGACCAAGGAGTAGCATCGTGAAGGACAAAGCCGGATGTCGCAGGCGAATCAACGCTGGAAGGCAGAAGAATTTAACCTGCGAAGGGCTGCGCCAGCAGTACGCAGGCTGCATGACGCGGGCAGGTTAGCAGGTGGTCGTTGACGATGCCCGCAGTTTGCATAATGTTGTAGCAGGTCACCGGGCCGGTCATGGTAAAGCCGCGCCATTTCAGCTCTTTGCTTAGCAAGATGCTTTCCGGAGTGGCCAACGGCACTGGATTGTTGATGCTGCGGTGCTGATCCAGCGGCCGCCCGCCCACGAAACGGTAAAAGAAGGGCAACAGGTGCGCTTCGCCGCCCAACTCATCACGCAGCCGAAGCCAGGCCTGAGCGTTTTGTACCGCTGCTTCCAGCTTGCGCCGACTGCGCAGAATGCCCGGGTTGAGCAGCAGGGAGTCGATATCAATGGGGCGGAAGCGCGCAAGCTGATCTGGGTCGAAATTGGCCAGCGCTTCGCGCAAAGCCTCACGCCGCTGCAGCACTACCGGAAAGTTGAAGCCAATCTGAAAGCAGTGCAGCGTAAGGTATTCGAACAGAATAGTTGCCTCGGCTACCGGCTCGCCCCATTCGTGGTCGTGAAAGGCACGCAGCAGCTTGCTTTCAAAAGCCCACGGGCAAGCAGATGGCGACGTATCAGCACCAGAAAAAGCAACCGACCTTGACATGCAGCTTGCTTGGACGCTGTTGGACCGGATTCCTGTTTATGCTCCTTCTCGCATCAGCTCACGTTGCGACGAATCCCGGATTAGCAGCTCAGGCTGAAGCACTACCTGGCGCGCCGAAGTCTGTTCGGGAGCAGCCGTAAGTTTTTCCAGCAGCAGTTGCACTGCTAGCCGGCCCATTTCTTCGCAGCGCTGATCTACCGATGTCAGCTTGGGTTCGGTGAGTGAAGCGAATAGCTCGTTGCTAAAGCCGGCTAGTGCTACGTCTTGCGGAATGCGGCGGCCGTGCTGCTTGAGCACCTGCATGGCGCCAGCCAAGGCAAGGTCGTTGGCCGAAAACACGGCATCCAGTTCGGGGGCCTGAGCCAGTAATTCTTCCATCCCGGCACTGCCGTCGTGCATAGAGAGGTTGCTGTAGTGCACCAACTCGTCGCGCAGGGACAGGCCGTGGTCGCGCAAGGCATCGGTGTAGCCCCGGAAGCGGTTCTGGCAGATGCTGACGTGCTGCGGCCCGGCCAAATGCGCGATGTTGGTGCTGCCTTGCGCAAGCAAGTGGCGCACGGCTTGATAAGCGCCTTGGTAGTCATCCAGTACCACGGCATTCACATCGGGGCCTTCCAGCACGCGGTCGAAAAAGACCAGCGGCAAATTGCGGCGGCGCACTTCCTCGAAGTGGCGGAAGTCGCGGGTGCTAAGCGAAAGCGAAACCAGGATGCCGTCGACCTGGGCATTAAGCAGGGTTTCAATATTTTTTTTCTCGTGGGCTTCGTTTTCGTTTGACTGGCAGATCATTACGTTGAAGCCCGCCAGGTTGGCAATGGTCTCAATGCCTTTCAGTACCAACGCAAAGAAGTGTCCATCGATGTGGGGCACCACCACTCCGAGCGTGTTGCTGCGCCCTTTGCGCAGGGCCGCAGCCAAGTGATTGGGCTGATAGTTCAACTGGTGCGCCAACTCCCAAACCCGCTTTTTGGTAGCGTCGCTGATGGCTGGATGGTTGTTGAGCACCCGCGAAATAGTTGAAATGGAGAGGTTCAACTGTTTCGCCAGATCAGAAAGGGAAGCGCGGTGAGTGGACACGGGAAGGCAAAAGGAGGAAAGCGCCGCAAGTTCGGCGAAATCAGGCAGTACGCGGCATCTCTTTTAACCCGCTGCAGCCCGACAAGTTCAACGCAAAAGCTGCGCCGCTACAGCAAAGCAACAGACCGGGAGGCCGGAAAAAAGGCAAAGGCCGATAAGAATGAGCAAGAAGCAGAAAAACTTCGATTTGAATAGTTGTTATGCAAACGTTTGCATAAACCCCGGAGTCCGCATACATTTGGAACAACAAGTCTGGCAAACGCGCGCAGACCGTCTTTCAGTAGTTTTTACCTACCCGTTAGCGTATCTCCTTCATGGGTCGTCAACGTTACACTTTGCACCTGACGCGGAAACAGCAGACATATCTGGCTGATTTCGTCCATTCCGAAACTATCTCGCGGCAACAGCGCAACCGGGCGCAGGTGCTGCTGCACTGGTTGGCCGATTTGTCGGCTCAGGAGTCGGGCGAGCAGCTCGGGCTGAGCATTGACCGGGTGTACAGCATGCGCCGGGCGTTTTCGCAGCAAGGGTTCAAGGACTACCTGCACGATGTGCCCCGTTGCGGTGCGCCTAACAAGCTGACTCCCAAAGTGGAAAGTGCGCTGAAGAAATTGGTGCATGCTCCGGTAAAAGGCAAGCGCCTGACCTTGCCTCAGCTGGCTGAACGCCTCGTAGAATTGGGCCATGCCGAGCGCATCTGTACGCTCACAGTGCATAAGGCGCTGAAGCGAATCAAAGCGGCAGCGCAGCAGTCTGAACTGGCTGGTGGTGCGTGCGCCCTGCCGCAGTACGTAGCCGACGAGCAAGCTGCATAATTAAGTATCGGCTTAGTGCCGAACCATATAGCACCTGATCCAACACAAAAGGCCCTCTCTCGGGGGCCTTTTGTGTTGGATCAGGTGCTTGTCAACCTTACATCGCCTTCTGATTAAGGTAATTCACGGCCAGCTCGTTGAGCTTGCTGTCGGTCAGTTTCTCTTCTTCCAGCGTTTTGCGCAGCAGATCTGCAACAGCGGTGTGCCCAAGGCGCTCGGCATAATGCGCAGCTGTGCCGTAGCCGGCAATTTCGTAATGCTCGATTTTTTGGGATGCCGCAATTAGGGCCGCGTCCATTACTTCGTCGGTAGCCCGCTCCGACATGGTTTGTTGGCCTTCTTTGATGAGGCCTTCCATGGCTACGCAGGTATGGCCATCGAGGTCAGCTTCTAGCTGTTGGCTGATTTTCTCTAAGCGTTCCACTTGCTTTTCAGTCTCGTGCAAGTGCCGCTCGAAGCCGCGGCGCAACCGGCCATCTTTGGCGGCGGCAGCCATTTGCGGCAGCGCCTTCACCAGTTGCTTTTCGGCGCTGTACAGGTCTTTGAGCTGCATCAGCAGCAAATCGTCTAGGGTTTCCAGTTTATCGAACAACATAGGGCAAGGAATGGAAGGAAAACGTGCCCGCCAGCCGGGCCGCATCATGTTATTCCTTACGTGCCACTTGGCGTGGTGTTAGGGACGAGCTAGCCTCGGGGCTTGCTGCCGAACCACTGCTGACTAAACCGGCAATGTCACCACAAACTCCGTAAACTGCCCTTCCTTGCTTACGGCTTGTAGTGTGCCGCCGTGGCCCTTGGTAATGATGTCGTGGCTAAGCGAGAGGCCGAGGCCAGTACCTTCGCCCACGGGCTTGGTGGTAAAAAAGGGCTGAAAAATCTTTTGCAGGACGGCTTCGGACATCCCCACGCCATTGTCCCACACCCGAATTTCTAGTTGGTTCGCGAGTTGCTGAGTGCTGATGCGCAGCAGCGGTTCATAGCCGGCTTCGCCGGCTTGCTGGCGCTGGCGAACGGCGTGTAACGCGTTGGTGAACAGGTTCAGCAGCACGCGGCCAATGTCTTGGGGCACCACTCGCGCCTGCATCAGATCAGTTGCGAGCTGAACCTCAAGTCGGGCCTGGAAGCCTTGGTCCTGGGTCCGCAAACCCTCGTAGGCGAGCCGCAGCTGATTTTCTACCAGAGCATTGATATCAGTGGTTTCGGGCTGGCCGGTGCCGGAGCGGGAATGTTCGAGCATATCCTTGATGATAGACGATGCTCGCAGCCCGTGCTGACTGATTTCCTGCAGATTTTGCTTAAGGCCTGCAAGAATTTCGTGTTCTAAGGCAGGGCCATGATTACTACGTGGCGAACAATGATTCATGGTATCAATCATGTTCGTGCTGACTTCCGCAAAACGTTTCATGAAGTTGAGCGGATTTTGCAGCTCGTGCGCAATGCCCGCAGACACTTCGCCCACAAACGCCCATTTCTCAGCAGCCACTAGTTCATTCTGAGTTCGACGCAGCTGGGCCAACATGCGCTTATTGGACTGCAACTGCCGGTACACCACGCCTCCCAGGGCAGAGATTATTGCAATGGCTGCCAAAGCGCTTCCCAGCAGGCGGTTGCGCTGCTTAAGCCGTAAGCTTTGCAGCTCCTGGTCCTGGCGTAGCTTGGCTATTTGGGCAGTTTGTAGCTGCTCGGCCCGCTCACCTTCGTATTGGGCTATCAGCGACGCACTGTGCACCGCTCGCATGGAATCGGTCAGGTCCAGGTAAGCACGGGTGTACTGTTGTACCTGAAGTGGTTGCTGACGAGCATCGTGAAAGCGAATTAGCTCGAGTAGCAACTCTGGACGTAAGGCGTTGAGCTTGCCCGTGGTGGCTTTCGTGTACGCCCGGCGCAGGTGCTGCTCTGCACGCTGATAATTTCCCTTGTGTTTGTAATACTCAGCCCAGGTAGCGTCTATGGGAAGCACACCCGGGCGGCCCGACATCGGAAGCTTCAGGGAGTCGTTGTACTTTTGGGCGCGGCGTAAAAGCCGCCCAGCTTCTTCTACCCGCTGAAGTTTGAGCAGCACCGAGGCTTTCTGAACTAGAGCGTAGGTGGTGTATGCTTCTTTGTTTAGAGGCTCGCGGCGCGATGCAACCAAGGCCGAGTCGGCGTAGCGCAGGGCGTTGGGGTAGTCTCCCAAGTAGCCATACACCCGTGCGAGGGAGCGAAGCCCGAACAACCGCTGCAAGCCTCCAACGGGGAAGCTATCCGTCATGGCCATGCTCTGCTTGAGGTAGTGCAGCGCTTTTTGGGGGTTGCCCCAGTCGGCATAGGCAACGCCCGCCACCATTATTTCATTGATGTAGAGCGTGTAATCAAATTGTTTGAATAAGTCGGCAGCCCGCAGATAGTAGCTGATGGTCTGGTTGAAGTCGCCGCGGTGGCGGTGCGAGCCGGCCAGCACCAGGTAGCAGGCCGCTTCGTTCTGGTAAGGCCCATGCAGACGGTAATAGGCCAACTTATCCTGAAAGTAGGCAAGTCTGGCAGTGGATTGCCCGAGCTTGTTGTACAGGGGCGCCAAATCAATCAGCAGGCGATGGATAGGTCGCTTGGTTTTATCAAATAGGGTAATGGCCCGCTTTAGAGCGGCCAGCGCCTCAGCCTCGTTGCCTGGTTTGAGCCATAGCCGAATGCCAGTTTGCAATTCCCGGTAGGGGCGGTCATCGACCTTCTTCAACTGGCTGTTTAGGATCAATAACTCATTGACCACCGGCAGTGCCCGTTGGCGCTCAGAGGGCTCAGAAAGTTCCACCACATCCAGCATGTGCACCAAGGTGCGGAAGCGAGCAGTATCCCACTGCTGCTGTGCTAGTGTGTGGCTTAAGGAAGTAAAGCTAACGTTCCAGTAACCTTGCGCAGCCAGCGAGGAGACGCTGAGCAGCAAGACTAATGCGACCAGAACAACATGACCAATATAAACGCGCAAGCGGTTGCAGGTAGGGGTGGTGGCAGCAGGCAGTTAATTCTGCTACAAAGGAACAGGTAAGCGAAAAGCCTGAAGCAGACTTATGAGAGGCGGATCATGAGAAAATGCGGTGTGTCACTGCGCCGCGATGAGTATTTCTTAAGGTAAAAATATCTTAAAGGTGCCGAGGTGAAAATCAAAGTAGTAACAAAATACGGTCTGAACCAAGCAATAATTATATTCTCAACATGCCTTACCAGACGCTCATTCTTCTTTGGCCTGACGCCAGATAAAGCCTTTGAGTACATAGCACCTGTACCTGTGCGGCAAATTCTGTTGCCTTAGCGTCGGGTCAACTCGGCCGCCTTCCGGCAAACCTGCGCTTCATTTTTGAGCTGGCCCTGCTTGATCAGGGTTTGTATCTGCCGAAAGCGAGGCTTGTCTAGTAAGCCCAAAGCGTACAAATCGGCGGCAGTACGGGTGCGCGTCTTGCCCATTATGCTGCGCGTTTCGCTTATCCAGTGCCGCAAGGAATCTTGGGAAAGAGGCGGGTAGATGGTCCAGCCATCAACGGCAGCAGAATCTTCGGCCTTTACCGCTTCTTCTAGCCGCAGGCGCGGCGGCAGTTGTTGGAGGTACCAGCGGTACGCAGCTGAAGAGTCGCCGCCGAAGCGGCGGAGATGCTGTTGAAACCGCGTTTGGGCCGCTTGTACCTCGGGGCGATTCGCATTGGCGTCGCCTATTGCCAGCACGGCCAGATCGGATTCGAAGTCCTCGGTGCGGTACCGAAATTCCTCCTGAAAGGCTTCGGCGCAAAAGGCCAACACGAAGCGGGCATTGGCTTGCTTGTGTGTCGTGGGGCCTTGGCGAAACGGTCCGTTTTCAAACGTCAGCAACTCGTTTTTCTGCAGGCGGCGCAGCAGTTCATCGCGCCCAGCGGCCGTAAGCAACTGCTTTTCGTAGAGCTTTCCTGCTATTTCGGTAGGGGAAGCTGCTGCGGATTGGTGCTTCCAAAGCCAACTGCCGGCCGCAACGAAGACAATAAGCAAGCTGAAAATAGTGAGGAACCTGGCCACTGGATCCGGTACGGAAGATGTGATGCGGCAAAGTAAAGCACGACAGCTGCTCGTCAACTAATCAGCTTGTACCCGATGCCCCGCACGTTCACAATCTGCACCTGCGGGTCGTCGCGGAGGTAGCGGCGCAGGCGGGTGATGAATACGTCGAGCGAGCGGCCGTTGAAGAAGTTGTCGTCGCCCCACAGCTCCTGCAGCACGGCGCTGCGTTCCAGCACTTGGTTGCGCTGGTCGTGCAGGCGCTTGAGCAGTTCGGCTTCGCGGTGGGTCAGTTCTTCTTCGTGGCCGTTCAGGTAGAGGCGCTGCTTGGGATGGTCGAACTGGTAGCGGCCGATGCTAAGCACGCTCGGGGCCGCAGCGGGCGTCGGCGCGGCTTGCCCGCTGCGGGCCTTAATGCGCACAATCAGTTCGTCCATGCTGAAAGGCTTCTTGAGGTAGTCACTGCCGCCCAACTCAAAGCCGCGCACTACATCGGCGGGCTGGCTGCGGGCCGTGAGAAAGATGATGGGTACCGTGCGGTTTTCGCGCCGGATGTGTGCGGCCAGCGTAAAGCCGTCCATCTTGGGCATCATCACATCGGCCACCACAATGTCAGGACAATCCTGGCGAAACAGTTGCAGGCCTTCCTCGCCATCGGCAGCATACTGCACCGTAAACCCGCGCACTTCCAGGCTGTCTTTCACGATCATACCGAGCGCGGCTTCGTCTTCGATGAGTAGTACTGAGGGCATGTGTTGGGAGGGTTAGAAGAGAAGTAAGTAGCTAGCCCTAGCTTTCCTAGATTCTATATCCTATCTGCTAGCCAGGGAGCCACAGGCTGAACTCGCTGCCACGGCCTGTTTCGCTGCGCACGGCGATGGTGCCGCCGTGGCGCTCTATTACCTGGCGCACATAGTAAAGACCAAGGCCAAAGCCCTTTACAGGATGCAGGTTGCCGGTAGGCACGCGGAAGAACCGGTCGAATATGGCTTCCTGGTAACTTTTAGGAATACCAATACCATCGTCCTGCACGGTGAGGCGCCAGCCGGAGGCCTCGTAATGGCCACGGATAGCAATGGTAACCTGCTCCCGCGAATACTTGATGGCGTTGTCGATGAGGTTGTTGATGACGTTGCCTACGTGCAGCGGGTCCGCGCGCACGGCGTCGGTGGGCTCGATATGGACCTGAAAGTGCACAGGCTTCGAGGCCTTGAGCTGATGGCGCATTACCAGCTCATTTACCAGCTCGGCGGGATGCACGAGCTCTGGATTGATGGTGAGCGTATGGCGCTCCTCCACGGCAATGTTGAGTACCTTTTCAACCAAGTCCGACAGCCGCTGCAACTCATTGCGCGAAATATTTAGGTACGTCTGGGCTTTCTGCGGATCGTTAAGCGCGCCGAAATGCTGCATGGCTTCCACGGCGGCCGATACGGTGGCCAGCGGCGTCTTCAGCTCGTGAGTCATGTTGTTGATGAAGTCGTTCTTCACCTCTGAAAGCTTTTTTTGCTTCAGGATGGTGGAAAGCATCAGCACAAAACAGCCCGTAGTAAGTCCCAGCAGGAGCACCGAGCCACCGAGCAGGCCACCCATCTGGCGCAGAATGTAGAACGTGGGCGTAGGGAACGTGGCCTGCACATATTGGTAGGTGAGCGGATTGAGCGGTACTGGCGGGGTGCGGAAGCCGTCGGCGGGTGGGGGCGGAGCCGAAGCGCGGGCCACGGCGCGGCTGATGGGGGGGCGCTCAGCCACCGGAATGTGCAGGGTGTCGAGCGTAAAAGCGGTAGGCATGCCGCGCAGCTCGAGCTCCGCGTTAAACGCTTTGGTGAGCAAGGACATATCGACGCGCCGGCCATTTTGCCAATTGTCGATTAGCAGATTGGAAAGCCGGCGGGCGAGGGTATCAGCGGCACGCCGGGGGGCACCCGTCAGCACGTCGCGCTGCAGCAACAGGCGCCGCGGTCTGGGCTGCCGGATGGCCGAATCGGTAGAGTTATGACTTCGTACCACCACGCGGTCGAGGGAGGCACCGTCGCCGGAGTAGTTCTGGAAGATGACCACGTTGCCGGCTGTGCCCGAGCGCACCAACTGGCGCGCCGCGGCCAGTTGGTACTGCTGCACCACTGCCAGCAGCGCCTCGCGAGCTGAGCGCTGAAACTGCGTGGTGGTAAGCTGGTACGTGTTGTAGAGCCAGTACGCCTGAAAGCCGTTGATGCCCAGAATGCACAACGCCATCAGCCAGAAGATCGAGCGGATGCGACGTTTCATGGGGCAGGGGTGGGAGGGAAATGACCTGACGAAAATACGCTGTTCTCAGGGGCTTCCTGGTGCCGTTAACAGTCTTTAACACTATATAACAGTGCTTCACACGGAAGATGCGGTGCTTTGGAACGTCAATTAACCCAACGCAGCATCGCCCTATGAAACGCTTTTTCCTTTTCCTACTAGCCAGCGCGGGCCTGCTGGCCTCCGCCTCCGCCCAAACGGCAGCCGCCTCGGGCCGCATTCAGTACGAGGGTACCACCCGCATCGACATGAGCCAGGTGCGCATCGTGGTGAACGGGCAGCAGATCAAGCCGGGCAGCCCGGACTTTCCCACCGACATTCCCGACACGCGCTCCTTCGGCATGACCTTGAGCTTTGCGGGCGGCTACGCCAAAGAAGAGCGCGAAAGTGGGGCGGTGATGCGCGTGGTGGAAGGCCCCGGCCAAGCACCCCAAACCACCAACCTGGGCCGGCCTTTTGAAGAAGTCGTGTACCTGAACCTGAACGAGCGAGCTTACACCACGCTGCTGACGGTGAAGAAAGACGACAAAGCCACCCAATACCGTACAAACGCGCCCATCGAGAAAACCAGCGGCTGGCAGCAGACGGATCAGACCAAGAAAATAGCCGGCTATACATGCCGCAAAGCCACGGTGCCCTACATGAAAGCTACCTACACGGTGTGGTATACCACTGACTTGCCCTTTACCTATTCGCCCCTGCGCGAGTTGACGCCCGAGAAAGGCGTGGTACTGGCCGTGGAAGGTCCTGATCAGCAATACCGCGCCAGCAAAGTGGACCTGAAGCCCGTGCCCCCGGCCGACGTGCGCCCCAACGAGCAAGCCCAGGTGGTGACGCCCGAGGAAATGAAGGACCTGCGCGACAAAGCCATGGCCGACTTCCGCCAGCGCCGCATGGAGAACCTGCGCGGCTTCAATTAAGCAGTCGTCACCGACCATTTCGTCTCCCGTCTTTGCTCCGCGCCTACGGCGGCTCCGGCTAGCTACTCATGCGCGCCTGGCTAGGGTGGCAGAGGCCGAAACCTGAGTGAATTTCGGCTTCCCCGGAGCAAAGACAGGAGGAAACGCGTGCCCACCTTCAAGCCCAACGCTATGCGCTACATTCTACTGTTTTTCATCGGCTGGCTGTGCTGCGACCCTCTGGCCCGGGCGCAGCAGGCGGGCTTGGCCAGCGGCCAAGTGCGCGGCGCCGTAGCCGATTCGGTTTCCGGTAAAGTGTTGCGCGAGGCCTCGGTGTCGCTGCTCACGGCCAAGGATTCGTCTTACGTCACCTTTACCATCACCAACGGCGACGGCCAATTCACCCTGCGTAGCGTGGCGCCTGGGCGTTACTACTTGCTGATTAGCTTCTTGGGTTACAAAAGCAAGCTGCACCCCATCAGCCTCACGGCTGCCAATCCCAGCCTGGAGCTGGGTACCTTGCGCCTGCGGGCTATTTCGCAAGCTTTGGGCGAAGTAGTGGTGGAGCACGAGCGGGCCCCGGTGAGTCTCAACGGCGACACGCTGGCCTTCAGTGCTCGGGCTTTCAAAACGCAGCCCAACGCCGCCGTGGAGGCGTTGCTCAAGAAGCTGCCCGGCGTGGAAGTCGACCGCGACGGCACCATTCGGGCGCAGGGTCAGCAGGTCAGCCGCGTGCTGGTGGATGGCAAGCCGTTCTTCGGCGACGACCCCAAAATGGCCACGCGCAACCTGCCGGCTAACATCATCGACCAAGTGCAGCTCTACGACCAGCGCAGCGACCAGGCCGCGTTTTCGGGTATCGACGACGGCTCGCAGCAGAAAACCATCAACCTCGTCACGAAGCGCGACAAGCGCAAAGGTTACTTCGGAACCGAAGCCGTGGGCGTGGGCACCGATGGCCGCTACCGCGGACAACTAGGACTGAACCGCTTCAACAACGGCCGGCAGCTATCGGCCATCGGACAGGCCAACAACATCAACGAGCTGGGCTTCTCCAACAACGGCGGCCCCGCTACCGGCGACGTGCGCAACGGCCCCGGCGCCGGCAGTGCGGGCGATGTGCCCGGTGGGTTCGGCGGGGTAAGCGGGCCCGGCGGAGGGATGATGATGCAAGGCGGCGGGCGCGGCGGCAATGGCAACCGGGCCGGGGGCGGCGGGCTGAACAACCAGCCCAGCAGCATCACCGAATCCGTAGCCGGCGGCCTAAACTACCGCGACGCCTGGGGCAAGCGCGCCGAGGTGGCCACGAGCTACTTTCTGAGCCGTACCACCGTGCGCACGGACCAGCAGAGCCGCCGCGAAAACGTGGCCGGCATCAGCACGCCCACCGGTGAAAATGGACCGGCTTTGCTGACGGATCAGGACCTGATGGCGCGCAACCGCACGCTCAGTCACCGCTTCAGCTTCCGCCTCGATTACAAACTGGATTCGCTCACCTCGCTGCGCTTTACGCCCAGTCTGTGGTGGCAGCAAACCGATGTGCTGCGCCGCAACGGCCAGCAAACCTCGCTGGGCGAGCGGCTCCTGAACGAAAGCCAGAGCCGCTACGATGCCACGGCCGACAACCTCTGGGGCGGCGGCAGCCTGCTGCTGATGCGCCGCTTTAATAAGCCCAGTCGTACCCTCTCAGTGAACCTGAACACGGTGTTGAACAATCAGGACGGTGACGCCATCAACCAAGCCATAAATACCTTTTACAACCCCGACGGTACCTTCCGCAACAGCGTGCTGGACCAGCGCATCGGGCAGAATTATCCGGCGCGTACGCAGGCCCTGAACGTATCGTACACCGAGCCGCTGACCTTGCAAAGCAAGCTGGAACTGCGCTATAACGTATCGGACACGCGCAGCCAGGCCGAGCGCCAGGTAAGCGACTTCAACGAAGCCACCGGTGGTTATGACCTGTTGAATTCGGCCTTGAGTAACCGATTTACCAGCAGCTTCACTGCCAACCGCGCCGGTCTCACTTACCAGATGCGCCGCTTGCGCTACAGCTACGGCCTCGGCCTGGATGCCCAGCAAGCCGACCTGCGCGTCGACAACCAGAGCCTGGACCAAGGCCTCACGCGCCGCTACCAGACGTTGCTGCCCAATGCCCTGTTCAGCTACACCGGCAGCCGTGGCCGCACGCTGCGCCTGAATTACCGCACCCGCCTGCAGGCGCCCACTGCCGCCCAGCTGCAGCCCGTAGCCGAAAATACCAATCCGCTGAATATCCGCCTCGGCAATCCGGCTTTGCAGCCCGAATACTACCACACCCTTACTGCTACTTACAACCAGTTCAACGCCGCCAACAACCGCAGCGTGTTCGGCCTGCTCAGCGGCAATCAGGTGCAGGACCGCATCGTGTCGGCCACCCGTTTCGATGCCAACGGTGTGCAAACGACCAGCCCCGTAAACGCCGACGGCTTTTACGGCCTGAATGGTTTTCTGTCGTTGGGACAGCGGCTGAGCTGGCACAAGCTGAATGTTAACCTGACCACCAACGGTAATTATACCCGTGGCCTGAGCTTCGTAAACGATCAGGCGAACGAGGCCCGCAACTGGAGCCTGGGCCAAGGCTTGAGCGTAAACTCAGCTTACAACGACCAGTTGGAAGTAGGCGTGTCGGCCAACGTGACGTATCAGCAGGCACGCTACTCCTTGCTGCAGCAGCAAAATACCTCCTTTTGGAGCCAGACGCTGGAAGCCGATGTGCATTATCAGCTTCCCGGCCGCTGGGTGGTTACTTCTGACTTCTGGCTGACCAACTACGCCGGCCGTTCAGCCGGCTTCAATCAGCAAGTGGCCTTGTGGAATGCAGGCGTGGCGCGGCAGTTTTTCGCCAACAAGCAAGGCGAGCTGAAGCTGCAAGTGTTTGACCTGCTGAAGCAAAACCGCAGCGTGGTGCGCAACATCACCGATACCTACCTCGAAGATGTGCGCAGCCGCGTGCTCACGCGCTACTTCATGCTGAGCTTCACTTACAACTTGCGGCAGTTTGGGAAGTAACATGTAGCGCTGCGGGTACGGGCTTTTAAGCAATGGGCCGGTGTACAGCACCCGATGTGAGCAGCTGAGGAATGGACTTACATTCTCTGTTTGGTCGAATCCAATACTGCTGGCAGCTTGGACTGTGGTTTTTGACTGCTGAATTTTGTGGTCGTTCAACCACGCATAACCTTTCCTCGACTCAGGAGCATAAAGGCCTCAGCTATAATTGAAATCAGATAACAGAGGCGTTTTTAGCTCAGAAATTGAACATAGCAGATACTACTTGATGTTGGGCCCTCCAACTATGGCTGACAGGTCGCCACGGGCATTAGTGGCCCAACGCACGGCCTGCCGCAGCGTAAAGGGTTGCGCTGTTGTTGCCTTCCGCCCATATTCCCACGCTCAGATGAAACAGTCCCGCCTTTTGATATTCGCCGCTGCCAGCTTGCTCCTAGGGGCGTGCACGCGCACCGACCAAGTTCGTTCTTCGCCCAGCCGCCCCAGCGCCGATACCGTGAGCGTAGCAGCCATGGAGGCCGCTGATGCCAGGACTGGTCCGGCTACGACTTCGCCCGAGGTGGTGGCCAGCACTGTCAACGTGAAGGCTGCTGAAGCATCAGTGCAGCTTACGTCGGCGCTGAATAGCAACGCACTGCGCATCAAATCGTTGGCTGCTACCGGTAATTCCGATCATGACTACGCCTACCTGATGGTAGGCCACCACCGCGGGGCCGTGGAGTTGGCTCAGGTACAGCTGCGCGACGGTGCCGACCCCATGCTGCGGCGTATGGCCAAAAAGATAGTGGCGGAGCGCCCGCGCGACATTCGCCGCTTCGAGTCCACCGCCACCCGCCTCGCCAATGCCACTTCGGATTACACCCCGCGCAACGTAAACGACCCTTATCAGGCCCGTATCACCGGTGCCCAGCGCCTGCTAAGCCAGCCGATGATGTCGGCCGAAGACGTGGATGTGGACTTTGCCCGCATGCTCAAAATTCACCATCAAGCCAGTGTGGCCTTAGCGAAGGCCGTGCTGGCACAGGGAAAAGATGCTGAGGTAAAAAAAATGGCTCAGCAGACCGTGCAGGAGCAAACCAAAGAAATAGCCGAGTTGGAGAAATGGCTGCAGCAAAAAGGCCGCTAACGCGGTCTGCGGCATAGCAACTGGCCAAGGAAGCCGAGCTCGACATGAACTCAGGCCCGCGGTCCGCGTAGTGCTTCGCAGCCACGCCACGACCAAGCTCCCTTAACCCTGTCCCCATGAAACGCTCAATCCTGCTCATGGCCGTGTTGCTCACTGCTGTGCTCGGCGCTTGCAACAACAGCAACCAAACTGAAGCCGGCAACAGCGGCGCGGCTGGCAACAATGCCTCCACAACTGCCACCGACTCCACTTCGGCCGACGGTCCTGCCGATGAATCCGGCATTACGGACAAGCCCACCGGGATAGACCCCGAAGGCTAAGCTGCTTCCTAAAGCGGTGCCCATCAGGGTCCAACCTGATTTAACAAACCGGCCGCCCACCAATGCTCTAAGCTGGAGCATTGGTGGGCGGCCGGTTTGTTGCGGGCGCGTATTGGTATCAATCAATCCTGAGTCGGCAGCACCAGCACCGGCACTGCACAATCGCGGAGCACGTGCGCTGTCACGCTACGGTGAAACAGGCCGCCTAGGAAGCTGTGGGGCCGTGCTAACGTCACCACCACTTGGGCTTCCAAATCAGCCGCCGCTTGCACGATGCCCTCGGCTACGTCTGTGTGGCGCATTTCGTACAGCGCCGTATCGGGCACTTCGGCAAAAAGACCGGAGTGGCGCACCGAGCGCAGCGCCACCTGCGCTGGCGCAATGCTCAGGTCATTGGGTTCGGCCACATGCACCACCGTGGGCATAATATGCAGGCCTTCGAACAGTATGCCCGTAGCGGCTGATGCTTCCGTCAGCTGGAAGGGCTGGCCATCCGCGGCTACCACTACGCGGGTAGGTGGCCCCGCGCTCGGTAGGCGTTCGGGCACTACCAGCAGGGGGTAGCGCAGGGCCTGTAGCGTGGGCAGGGCTAGGTTGCTGAAATAACGTTCCAGAAAGTTGGTGGTATGCTCCCGGCCCGCTACCAGCAGCAGTGGGTGGTGGCGCTTGATCGTTTCGGCTATCGAGGCAGGAATAGCATCGGACGACACTTCCACTTCGGCCGGTACCGGCAGGCCGGCTGCCACGGTATGCAGGTTTTTACTGGCCTCTTGCTGCCCGTTGTAATATGCTTCCACGGGCACACTCACCAAGGTTGCCTCCGGCATCAGCATCGGGTCTTGATACAGATGCAACAGCACAATGCGAGCCGACAACGACCCAGCCAGACTAGTGGCATAATGCAGCGCCGTATCGGCCGCCGGCGAGAAATCCATCAGTACGACAATGGAGGGTGTCATAGGAGTAGGAGGTAGGTGATGGAAGGCAAAAGTGCGCGCGCAGAGGGTTCTGCCTGCGCCCGAGCAGGATGATGGTTGAGCCCTGAAGCCGCATGCAATGCAAAGTGCGAGCAGGAGGGAAGCCGTGCTTTCCCAAGCGGCCGCATGGCCTAAGCACGGCTAAGAATAAATTTTTGGCCGATTCAGTGGAGGAGAACCCAGAGGACAAAAGCTGCCTTATGCAGCAGCACTATGCTGTCGGGCGGCGCCTTGGTGTTGCAACGCCTGGTGTTGAAGCATGATGGCCACGCTCATCGCCTTGGCTTTGGCCTCCTGGGCCAGTCCGCGCGGCAGGTGCTCATCAATGGCTACACGCAGCAGGCTCTGCCACCGCTCAAATACTTCCAGTAAGTGCGGCAGCAGTTGCAGCCGCGGAAAAGGACGACCCTCGTAGCGTGCTCCTTGTAGTACACTAGTCCAGAAGGCATACTCTGTAGGGTTGCGCTCATGTGTGAATTGTCCCGCTGTTCCGATGGGCACAAAAAGAGTGCGAAGGACCGGGTCGGCGCTGATTTGCTGATGAAAGGCGTTGGCGAAAGCCCGCAGGGAAGTGGCGTTGTCGCGAGCCGCAAGCGAAGCAACTGGCATACTTGATTGGGGTTTGGTGACACAACAAAAGCCAATCAGCGGAGCCCAAATGGGATACCCTAAACCCGCGGCGGAATCGGGCGGCTCCTCGCGGCGCCCGGTGTGGGCGCCACCCAGGTGCGGTGACACCCGGAGAGCAGGCAACAAACCAAGTCGGTTGCCTGCCATTGACGAAGCAAAGATGTAAACGCAGCCTGCAGCCAATACTGCCGTACATCATCTGCAAACCTAATATATATCATTTTATTGGTAATGCATTACATCGAACTCGTGCCATCGCATTCCCCGCTCTAAATTCAGACTGGGTCACAGGGGTAGCATTGAAGCTTACCGCAGTCTAAGTTGAACATGCCGGATCAGTTTTCAAACCAGTACTAAGCTGGAACCTGGACAGTACCAGTAGATTGGAATAGGCTGGGGCCACTGCTTCTTAAGGCAGGAAAGAAAAAAGCTTAAAACCGCTGACTATCAGTCGATAAATAATATTATATTATAGAAGTTTTTCACTTAAACCAATCTTGGCCATGCAAACGAACATTGGAAACCACGACCGGATGATTCGAGTAATTTTAGGATTACTGCTGGTCGTTTTGGCCATCTCGCCTACCGGTGCCAGCTTGCCGTTGGTAACACTGATGCTTCTTTTTGCCGCCCTTCTCCTGCTTACGGGAGGTTCTGGCTATTGCCTCATCTACGGCATTCTGGACATCAGCACCGATGGCCGTCAAGAGGAATTCTCTTGAAGCGGAGCCCAATTCTTTGG
>NZ_JBZYWH010000036.1:0-35857 GCF_058932745.1 Hymenobacter sp. FMD4
CCGGCCGCTACCCGGCGCACTCTTCCCGCGTTAGCTGCTCGTTGCAGGCGATGCCAGCTTGTGTGCCTTCCGCAGCGGCTACTACCGCCTGTTGTGCCGCTGGGGTTGCGTCCCCCGCTGCGTATACTCCCATCACGCTCGTTTGAATGCGCTTATCTACCCGTACTCCTCCACTACGTGCAAGTCGGTAACAGCCTAGCTTATCTGCTAAATCACTGCGTTGTTGTTGGTCGGGGTGCAGGAAGAGGGCACTTCTTTCAATCCGACTGTTGTCATCGAATTCGATGTATTGAAGTTGTCCATTACGTTCCCCAATTAGGCGGAGAATAGGTTGCTCGTATACCGTGATGTTGTGCCGTTTCAAGCGCTGACGGGCATGTTCAGTTAAGCCTGCAGAGCCGTTGGTGCATACGACGACATCCTTTGACCAGCGACTAACCAATAAAGCAAATCCAGCCACCGACTTGCCTCTGCCAAGTACTGCTAAGGGCTGCTCACTTACTTCGTATCCATGGCAGTAGGGGCAATGCAATACGCCTGTGCCCCACAGTTCCCGCATGCCATCTATGGTTGGCAAAACGTCCATTACACCAGTCGCTAAGATAATTTTGCGCGTAGTGACGCATCTACCGTTGTCTAAAGTAACGCGGAAAGTACCCGTTTCGTCGTCACGCTCTGCTGTAGTAACGCAAACCTCTCGCTGCTCAACAGTAGGATAAGGCTGTAGTTGTTCGTGACCGATACGTAAGAGCTCCTGAGGCTTGATACCATCACGAGAAAGGAAGTTGTGGACAGCAGGGGATGGGGCATTGCGGGTCTTGCCCCCGTCGCAGAGAAGCACACGACGATGACATCTTCCCAATACCAATGCTGCACTAAGTCCAGCAGCCCCAGCGCCAACTATTACAACTTCATAATCAGTTGAGGGAACATGACGAGGCCGTCTGAAGGGCCGACGAGCAGAAATGGGCATAACACAAAATCCGTAGGGTTAGGGCCATTTTAAACCTATAAAACAGGAACAGGGTTGCTGTTGAGGTATTGATAGGCATGAGTAAAACGTCAATAACTCAAAGAGCGATTAGTTGTTGATCATCAGGATTAGTCGTTTAGGGCTGTCACTGCAGTTGCGCCGAAAGGATAGTTCGACCCACCGGCTACATGCGAAACGGCAAGTGCATCTCGCTCGCTTCGCTGCACATTAAAGACCACTCGGAAATGCGCAGATCAGAGATACTATGCGCTTTCTACCACGAATGCACGAGCCGACGCAGTCTGCACGTATCAATACCTTGTTTCAATTGGGCTTATAGCGTAGTCGACAAAAAGGGCTAGGCCTACCCATACTTACCGCTATGCTTTGAATCAGGGCGGTCGGGAGGCACGTTGAAACTGCAGAACCGATGCCCCACGTGGGAGCCACCAACTTAATATATAGCTCTCTAGCGCTTGTGCCGGTGCAAAGAAGTCATGGCATATAGGGCTATTATGGCCGCTGCACAGGCTGAAGCTGTCAGGGTGCTCACAGGGGCCATGTAGCAATTACTAGGCAGTGTCTGAAAAGTGGTGTTGCAAAATGCGCCGAATACAGGCTAACACGGCCATGTTGAGGAAGTGTGTATCGTGTTTGTCGTAGCGCGTGGCCACGCGGCGGTGCTCTTTGAGCGAGCCGAAGAAGCGCTCCACCACGTTGCGGCGGGCATAGCGTTGGGGTTCGATGCGCGGCGGACGCCCGCGTCGGCGGCAGCGCTGTCCCGGGGCAGGCTGGCGCCGCGGAATCACGGCGCGGATGCGGCGCCGGCGTAACCAGCGGCGGATGTGCTGCGAGTCGTAGCCGCGGTCGGCGATGAGCTGGCGCGGCCGGCGGCGGGCGTGTACCTGCTCGCACAGGGACTCGAACTGCGGCGCGTCGTGGCGCTGCCCGGCCGAGAGCTGCAGCGCCAGCGGCGTGCCCGCCCCGTCGCACACCACGTGCAGCTTGGTGGTCAGCCCGCCGCGGCTGCGCCCGAGGCACTGGGCTTTTTTTTCGCCCCGCCCGCCGCGCTTTTTGTGGCGCGCACCGTGGTCGAGTCCACCAGCCACGTGTCCAGGTCGAGCATGCCGTCCTGGTCCAAGCGCAGGCGCAAGGCGGCCAGTACCCGCCCGAAAGTGCCGTCTGCCGACCAGCGCCGAAACCGCTCGTAGGCCGTTTGCCACGGGCCATAACGCGCCGGCAAGTCCCGCCACGCCGCCCCCGTGCACAAGATCCACAGCAGCGCATTCCACAGCTGCCGGCCGTCGCGCCGCGGACGCCCCGTGCGCTGCGGCGGCAATTCGGCGGCTACTACCGCCCATTGGGCATCATTCAACTCGTATCGGGCTGCCATGCCCTAATTTACGCCCCAGCACTTTTCAGACACAGCCTAGTAGGCCTTGCTTGGTGGGCAGCTGGTGGCGCTGCTGAATGCTGTCGTTGATGGCACGTAGGTTGATACCCACAAAAGCGCGGCGGGGGAGAGGCTGAGCCTTGGTTTGGGCTAGGGCAGCGCCCGTTAGCAGCGAGCCGGCCGCAACCAAGCACACGGCAATAAGCTGTTTCATAGCATAATCGGAATGAGCAGTGAGGTGTGGAGCGGCACGAAAGCCGTTCAGCGGATATAGTAACCAGCTGATATAGAACCGTTGCTTTGCTCTTCCCGATTAGGCTGCCCTAGCAGCCTGTGCATAACTTATTCCACGTAATTCACACTGTGTGGAAAACTTTGTGCAAAACTTTAGCCAACTCGACCGTATTTGCTAACAACCTTATCAAGCTTACGCCGTATCGGCGCGCCGACGCTCCATGTGCAGCCAGCACACCTGATTGTGGGTCACCTCGCGGGCCAGCTCGAAGCCCGCTTTTTCGTAGGTACGCACCGCCCGGGTATTCGAGGCCGCTGGTACGATGTAGCACAGCTCCACGTCGAACTGGCTGAAGAGGTATTCTACCAGCGTGATGAGTGCATCGGTGCCGTAACCGCGCCCGGTGTCGGTTTGAGAAGCTATCCAGATGTCTAGTTCCGTGGAGTTGTCCAGCGGGTCGATGTCATTGTGGTTGATTTGCCCGATCAGCTCGCCGTCGACTTCAATGCCAAATGACTGCCCTTGGGAGGGGTCGGAGCCATCGAAGTAATGCGGAAGGTAATCAGTAAACAACTCTTCCCACGACGGCACTTGGGCACCGGCTTCAGGCCCGAAAATGTACGGGGTAGCGTCGGAGCGCACGGCCCAGCGGTAAAACAGCTCCTTGTCGGCTGGCGTGAGCGGGCGCAGGGTTACGGTCTGGCCTTGCAGCACGAGGGTACTTTCCATGGCGGAGGCGATAGGGGTAACGGAGAAGGCGCTGGCCTAAGATACGCCCACCGCCGGTAAATCCGGTTGGTAGACGGAGAAGGTTCTGGCCCGAGGCGCAACTTCTGCGCCGCTTTTACGCTTAATTAGCCACCACCTATGTTGTCCCGCTGCTCCGTGCTATGACGCTTACCATTACCCCGGCCGTCACCGATGCCGCCTCGTTGCGGCGCCTGTTTGATCTGCAAAAAGGCCGTAGCGCTGCCCTGCGCCGCGAAACGGCCAACGAGCGGGCAACTCGCCTGCAACGCCTTGATGCATGGGTAACCCAGAACCGCAAGGCCATTCAGCAGGCCTTGTATCAGGACTTTAAAAAGCCGGCCACCGAAACTGACGTGACGGAGGTATACGCCACGCAGGCCGAAATCCGGCACGCACTCAAAAACCTGAAAGACTGGATGCGGCCGCGCCGGGTAAGCACGCCGCTGGCTTTGATGGGCTCCAAGTCTTGGGTGCAGTACGAGCCCAAGGGTGTAAGCTTGGTAGTAGCGCCGTGGAATTACCCGTTCTACCTGGCCGTAGGGCCGCTGGCTTCGGCCCTGGCCGCCGGCAACTGCGTGGTGCTGAAGCCCTCCGAAATGACGCCTGCTGTGGCCGCCCTGCTCACTCGCATGGCCCAGGAGGTGTTTGATCCGGCCGAAGTGTCGGTGGTGGAAGGCGACAAAGACGTGGCCACCGAACTGCTGCGTCTGCCCTTCGACCACATCTTCTTCACCGGCTCGCCGCAGGTGGGCAAAGTGGTGATGCGCGCCGCCGCCGAGCACCTTACCAGCGTCACGCTGGAATTGGGCGGCAAGTCGCCGGCCGTGGTAGACGATACCGCCGACCTGCGCGATACCGCCGAGAAACTCGTGTGGGGCAAGTGCATCAACGCCGGCCAGACCTGCGTGGCGCCCGATTATTTGTTGGTGCACGAGCGGGTGAAGGAGCCGCTGATCGAAGAAATCCGGCAAGCCCTGCAGCGCTTTTACAACGCCGACGGCAAGGGCGTAGAAGCCTCCGAGTCGTACGCGCGCATCGTCAACAGTCACCACTTTCAGCGTATCGCCCACTTGCTGGAAGATGCCCAACAGCACGGCGCCCACATTGTGGTGGGCGGCAGCGTCAATGCCTCGCAGTGCTTTATCGAGCCCACCGTGCTGACCGATGCTCCGCCCGACAGCGCCATCATGCAGGAGGAAATCTTCGGTCCGCTGCTGCCCGTGCAGACGTTCAGCAACCTTATGGAAGCCACCGACTTCGTGAACGACCGGCCCCGGCCGCTGGCCCTGTACCTCTTCACGCGCAGCAGCGAAAACCAGCGCTATTTGCTGGGCCATATCCCGGCCGGTGGCGCCTGTGTGAATGATACCATCATCCACCTGAGCCACCCCGAGCTGCCTTTTGGCGGCATCGGCAACAGCGGCATTGGGAAGGCGCACGGTTACTACAGCTTCGTGGCCTTCTCCAACGAAAAAGCTGTGCTGCAGCAGCGCGTGGGCCACACCGGCATCAAGCTCTTCTACCCGCCCTACGGCGACCGGGTCCGCAAAATGGTGGGCTGGCTGCTGAAGTACCTGTAAGCCGGAGGTAGTTAGATAAACAAAGACCGTCCTGTGGGAGGGCAGTTGGAGCATCTCAAGGGCTTCAACTGCCCTCCCACAGGACGGTCAAAAAGGTGGCGGTGCCTCTACAGCTACGTGCTTAAATAACCGAAGGCGGCGTGGCCGAAGGCAAGCGGGACTTGTGCTTTTTGTTGCTCGGGCGCTTGTTCGTTATGGAAAGCAGCGAGAGTTCTGCGTACACGTTGCCGCCGTAAGGCTTCGACGCAAACAAGCCGGCCACGTCGTTGGAGCCCACGCTCAGCGGCCCTATCCGCGCGGCTAGGCCGTAGGCCATCGTCCGGTAGTTGTTAATCATTGATAAGGAACTTGACAGCTCCAGCCACTTCATTTCTACGCGCGGCGTCACGGAGAAAAACGAGAAATGGCGCATGCCGGTAGCATAGCTCCCGCGAAGCCCCTGGCTAAGGGCTGCATTTACGTACAAGCGTTGCCGAATGCGGTAATCCACATCCAAGTTCAACGCCGTGGGCAGGGCCGCCGTAAAGCTAGTTTCCTTTTTGTAGCGCTGCGTCTGCAGCATGCGGTCGAGCTTGGTGTTGAAGTTTTCGAAGTCAATTCCTTCGGCGTCGGCCTCGCTGATGCCCAGGTCAGCCGGTTTGATACGGTTGTAGGCTACGGCATTGGTAGCGTATCGAATGGAGCCGATGTCGACCAAGGCGGCCGATACGCGGTACTTGTACTTGCTGCGCGAGTGGTCGATGCGGTTCCGGCCTTTTTTATCGGCGTAGCGGTACTGCGTCACGTCGGGACGAAACTCGTACACGAAGCCAATATCAGCGCCCCAGCCACTGCCGGGGGCATTGCTAGGCGTTAGCCAGTTGCGCGCCGTGCTCAGGTCGAAGTCCTTGAAGGCGTCGGGATTGGAGTAGCCGAAGGAGCCGTCGAGGCGGCGCAGGCGCAGCGTGGAGTCACCAGTAGCGGCCGTCCGCGTTACCACTTCGTAATCCAGCTCGCGGCTTTGCAGGTAAGCCGAGCCCAAGCCCATCAGGCGCTTGGCCGTGATGCCCGCCTTCAGGAAGTGACCTTCCTTGTCGAACAGTACGCGGCCGTAGGATAGGTTCCACTCCGCGAAGGCGTTCAGGTTCAGGTTGAACGTGTTGCCGGTGGACAGGCCGCGGGTTTTGAACTCGTCTACCGCGCTTTGAATCAGGGTCTGCGACACTTGGTTGCCCTGAAAAGCCATGCGCACGCGGCTACTGGCCGCCACGGTGTTCTTTTCGTTGATGCGCAGCAGCACGCCCGGCCCGCGCAGCGTCATGCCCACGCTGAAGAGCTTGGGCGCGTCGTTCATGCGGCGGTCCAGCGTGGAGTTATTCAGGTCAAAGGAAGCGTCGCTATTTAGCGGGCTCCAGCCGCCGGTGTAGCGGTAGGCCGTATTGGTGCCGTGCGCATCCAGGCCGGCCAGCCGGATCTGGAGTGTGTAGCGGCTGTCGGCTAGCGTAGCCGGGTTCCAGGCAGCCCCGTTCAGGCCGCTGTAGTTACTGCGCGAAGCATTAAAAGAGGATTGCGCAACTGCTAGCCCAGGAAGCAGCAGCAGCGCGGCGCCTAGGAGGCGCGGAGCAAAGGTTGACACAGAGTGGGTAAAGAAAGTTGCCGATATGGCGCGGGTAAGAGGGTGTTTATCGTGCTGACTGTCAAAAAGAAAAGCAAAACGATAAAACTTAAAAAGAGCAGTAAGCGTATACGCAAGATTTTGCGCACACGAAATCAAGCAAAGGTAGCCCCGCCGTTAAGGGTCAACCAATACCTACTTTCAGGTAATTTTTTGGGCCGGGTGGTTTCGCTGAATTCGGCAACAGAAAAAAGCGCTGCATGCCGACTTTCTCTTCGCAAATGCCTATCTTTTCAGGTGGACTAACCCGTCAGCACATTACGCGGCGGGCTTAGCGAAAAGACTGCTCGCATGAACCTCACCGCCGCTCAGCAGCAAGTGCTGCTGGCCCTCGCCGATGCATTTATTCCCAGCCTGCCTGGCCGCGCCGGGCACCCGCAGTTTTGGCAGCGCCGCGGCTCCGAGGGCGTAAGCCTGGAATTGCTCACGGCCGCCATCGAGGCCCAGCCGGCAACGGCACAGCAACAATTCATGCAGCTGGTAGACCTGCTCGATAGTCGTCTGCTGGGGCTGAGCTGGCTTGGGCCGCTGAAGCCCTTTCCCGAGCTGAGCCCTGAGCAGCAGGAAAAGCTGCTTCAAAACTGGTCACAAAGCAGCCTGCCACCGTTGCGTCAAGGTTTTCAGGCTCTGCGCAAGCTGATGACTTTTCTGTATTACGGCAGCAGCCAGCCTGGCGCGGCCAGTCCCAATTGGGAAGCCATTGGCTACCCCGGTCCGCTGGCCCTCACCGATGGTGTGGTGGACACACCGCGCCCCCTGGCCACGCTGCATCCCGAGCGCGACGTGACTTACGACTGCGAAGTGCTGGTAATCGGAAGCGGTGCCGGCGGGGGAGTGGTAGCCGGTGAGCTGGCCGCCGCTGGCCTCGAGGTGCTGGTGCTGGAAAAAGGCCCGTACTGCCACGGCTGTGAGTTTACGCAGCGCGAAGCCGACATGATCGGGCACCTTTATGATGCCCGCGGTACCCTGAGCACCACTGATGGCGGCGTCACGCTGCTGGCCGGCTCCTGCCTCGGCGGCGGCACCACCGTCAACTGGGCCGGCTCCTTCCGCACGCCCGATTACGTGCTGGAAGAATGGGCCCGGGAGCACCAGGCGCCGCACTTCACGCAGGATTCGTTTCGTCAAAGTCTCGATGCCGTAGCGGCCACCCTGAGCGTCAATACCAACTACACGCGCCACAACGGCCAAAACCAAGCCCTGCTCGACGGTTCGCACAAGCTGGGTCACGAAGTGCGCTTGATTCCGCGCAACGAAAAAGGCCTCGATGAATCCGACCTGCACTACCGTGGCCTCGGTTTCAGCACCTTCGGCGACCGGTACGGCATCAAGCAAGGCACTTTAAACACCTACCTGCGCACCGCCGCCGAGCACGGCGCCCGTCTGCTGGCCGATACCCGCGTGGAGCGCATTATGGTGGAAGCCGGCCGCACCACTGGCGCCGAGGCCTTATACACCACTGCCGAGGGCCGCACCGTGCGCGTACTGGTGCGGGCCAAGCGCGTGGTGGTGGCCGGCGGCGCCATCCAGACGCCCGCGCTGCTGCTGCGGAGCGGCCTGCGCCATCCGCACCTCGGTCAGCACCTGCACCTGCACCCCACAGTGGCCGTGTCGGGAGTATATCCGTGGGCTATTGATCCGTGGTACGGACCTAGCATGTCGGTGGTAAACGACAGCTGCGCCCGCCTCAATGGCTCCAACTTCGGCGCAAAAATAGAAACGCCACCCGCGCACCTTGGGCTGATGGCCATGACCTTGCCGTGGATTTCGGGCGAGCAGCATAAGCGCCTCATGCAGCAAGCGCCGTACCTCGGTTCCTTCATCGTGCTCACGCGCGACCGGGACGGCGGCCGCGTGCGCGTCGATCGGCAGGGGAGGCCGCTCATCAGCTACCGCCTCAGCCAGCATGACCGAGCCAGTATGCTCGCCGCCGCTCGCACCGCTGCCGAAGTGCACGTGGCTGCTGGCGCGCATACCGTGTACCTGCCGCACGGTACGCTGCCCACGCTGCACGCGCAGGACGGCGTCATTCAGAACCCTCAAGTGCTTGACGGTCTGCCGCAACTGAACTGGGCCCCGAACCGATTCAATCTGTACAGCGCCCACCAGATGAGTACCTGCCGCATGGGCGGCGACCGAAGCCTGCACCCCACTAGCCCTACCGGCGAAACGTATGAAGTCAAAGGCCTGTACGTGGCCGATGGCTCGGCTTTTCCGGCCTGCAGCGGCGTCAATCCCATGCTCACTATTATGGCGCTGGCGCACCACACGGCCCAACACCTGAAAGCCGATTTGAGCGTGGTTACGCCGCGAACTGCAGCTATTACCGCGGGATAGTCTGCACGCAGAGTTGTTTATTTGCGGCTGGGTGCTGGTTGGTACCAGTAAGCCGTTGTGTTGCATGCTACATTCTGACATTTCCTCGCCTGATCAATTCCGTACTGACACGCTGGTGATTGGCGCTGGGCAGGCCGGACTGGCAGCGGCGTACTACTTACAGCAGGCCGGCACCAAGTGCATCCTGGTAGAGCAGGGGGCCGCTGTGGGGCAAGCGTGGTCTTCGCGCTATGATTCGTTGCGGCTGTTTTCGCCGGCCTGGGCCAGCAAGCTGCCGGGGCTGGGTTGGCCTGGCAATCCGTGGCGCTACCCAACCAAAGACGAGGCCGCTGACTACTTGCAGCGCTACGCGGCACATTTTCGCTTTGAGGTGCACACCCAGCAGCGGGTGGTACATGTTGGGGCTATTGGCGACAATGGCTTCGAAGCCCACACGCAGCGAGGCAGCCGCTACATCGCGCGGCGGGTAATCGTGTGCACCGGTGGGTTCGATGCGCCGCGCGTGCCGGAGTGGGCCGCCGAGCTAGCCCCGGAAGTAACGCAGGTGCACAGCCAAGTGTACCGCAACCCCACTCAGTTGCCGGGCTCCGGGCCCGTAGCCGTGGTCGGCAGCGGCAACTCGGCCCTGCAGATTGCCGCCGAACTGGCCGCCACCAGCCGGCCCGTGTATGCGGCCTTCGATTCGCGTACGCCCAGCATGGTCAATAATACGCTGATGTGGGCAGTGCTACGGAGCCTGCGCGTGTTTCGGGCCTCCCGGCACGGCCGGCTAGGTGCCTGGATGCACGCCCAGCCCGAGCCGGTAGTAGCCCGCGACCTGCAGCAGCTCCGGCGGTTTCCGAATGTGCACTGGATCGGGCGGGCGCACGGGGCCGCGGGTGCGTCGCTGGTCGGCGGTGCCGATGATACCCCGCCGCTACAAGGCGTGGTGTGGGCTACCGGCTATAAGCCCAATTTCAACTGGATTGATTTGCCCGTGTTGGATGCCAACGGGTGGCCCCGGCACCACCGCGGCTTAACGGAACAGCCGGGTTTGGCGTTTCTCGGACTACCTTGGCTCGACAACCGCGGCTCGGCCTTGATGGGCGGAGTGGCACACGATGCTCGTCGAGTGGTAAGGCAGCTTCTGGCGAATTAGGAGCCTAATTGGGCGAAAAAAGGAACCGAGCATTGGCCTTATATGGTTAAAGCTACGTACCTTGGTGTAAAGGCATCCATTTTTTTGCATTCTTTCATGACGCTGAATTCGCTCGCTGATAAATTAGCCGCGCTCTTGGACCGTCTGCTCGGCGGCCGCACTCCTCAGCTCCAACCAGTGCCAGTCCGCGCCCGCCGCTAATTTTCCTTTTGATTTGTATAATCAGCCCTTCCAAGCCCTGGAGGGGCTTTTTTTTGCCCTTGCGCACCGAGAAAAGATGGTTGAGAAGTAGTTTTTGGCCAAACTCTCGATGATCAAGCTGCAGGCGCAATCATGCTTTTGCCACAGCCGCGCCTGACCACCAAAAGGACCGAGGCCGCTGCCCCAGCAAGTGGAACAACGGCCTCGGCAAGTGGGCAAAAGTCGGAATTGACTTATTAGCGAATCACGAGTTTGCGCATTACACTGTTATTGTCTGCATCAATCTTGATGTAGTACAATCCAGTGGCAAAGCGGCTCAAATCTAGCGTACGGGTATAGCGGTTATCCAGCTCCGTAATGGTCTCGCGGTAAACCACGGTGCCAATCACGTTGAGTACGCGCAATTCCGTCTTGCGGCCTTCGAAACCGGTAACGGCAATATGAACCACACCCGAGCTCGGGTTGGGGTACACGAGGATGTTCTTCTCTTCGGAAGAACCGGCTGGCCGCGGCGCTGTTTGCAGCTTGGCGGGGGCAGCTGGTAAACTGCTTGGCAAACAGCACACGCTAAAAGCAGCCACCAATACAGCGTAAAGTAGTCGTTTGGGCATAAAAACGGGTAAGACTGAAAAAGCGCCCGACAAAAAAATTGAACCGTAGGACGCCGCGCAGTGCGCTAATCGTCTGCAAAAATAACGGCTTCTTTTGAAATAGGTTGTAAAATATAGTGTTTTCGGGATGACTTTTCCACCCGGAAATACGAATACTGCACAAAGTTTCGTTTTTAATCCTTGTCCTCGCGTTTTTGAACAGCTCGACCGTAAATTTTGACTCAGCCGTTTTAGTAATCGGCGGTGGTTTGGCTGGGCTGACGGCGGCGTTGGACCTAGCCGGGCGTGGCTGGCCCGTGACCCTAGTGGAGCGGCGGCAGTACCCGTTTCACCGGGTATGCGGCGAATATGTGTCGAACGAGGTGTTGCCTTACCTGCAACGCCTAGGCGCCGACCCCGTCGTGCTTGGCCCGGCCCGCATCGGGCAGTTCCTGGTATCGGCGCCGGGTGGGCGCACGCTCACGGCTCAGCTGGACCTGGGTGGTTTTGGCGTCAGTCGCTTTGCACTGGATGAGTTTTTATACCGCCAGGCTAGGGCCCGTGGCGTGCAGGTGCTACAAAACGCAACCGTGACCGACGTGCAGTTTGAGGCTGAACTCGACGGCTTTCGCGTATCCCTGGCCACGGGTCAGCAACTGACGGCTCGCGTAGTGCTGGGCGCTTACGGCAAGCGTGCCACCCTCGACCGACAGCTCGAACGAGCCTTTTTCCGGCAACGCTCGCCTTACATAGGTGTCAAGTATCACCTGAAGTTAGATTTTCCTCGGGACCTGATAGCTCTGCACAACTTCGAAGACGGCTACGCAGGTCTTTCGGCGGTGGAAGACGGGCGCTATTGCTTTTGTTACCTGGCCACGCGCGAGCAGCTGCGCCGCCACGGCAACATTCCGGCGCTGGAAGCCGAGGTGTTGGCTCGCAACCCGCATTTGCGGCGCGTGCTGGCCGAATCGGAGCGGCTATATACCCAGCCCGAGGTCATCAACGAGATTTCCTTCGCCCCAAAAACCTGCGTGGAGCAGCACGTGCTGATGTGCGGCGATACGGCCGGCCTGATTACTCCGCTTTGCGGCAACGGCATGGCCATGGCCATTCACGGGGCAGCCGTAGCCGCCCGCCACACCGACGCGTACCTGCGCGGCTCGCTCACGCGTGCCGGCCTGGAAGCGGGGTACACCCGTGAGTGGCAGCAGCGGTTTGCTATGCGCCTGC
The DNA here is from genome assembly GCF_058932745.1 of Hymenobacter sp. FMD4. NCBI lineage: Bacteria > Pseudomonadati > Bacteroidota > Cytophagia > Cytophagales > Hymenobacteraceae > Hymenobacter > Hymenobacter sp. FMD4. The sequence continues at coordinate 12,082 of NZ_JBZYWH010000036.1, forward strand.
AGGTGGGCCGGCTGGTGCAGCGGCTCTTTGGCGGGCCTCGCCTTACCGATGCCGTAGTAGGCACCTTGCGCTACGCCCCAGCGGTGGTGCAGGGCCTGATGCGGCAAACCCACGGCGTACCATTCTAAAACCTTCGCTTAGCTGGGCCGTTGTCGTTACTACATAAAGGTGTCGGCTACTACCGACGCTGTCCACCGTTTCTCGCCGCAATGACCACCAGCTACCTCAGTGCCATCGGCACGGCCACGCCCGCGCATCGACTGCCCCAGTCGCAAATTGCCGAGTTTATGGCCCGCGCCCACGGCATGGACGAAGCCGGTACGCGCAAGCTACGGGCAATTTACCGCATGTCAGGCATCGGCTACCGGCACTCCGTGCTGCCCGATTACGGGCGGGACGAAGGCGCCTACACGTTTTTCCCCAATACCCCGGATCTGGAGCCGTTTCCCACGGTGGGCGCCCGCATGCGCGTGTACCGCCGCGAAGCGCTGCCGCTGGCTGCCGAGGCCGCGCTGGACTGCTTGCGCCGGGCTCCGGAGGTATCGCCCCAAAGTATCACGCACTTGGTGTCGGTGAGCTGCACGGGCATGTACGCGCCGGGCTTGGATATCGAGCTGGTGCAACACCTGGGGCTGCGGCCCGATGTGCAGCGTACCTGCGTGAATTTTATGGGCTGTTACGCGGCCTTCAATGCGCTGAAGCTGGCCGATGCCTTTTGCCGGGCCGATGCCCGCGCCCGGGTGCTCATCGTGTGTACCGAGCTGTGTACGCTGCACTTTCAGAAGCGCGCCGAAGAAGACCACCTCGTGGCCAACGCGCTGTTTGGCGACGGGGCCTCGGCCGCTTTGGTGCTGGGCAAGGCCGCTGCTGGCCGGCCCAACCTGGAGCTAACAGCCTTTCACTGCGGCCTGGAGCCCGATGGGCAGGCCGACATGGCTTGGCACGTCAATGATTTTGGCTTCGAAATGACCCTTTCAAGCTACGTGCCGCGCCTGGTGAAGCAAGGCATCCGCAAACTTACCGACGGCCTGCTGCGCCGCCTGCCCGTGCGCCTGCCCGACGTACGGCACTTCGCTATTCATCCCGGCGGGCGCCGCATTCTGGAGGCCATCGAACAGGAACTGGGCCTAACGCCCGCCGACAACCGCCATGCTTACCGTGTGCTGCACGAAGTGGGCAACCTGTCGTCGGCTACGGTGCTGTTCGTGTTGCGCGAACTGCTTGGCGAGCTGCAGCCTGAGGAGCACGGCGCGCCAGTGCTCAGCTTTGCCTTCGGCCCCGGCCTGACACTAGAGGCCATGCTGCTGCGGGTAACTTACAGCGACTAGTCGCCCACTGAAGCTTATGCCCGACCTCGCGCACCGCTCTTCGGAACCGGAACTGATGGACGACCTGTCGCTGGCCTCCGATGCCTTGCGGCAGAATCTCGACGAGCTGGAGATTATCAATACCCGGCTCGGGGGCTACCGCGTAATTACCGATGCCCTGCGGCGGCTCCGGCCCCGGTTTGATGCCAGCCAGCCAGTGCGCATCGTTGACCTGGGCAGCGGCGGCGGCGATACGCTGCGGCACGTGGCCCGCTGGGCCCGGCGTCAGCAGCTGGCCGTGGACCTGCTGGGCGTGGACGCCAATGCCTTTATGGTGGATTACGCAGAAGCGCGCAGCGAGGAATACCCCGAAATCAGCTTTACGCAGCATAATATTTTCGCTCACGACTTCGCCCAACAGCACTATGACGTGGTGATGTGCAGCTTGTTCTGCCACCACTTTCCGGAACGGGAACTGGTGCCTATGCTGCGGCAGTGGCAACAGCAGGCGCGCGTGGCCGTAGTCATTAATGACTTGCACCGCCACGCGCTGGCCTACCACAGCATCAAGTGGCTTACGCGGCTGCTGGGTGGCTCTTACCTGGTGCAGAACGACGCTCCGCTATCCGTAGCCCGCGCTTTTCGCCGCCGGGACTGGGAACGGATGCTGGCCGCCGCCGGCATCACCCGTTACGAGTTACGTTGGCAGTGGGCGTTCCGCTGGCAGGTCATCATCAGTGGTGACAAGGGAAAGTGAAAAGCTGAAAGAAGCGCTTGTTTTCCGCACTTTTCCCTTCACTATTTTACTTAAAACCATAGCTCCCGCGCCAGACGGAAGGTATTGGCATGGGCTTCCACGATGTCGCTGATGCGCTCGGAGTAGCCGCCGCCCATGCATACCACCACGGGCAGGCGGTGACGGTGGCAGAGCTCCAACACCAGCCGGTCGCGGCGGCGGCAGCCTTCGCGGGTAAGGCGCAGCTTACCAAGCTTATCGGTGACGAGCACATCGACGCCGGCGAGGAAAAAAACGAATTCGGGCTGCACCTCGTCGAAGAGGCGCGGGAGCGTGTCGGCGAGTAGGCGCAGGTAGGCCGCGTCCTCGGTGCCGTCGGGCAGGGCTAGGTCGAGGTCGGATTGCTCTTTGCGCGCCGGGTAGTTTCGTTCGCCGTGCATGCTGAAAGTGAACACGCGGGGTTCGTCGCGGAAGATGGCCGCCGTGCCGTTGCCCTGGTGCACATCAAGGTCGACGATAAGAATCTTGCCGATGCCCTCGTGATTGAGCAGGTAATGTGCAGCCACGGCTTGGTCGTTGAGCAGGCAAAATCCTTCGCCGCGGTCGGTGAAGGCATGGTGCGTGCCACCGGCTACGTTCAGGGCCACGCCGGTGTGGCGGGCCAGCTTGGCGCACTGCACCGTGCCCCCCAGAATGGTGACCTCGCGCCGCACCAACTGCTCCGACCACGGAAAGCCCGTGGCACGCTCCTCCTGCCGCGTGAGCTGGCCCTGCTGCAGCCGGTGATAATAGGCCACGTCGTGGGTTTCCAGCGTGTACTTTTCGGGCAGCGGAATAGGAGCGAAGAGGCTGGCTTCGTCGACGATGCCTTCGCGCAGGAGCTGCTCAGGCAGCAGCTCGTACTTGAGCATGGGAAAGCGGTGGCCAGGCGGTAGCGGATGGGCGTAAAGCGGCGCCCACGCTACGGGCGGGTAATGCGGATGAGTCACGGGCTGATCAACGGCCGAGGCCGCCCGGATGTTTGGCGCTTACTGCGTAGGGCCGTTATCCACGCGGGCTTCCACCGTGTTTTGTACCGACGTAGCCACGCTCGACAGCAGGTCGTAGCCGGTGGCCGTTTCGATGGCGTCGACGGTGGTGCGGTACTCGCCCCAATTGCTGCTGACGTTGTTTTCGTTGGGCGTATCGATGGCAACGACGCGGGTGCTGGTGCTGACGCGGCTGGCATCGTCGCGGCCTTCGGGCAGCACTACCACCACTTTCCAGAGGCGGCTGGGCACGGTCACGCGGCCTTGGTCGATGATGGTAGCGGCCCCATTGGCGCCGGTGCCGCCCCGGCCATAAGCACCGCTGATGATGTAAAGCTCATTGCCCTGGCCTACGAGGGTGCGGCAGTAGTTTTCCAGATTGGCCCACATGCGCTGGTTGTGGTTGGGCGCCTGCGGTACCATGTTGGTCATCTGAAACGTAGCCGAGTTATCCTCGGCGCTGGCGGTACGGTCGGCGGAGGGACACATATGGCCGCGGTCGAAGCCGGAGCCCGAGTAGCTGGTGCCGCTTACCTGGTACCAGCCGGCGGGCAGGGTGTTGTCGGCGCGGAAGTTGTCCTGTCGCGTTTCGGAGCCCAGCCATCCGCTGCTCAGGTGCCACGATACCCAGTTCGGAATGCCCCGGTCGCGGTGGTAGCTAAGGGCGTACTGCGGCTTCAGCAGCAGGTAGTTCTGCGGCTGCGTCACGTTGGCCACGGCGCCGCTGGGGTTACCCAGGGCGAGGTGGTCGGGCGTTTCTGGCGTGGCGTCATCTTTTTTACAGGCACCCAACATAGCCATCAGCAGCAATAGCCGGGCGCATCCTACAGCACTACGAGTCATAAGCAAGCATTGGAAAGAAATGCAAGATGGCCAATCCGGGAGTTACCGGTGCCGGCTCCGGCGTGGGCAGCCACGACGGAGCGGCAGTATCTACGTCAGAAAATCGGTTTTGAATACCGACGTTGGCCCTGCAGCGCCGTCGCGGAAACCCAGAGCCCAGACTTGGGGTTGGTACAAAGACTTGAGTACAGGTCAATAAATCAGTGAGTTGGGCCGAATCCTTACTACATTAAGTCAGGATTGGCTTTTCTGGTCAGGAAACCCGGTTCGGAGCGCATTGGCAACATGATTGCTGCTGACCTCAAGCACCGGTAGCACGTAGAGCTAACCGCCGGTGCGCGACACCGTACTGTATAGGTCGAGGACTTTTCGTAAGATCATGAGGCAGGACGAAACGCTACTGGAACTTGTGCGCAGCTTTCTGGCTGAAAAGCATATGCCTGCTTTGGCTGCGGCTCTGGACAAGGACCCGCGCGTAATTGAGCGGGTTCTGGAGCAGTTGCTGCCGCTGGTAATCGATGCCTTGAGCAAGCGCAGCAAACAGCCCAACGGCGTGGAAGTAATCTGGACGCTGGTGCGTCAGGCCCACGAAACAAATGTGCTAAGTCAGCTAGGTGACGCCATGCCGAACAAATGGCGCGGAGTAGTGCTCATGCAAGGCCTGCTGGGCGACTTCTACCAACCCATTACGGCCCGCCTATCAGCTGCCAACGAGCTGCCTCAAGTGCCCTTTGAGCACCTGTTAGAGGTAGCTGTGGCGGCGGTACTCGGAATGGCAGGCCGCTACGGAGCCGAATTCGAGCTGGTACCCGAGGCGCTATGCACCTGGCTCCAAAGCCAGCCGTTGCGGCCGCCCGTAGCTGCCGCAACGCGGCCTGCACCCACCCCCCGGGCAGCCGCGGCTCCCTTACGAACGGCTGCCACCGCGGCAGCTACAGCCCCCCGAGCCGAGCCAGTTCGCCGGGCGCCGGCGCGGGAAACGGCGGCCGTGCCCAATGCAGAAATACCCCCGGCTGCGCCGCGGGCCGCGGCCGGGGCCGGCCGCCCACAACCTATAAAATTTACTGTAGCTGGTGCTGGCACTTGGGAAAGTGTAGGCGGCGGCATCACATTCACGCCTGCCAAGTCTATTGGGGGTTCAGCCTGGCGGCCCCGTTGGCAGTGGGCGCTGTTGCTGTTGCCAGCCCTGGGTATCGGTTATGGTGTAGGAAAACGAACCCAAGATGCGCGGCTGGCCGAACGAGTGGCGTCGCCTCCCACATACACGGCCTCGGCGGTGGCTACCTCATCGGATTCAGGTGCCGATCCGGCCACTACGTACCGCACCGACGCCGCGCCCACCCTGGCCATAACATTGCCCGATGGCCGTAACCTGCAGGTAGCACCTTACTCCGCCGAAGCCCAGCTTTACAGCTTCCTGGCCAATCCGGCCATCAAGGTAGACCCCATCAGTGCGGCACGCGGTTGGATTAATGCGGATCAGGTGTCCTTTGAGGCCGACAAAGCCATGCTTAAGCCCGAGTCGTACCAGCAGCTGCGCAACCTGGCGAGCATTCTGCGGGCCTTCCCAAAGGCGCACATCAAGATTGGGGGGTACAGCGACGTACTAGGCGACGAGCAGCAAAATCAGCGCTTGAGCGAAGCCCGCGCCAAAGCTGCCATGCATGCCTTGGCCGGGCTGGGCGTGGAGCGCAGTCGATTGCAGGCCCAAGGATACGGAGCCACACATTTTGCTTCTGCTAATGCAGGCGGACTCAGTCCTTCGCTACACCGCAACCTACGGTTGCAGGTGGTCAGTAAAGCCGGCCGACCTAAAGCTGAGCCAGCCCCCGGGGTGGAAGCACTACCCGCTACGGCCGCAGCGGCGCCTGCCCGCACGGCCGCTTCTGCCGCCCGAAGCTCCTCCAGTGTTCGGGCCAAAAGTGCCCGCAAAGCACGACAGCGCGACAAAAATGCCCGTCAGGGCAAGAAGGGGCAGTGGTTTAAGAACCTGCGCGAGCGGCTGCGCAACAAGCGGCCCGATTAATAAAGTCCACTGGACCAGGAAACCGTCTGGATATACATTCTTGTCGCTCGGCTGGTAGTTTTGCTGCTCTGTTTGAATCCTCAAATGAGCAGCCCATGATTGCTATTCGGCGCATCACCCAGCCCGATCCACAGGTCCTAAGCGGGCTGGTCGCCTTATTGATAGATACCGTTGACGGCGGTGCCTCGGTTGGTTTCCTGGCGCCATTGAGCCCTACCGATGCCACTGAGTATTGGCGCCACGTGGAGGCTGCCTTAGGTCCGCATTTAGCGCTGTGGGTGGCCGAGGAGCAGGGCGAGGTGCTCGGTACAGTGCAGCTGGCGCTTTGCGCCAAGCCCAACGGCCGCCACCGCGCCGAGGTGCAAAAGCTCATGGTGCTAAGCGCTGCCCGGGGCCGCGGGCTGGCTTCGTTGCTGATGGCTACGGCCGAGGCGTACGCCCGCCACGCCGGCTGCTCGCTGCTGGTACTCGACACCGAAACCGGTTCACCGGCCGAAGCCATTTACGCGCGCCTGGGCTGGCAGAAGGCCGGACAAATTCCTAATTACGCTCTGACGCCCGACGGCAGGCTGCACCCTACTTCGTACTTCTTCAAGCTGTTGATGCCAGCCTAGGCAGTGATGTAGTGAATGGCCTTTGGGGTAGAAATGACGGCAAGCTGATTAGCTGGCGAAGAAGCTGGTATATATAGTCCATAGAAGAACTCAGCAGGCAATAAAAAAAGCCATCCTAGGGTCTAGGATGGCTTTTTTCGTGAAGCGTACTGGACTCGAACCAGTGACCTCCACCGTGTCAGGGTGGCGCTCTGAACCAACTGAGCTAACGCTCCGGGTGGCATGGGCCGGAAGGCGCAAACATAAGTCTAAAATCACGAAACGGCCAAGCAGCTCGGCAGGAAAATTTTGGTTTCGCTGCACTGCGGCGTAACCCGCCGCCGCTGCCCCAAGTATAGGAAACTGCAGATGCCCCCGTCTCCACCGGTTTTCTGGTCGGGCGGTATCACCTAACTCTTAGACCCTTTCATCATGAAAAAAATTGCACTCTTATTCTCGCTCTGCACGCTTTGCAGCTTGGGAGCCTTTGCCCAGCGCGGCGTACAAGGCATTCGCAAATCATCGGATTATCAAACCACGCCCGACTCGCGCAACAACGGTTTCGGTATTAAAGGTGGCTGGAACTCCTCTGACTTCCGCGGCGACGACAAGAAGAACTACACCAACGACGCCAACCGCCAGAACTTCCATGCCGGCGTGTACGCCCAGTTCGGCTTCACGCCCCAGACCTCGCTGCAGGTAGAGGCGCTGTACAGCCGCCAGGGCTTCAAAGCCGCGTCGCCGTACCGCATGAACACCAACGTGTACGAAACCCAGCTGGACTACATTCAGGTGCCGGTAATGTTCGTGTACAACTTCGTCGACAACGTGAGCATTCACGTGGGGCCGCAGGTGTCGCTGCTGGTGAATGCCAAGGAAGACAAGCAGGCCGTGAGCATTTCCGAGCGCAACTACAACTCGCTTGACTACGGCGCCGTGGCCGGTTTGGAAGCCCGCGTGGGCCCGGCCCGTGTGGGTGGCCGTTACGTACTCGGCCTGGCCGACATCTACAACGACCCGAAGATGGAAAACGGCATGATGACGCCTGACAGCCGCCTCGACAACATCAAGAATAGCCTAATTCAAGTGTACGTGGCCTTCGGCTTCGCCCAATAAACAATTCACGCTACACCTGGTACAAAAGGAAGCCTGCCTCGCGGCAGCTTCCTTTTTTTCGTTTTATCGATCTTGACTAGCTCACTATGCTCGATATGGAGGCCGCCTTACCGGCGCTGAATTACCAACGCGAACTGCTGGCCCAGCGGGGCATGGGTGTACTGGGCGTGTGGGCGCTGCTGAATTTGCTGGTGAGCGGCTGGCTGGTGATGCGCCGCTCGCCGCGCGCCGAGGACCACTATTTTCACCAGATGAACATCGGGTGGGGCGCTGTGAATGCGCTGCTGGCCACTTGGGGCATCTTGCAGGCGCGGCCGCTGAACGTGGAGCACCTCTCGCTGCTGACCAGCCTGCAGGAGCAGTTCTCGATGGAAAAGATTCTGCTGCTCAACGCGGGCCTCGACGTCGTCTACCTCACTACGGGCTCATGGCTGCGGGCGCGGGCGGCCACGCAGCACAAGCTGCCGCAGCGGCTGCTGGGCTTCGGGCGGTCGTTGTGGCTGCAGGGCGGTTTTCTGCTGCTGTTTGATGTGGGGCTGTACGCGCTGTACCACCGCTTTGCAGCGGAGTTGCTGAAATTGGTGAAATAAACCGTTGCGTATTTTATACACAAAACGGGCCCCGCTGCACTGCAGCGGGGCCCGTTTTGCTAGTAGTGCGGCTGAGTTATTTGCCGCCGATTTTCTCGATCAGCTTATTGTTAAAAGCGGGCAGGTCGTTGGGGTTACGGCTGGTAATGAGGTTGCCATCGACCACCACTTCCGAATCCTGCCACTTGGCGCCGGCGTTGGTGAGGTCGGTTTTGAGGCTGGGCCAGCTGGTCATGTTCTTGCCCTGCACGAGACCGGTTTCTACCAGCGTCCAGGGGCCGTGGCAGATGGCGCCCACCACTTTGCCGGCGCGCATAAAGTCGGCCGTGAAGGCCACGGCTTTGGGTTCCATGCGCAGCACGTCGGGGTTGATCTGGCCGCCGGGCAGCACCAGTGCATCGTAGTCGGCGGACTTGGCTTCGTCCAGGGTTTTGTCGACGCTTACTTTATCGCCCCAGTCCTTTTCGTCCCAGCCTTTAATGGAGCCGCTTTTGAGCGATACTACGTGCACATCGGCACCGGCGTCCTTGAGGGCCTTTACGGGTTTCTCCAGCTCGGATTGCTCGAAGCCGTCGGTGGCCAGCACGGCTACTTTTTTGCCCTTCAGTGGGTCATTACCAAAAATGCTCATGGTGTTTGGGAGGTGTGGTAAAACATGCGGAAAACAAAAAACCGGAACCGTGCCATTGGCAGCGGTTCCGGTTTAAGGTTAACGCAAGTAAGGGCAAGTGGTTAGGGCAGACTACAATGGCCGCGCTGCTTCGGGCTACTGTTCTTCGGGATGACCGGCGGCTTTGCGCTGCTGCTTGAAGTGCTGACGTAACTCACGGATGCGTTCATCGAACCCATCGGGGTGGTACTGCACGTCGTCCACGTCTACTTCCTCCAGCATGTCCATCAGGGCGTCGGAGTGGTCGGCGCGCTTGCCGGTGGTCAGGCTTACAAAGGCCATTTCCGACCACAGCAGTGACTTCAGGCGCAGGCCGTCGGCGTCGAGCATCTGCATCTCGACCACCAGAGAGGAGTTGTCGAAGTGAATGAGCTGGGTGCGAATAAGCACCTGCTCGCCGTGGTTGGCGGGCTTCAGGTAGCTGATGTGGTGCTTGGTAATCACCCATGCAGCACGCTGCTCGCGCGTGAGCTGGCCCAGGTTCAGGGCGTAGTGACGGATGGTTTGCTCCTCGCGGGCGTTGAGGAAATAGTCGAGGTAGCGGGCGTTGTTCAGGTGACCCAGCTGGTCGCAATCCTGAAAGAAAATGCGGTGCCGGGTTTCGGGCGTCCGGACAAGCGGCGGGTTGGCCATAGCAGTGGTAATCGGGGTTGATGCGGCGCCAAAGTACGGCATTGGGCGCTGCTCGGCTAGGAAAAGCTACTGCGGGGGCAAGGGCGTCCGGTCGTTGGGGGCAGCTACGGCCGTATCGGCAGCGGCTACGAGGCCTACTTCCTCGGGCGGCAAAGGCGCGGCGTTGGTGGGCGCATGGTCGGCAGCGGGCAGCGGTTCGGGTGTGGTTTCGAGGGGCGCGTTATCCGCCTCGTCCTGCGGCGTGATACGGAAGGAATCGGCTACCACGCTGTTGGCGTCGGGCTTGCGGGCGTCGGTGGGGCTGTCGAACACGATGAGTACGTGGTGCTCGTTGAGCAGGGCCATGCCTTCCGCCTTGTCCATGCCAGCAGCAGGGCCCTGGCCGTGCGGCACATCAAAGAGGCGCCGTAGCTGTTTGGGGCCTACGAGGCTGTCGGCATCTTGCTTGAGGGCATCAGGCCAGCAAAACACGGCGATGGTGCCGTCGAGGTCCATGGTGGGGCCGGCCAGCAGGTAGAGGTCGTCGCTCACGAGGCGCAGCTCGCGCAGGCCCATGCCGCCGAGGTCCAGAAAATGCTTGCGGTAGTAAAGGCCGTCGGCGCCGCTGAGCTTGGCCAGGACCAGTCGGCCGCGGCGTTTACCGGGCACCACATGCAGCTCCAGCACAATGGCCCAACCGCGCAGCACCGGCCCGCGCAGGCCCACAAACACGCGTCCATTGCCCGCGTAGGCCATTCCCTCAATGTCGAAGCCATTATCCTTGCCGGGCAAGTGCAGGAAGGGGCCGATGTGCGGGTCTTTGCGCAGCAGCCTTACCAACGTGTGGTGACTGAGGCGGGCCGCGCGAAGCTTATGGCGCTTTTTGGTGGGGTCGGGCGCGGTGGCGTGCAGCTCGTAGTCCTGGGTGTCGGCGTTGCGCACCAAGGGCACGCGGGCCAGCAGGTTGCGGTTGAGGTCGGTTTGCACCTTGGCCAGCTTGCCCATGCCTTTGGCCGTATCGTCTTTGTCCGGCTTCGGATTCTTGCGGCGCAGGCTGTGCGAGCCCACAATCCACAGGTACCCGTCGCCTTCGGCCAGGCCTTCAATGTCCACTTCCTCGGAGCCTTCGGGGTCGGGCATCTCCAGAAAGTCCGCCAGCTGGTAGCGGCAGTGCTGGCCAAAGGTGTCGGGCCCGGTAAGGCGCAGGCGCTCCACGCTGGCCCGTTCGTCGCAGGCTATCCAGAGGTTGTCGCCGGTGCGTAGCGAGGACGACAGGCCGTCGCGCACGTGCTTGCCGTCGGGATTGAGGCTGAGGTCGGGGGCAAACTGTAGGGTGAAGGGCAGAGGGGGCGAGGCCATGGGGCGGAGGAGATTACCGAAGAGCCTTCTACGCAAGGCCGGGCCTGAGCGGCCAGTTGGGATGCAGACAGCAGCGCAGAACAGATTTCGGCGACTACTGGGCACCCGGCCTAGCTCTTCTTCTCGTCGGTGGCCGGCCCGAGTACTTTCAGCTTGTCGGACTTCGTCAGCCCCGACACGATTTCGACGTTGATGCCGTCGGAAATGCCCGTCTTGACCAAGCGTTTCTGAAACTGCTGCGGCCCGGCTTCTACTTCCACAAACACGCTGTCCTTGTTCAGCTTTCCAAACTGCAGCAAGGCCTCCCGGATGGCTAGTACCTGCTCCTTCTTGTCGAGCACGATGTCGCCGTTGGCGGAGTAGCCAGCCCTGAGAAATACGCCCGGCTGCTGCTGCACTTTGGCCCGCACCTGAAATTTGATGGCGCCTTCCTCGGTCACGCCCTTCGGCGCGATGTACTCCAGCGTGGCCGGAAACAGCTTGTTTTCGATGGCGCCCACCGATAGGCTGATGGGCATTCCCTCGCGTACCTTACCAGCCTCGCTCTCGTCGATTTTGCCCTCAAACACGAGACTGTTCATGTCGGCAACCGTGGCGATGGTGGTGCCCTCGTTGAAGTTGTTGCGCTCCACTACCGAGGAGCCCACTTTTACTGGTACATCCAGCAGCAGGCCGGTGATGGTGGAACGCACCGTGTTGGTGGCGCCGCCGGTGTTGCGCGAGGCGCCGCGCTGCGCAATCTGCAGGTCGTTTTGGGCGGCCTCCAAGGCTTGGCGCTTGGCCCGCACGTCGGCCACGAGGCGGTTGTACTCCTGCTGGGCAATGACTTTTTGCTCGTAAAGCGGCGTCTGGCGGTCCAGCTCCTGCTGACTGATTTCCAGCGCCACCCGCGCCTGCTGAATCTGGTTCTGGGCGTTGTTGACGCTGGCCGCATTGGGCACCGTACGGATGCGCGCCAGCAGCTGGCCTTCCTTCACGGGCTGGCCCGCCTCCACAAACAACTCCTCCACGATGCCCGACACCTGCGGCTTGATCTGCACCTCGCGCCGGGGCACGATGCTGCCTGTGGCCACGGTTTTCTTGGTGATGTTGGCAATGAACGGCTGCTCGGTCTTGTAAGTCACCGGCGCGGCATTGGCCTGCAGGTAGAAGTAGCGGCCCAACCACCCGAAGCCGCCCAGCAGCAATACCAGAAGTAGGACTAGGAATACGCGTTTCATAGGAGCCTCACCCCCCGGCCCACGCTTCAAAGAGAGCGAGGGAGCCTGACGAATTGCTAGGGGAGTTGCGTCAGTAGGTTGATGATGAAGAGAGAAGAAAGTGAATGATGAAACAGAACGCCTGCGCTGCTGGGGCTGCCCGCTCACTCTGGAGCTAGGGTGGGGGAGGCCTTATTCATCTCGCAGAGCTACCACGGGCTGCACGCGGGCCGCAATGGTGGCTGGCACCAGCCCGGCTAGCGCGCCGCAAAACACCAGCAAAAAGACGGCGGTGAGTGCCACCTGCACGTCCACCTGCGGGTTATGAAAAAAGTTGATGTCCTCGCCTTCGATCAGGTTACTCAAAAAAGCCATCAAGGCCGTGCCGCCCAGCAAGCCCAGCAGCCCGGCGGCTGCCGTAATCACGATGCTTTCCTGCACGATCATGCTCACGATGCTGCCCGGCGTGGCCCCCATGGCCTTCCGAATCCCGATTTCCTTGGTGCGCTCCTTCACCACAATGAGCATGATGTTGCTCACCCCGATGATGCCCGCCACGATGGTGCCCAGGCTTACCCACCAGCTGAAGCCTGCAATGCCCAAAAACAGTCCTTGCACGCGGCTGTACTCTTCCTCCACGTTGGCTGAACCAAAAGCCCGCTCGTCGGTGGGCGCCACTTTATGCTGCTGGGCCAGCACCTGTTTTACTTTAGTTTCCACCACCTTGGCCGGAATGCCGTTTTGGGGCAGGAAAGCGAAGTAGTCGATTTTATTTACCTGGTTGAAGGCAATCTGCAGCGTGGTGAGCGGGATGAAGATGGTCTGCGCGTCTTCCTGGGATTCCTCGGCCCGGCCGGTGCCCTTAAAAGTGCCCACTACCTGAAAGTAGGTGCCCTTGATGCGGATTTGCTGCCCGATGGGCTTATCCGTGCCGAACAGCACTTCCGCCACCCGGGCCCCGATTACGGCCACTTTGCGTCGGTCACGAATGTCCGGCTCGTTGATAAACCGGCCAGCCGTAAGCGCCACCGGCCGCACCTGCGGGTAGCCTGGGTACTCGCCGTTGACGGAGAACGACGAGCTTTTAGTGCCGTACTGCACCGTGAAAGTGCCGTGCAACGAAGTGCGCGGCAATACCAGCGCTGCTTCGGGCACCTGCCGCTGCAGCACGGTCACGTCGTCGTTGGTAAACTGCACCAGACGTCCTGGCTTCATGCCCTTGTAGGGAATGCTCGTGCGCTGCGACCACACGAAGATGGCATTTTTGGCCACGTCGAACTCCTTTTCCACGCCATTGCGGAAGCCCTTGCCCGCGCCCAGCAGCACCACCAGCATGAAGATGCCCCAGAACACGCCGAAGGCCGTCAGGGCCGTGCGCAGCTTGTGCCGGCGCACCGTGCTCCATATTTCCGCCCATTTATCAAGATCAAACATGGCGAGAAGCTTAAGCTAGGGTTCGTTAAAGGGCTTCAGGATGAAGAAACCAACTAGACCTAGTAAGGGTAAGGTGGTGGCCAACAGATGGAAAAGTAAAAAAGACTTCATGCTGAGCTTGCTAAAGCATCATTCCGCCCGAAGCGCATCTATCGGCTTGATGTTCGCCGCTTTCATGGCCGGCACAAAGCCCGCCAGCGCCCCGGCCAGCACCAGCAGCAGCGTGGCTCCGATGGCCACACCCACATCTACTTCGGGCCGGGTGAAATAGGGCAGCTCGGCCCCCGATTTCTCGATGGCGTAGCGCAATCCATCCAGCAAGGCCACACCCGCGAGTAGGCCCAGGTAGCCTGCCAGCCCCGTAATCACTACCGACTCCTGCACCACCATGCTCACGATACTCCACGGCGTGGCGCCAATGGCCTTGCGCACCCCAATTTCCTTGGTGCGCTCCTGCACGATAATGAGCATGATGTTGCTCACGCCCACCACGCCCGCAATCAGCGTGAGCACCCCGATAATGGACACGAAAAGCCGGATGCCGTTGAACAAGCCGTTGAAGCGTTGCACTTCCTCTTCGTTGTTTTCGAGCCCGACGGCCTGCTTATCAGTGGGGTCGAACTGATGGCGACTGGCCAGGAGCTGGCGAACCTGGGTTTCGAGCTGCTTTACCGGTGTGCCAGCGCGGCTGGTCAAGACGAGCAGCTGCACCTGATTGTACTGGTTGAAAGTCGTCTGGAAAGTGCTGAAAGGCACGTAGGCGCGCTCCTCGTTGCGGCCCTGGTTCTGGTTGGTGGTGAAGGTGCCCACGATCTGAAAGTGCACGCCCTTCACCTGCACATATTGCCCGATGGGGTTTTCGTCGGGCTTGAAGAGCACCTTGCGTACCCGCTCGCCTATCACCATCACCTTGCGCCGCTCGGCCACGTCGAGGGGGCTGAGCAAGCGGCCGGTTTTTACTTGCTCGCCATTGATGTGGAAAAACTCGCCATTGGCCCCGAATACCTGAAACGAGCCGTTTTTGGTGCCGCGCACGATGGTATACTCGCCCGACAGGCGGTTGCGCGTGGCCATCAGCTCCACGCCCTCCACCCGCTGCCTGATGGCTTCCAGGTCGGCGTTGGTAAACTTGATTTCGCGCCCCGGCTTCATCCCTTGCCACGGCATGGAGGTCTTGCCGCCGAAGACGAACAAACTGTTCTGCGCGCCGGCACCGAATTCTTTCCAAATGCCGTTTTCCATGCCCTTACCGGCGCCCAGCAAGAGTACCAGCATGAAGATGCCCCAGAATACGCCGAAGGCCGTCAGGGCCGTGCGCAGCTTGTTGCGGCGCATGGTGCTCCAGATTTCCTGCCATTTATCCAGGTCGAACATGAAGCGCAGAGGTAGCGAAGTTGGAAGTTAGAATGCCGTTACAAAAGGGGGGCACGGAGCGTGGCTCCGCGGGCGTCTGGCTTAGTGGCAGCTCAGCCGCACCTTTTCCAGCCGGGCCATCACGTCGCGCACCACGGCCTCGTCCTTGGTGTAGAGCGGCAGGTTGAAGTTCGTGGAGCCTTTCCCGTCCTTGTTCACGCGCTTGATGTTGATCTGGTAGTGCTGCTCGCCGTTTTTATCGTCGCTGCGGTCGTAAGTCAGCGGCTTCACATCGGCCCAGTCGAAGTCCATTTTCATTTCAAAGAACCCATTGTCGAGGTTCACCGACCAACCCGATTGGCCTTTGCTGTAGCTCACCGCAATGGGGCGCGTCATGGTCACGTCGGCGTCTTTGTCGCGGATGGTCTGGGTGGCGTGGCAGCCGTTCATGTCCATGCGCACTTCCTGGTTTGGCTTGGCCGGGTTGCGCATCAGCTGGTTGAGCCGCTGGTTGAGAGCTTTGATTTCGGTCGGGGCCGTTTGGGCGTGGGCCGCGCCGCTTAGTAGCAGAGCCGCGGCGAGTAATAGCTTTTTCATGACGGTAGGGAGCTGACGGTGGAAATGAGAGGAGGGGTAACGTCGTCGGTTTCTTCGCCCACGATCAGCCCATCCCGAATGCGAATGATGCGCTGCGTTTGGGCCGCGATGTCGTGTTCGTGCGTTACGATGATGACGGTCATGCCCTCCGCATTCACCTGCTTGAAGATGTCCATCACCTCCTGCGTGGTGTGCGTATCGAGGGCGCCGGTGGGCTCGTCGGCCAGAATGAGCTTGGGCTGGTGAATGAGCGCCCGGGCCAGCGCCACGCGCTGCCGTTGCCCACCCGATAGCTCCGAGGGCAGGTGGTCGGCGCGGTCGGCCAGGCCCACGCGGTCGAGGTACTCCATGGCCAGGCGGTTTCGTTCGCGGCGGCTCACTTGCTGGTAGTAGAGCGGCAGCGCCACGTTTTCGAGGGCGGATTTGAAGTTCAGTAGGTTAAACGACTGAAACACGAAGCCCAGGAACTGATTGCGCAATTGCGCCGCGCGCCGCTGCGAGAGGCCCCGATCAATGTGCGTGCCGGCCAACCAGTACTCGCCCCGGTCATAGTCGTCCAGAATGCCTAGGATGTTGAGCAAAGTACTTTTGCCTGAGCCCGAAGAGCCCATAATACTGACCAGCTCCCCGGCCTGCACTTCCAGGTCGATGCCGCGCAACACCGGCAGCTGGTTGTGCCCCATCACGTAGCTCTTCTCGATTCCGCGCAATTGGATCATACCCCGCAAGCATTTGCTTTAAGATAGAAAAAAACGCCGGCGCCCGCCACTCCGTTAAAGAGGGCTGGCACCGGCGTAGATGCAAGGCGACGCACGGGCGTTGCCCGGCTCCTGAAATTTTATTTCTCGGCTGCTTTCTGCTCGCGCAGCTTTTGCTGAATCTGGGGCTTGCGCTGCTGATACAGCTGGTACTGTGCCGGGGTCATGATCTGTTTCAGCTGGCCTTCGGAAGTGGCGTTGATGCGCTTCAGGGCGCCCATCAGCGCCGTTTTATCGGAGCCGAACTTGGTTTGGGCGTCGTTTACCTGCTCCACGGTGGTGGCAAGTACCTGCCGGATGCGCAGGGTCTGGTCTTCGCGCAGCTGTAGCTCATCAGTCATCACCGAGGCCAGGTCGCGGGCGTTTTCGCGGCGCACGGCCTCCGCCGTGCGCGGGGCTTCAGTAGGCGTGCTGGTGGCAGTTTCTTTTGGGGCGCGGTTGCGGCGGGCGCAACCAGTGGCCAGCGTAGTCACGAAGAGCAGCGCCAGCAGCCAAAATCGGAGAGACATAGGGAAGATAAAAAGGGGGTCTGCGCCTGCATACGCGAAAACCTCGACCGGAGTGGCGTTCTGCCCAAAGTCGAGCTTGTGGACTGATCGAAAAGCTTTCAAATCAGCAGGCTAGTGTCGCAAGTCCAGCCCCAGAACAACGACACATGGCTTGGCTAGGTGGGCGGAAGCCCCGGGTCAGCGCACGCTCACCTCGTTGTTCTGAATCATGCGGTAGATCGTGGACTTGCCGATTTTCAGCTGCTGCGCCACCTGTAAGATGTTGCCGTTGTGCGCATCCAAGTAGCGCTGCACTATCCCGGCCACCTGTTTGCGTAGGGAGTCGTTGGCACTCGGCTCTTCATCGGCTGGCAGCAGCGTACTCCGCAGGGATAAGTCAGTGGGCTGAATCTGCTCCCCTTCAGCCAGTACTGCGGCTAATTCCACCACTGCCTTCAGTTCGCGCACATTGCCTGGGAAGGGGTATTGCAGCAGTTTCATCCGCGCCGCTTCGCTGAGGTGGCGGGGCGGCAGGTGGTTTTGGTGACAAAAGCTGCCTAGAAAGGCCTCGGCCAGCAGCACCACATCCTGGTCCCGCTCGCGCAGCGGGGGCAGCACGATGGGCAGCCCCAGCAGGCGGTAATACAGGTCTTGGCGAAAGCGCCCTTCTGCGACTTCCTGCGCCAGGTCGCGGTGCGAAGCTACCAGCAAGCGGGCATCGAAAGCAACGGTTTTAGTGCCACCCACGCGGGTCAGTTCCCGCTCCTGCAGCACGCGCAGCAGCTTGGCCTGCAGGCCGAAGTCGAGGGCCGCAATTTCATCCAAAAACAGCGAGCCGCCGTGGGCCTGCTCGAAGCGCCCG
Source organism: Hymenobacter sp. FMD4 (assembly GCF_058932745.1). NCBI lineage: Bacteria > Pseudomonadati > Bacteroidota > Cytophagia > Cytophagales > Hymenobacteraceae > Hymenobacter > Hymenobacter sp. FMD4. The sequence continues at coordinate 29,653 of NZ_JBZYWH010000036.1, forward strand.
GGGCGCCGGCTCATTGCCCCGGGGAAGGCGCCTTTCTCGTGCCCAAACAGCTCGCTTTCCAGTATCTCCCGTGGAATGGCGGCCACGTTCACGACTATAAAGGGCTTCCTTTGCCGTGGCGATAGGAAGTGAATAGTTTTGGCGACCAGCTCTTTGCCCGTGCCCGTTTCGCCGCTCAACGATACGGTGATGTTGGTGCGGGCGGCCTTCTCCACCAGCGCCAGCATTTCCTTGATCTGCGCACTCTCGCCCAAAATGGCCCGCTGCGGGTCGAAGCGCTGCCCTGCCTCGCGGTGCAAGAGCTCGTTCTCGCGGCGCAGGGCTGCCTGCTGACTCACCTTCTGGGCGCTGTGCCACAGCCGCTCGGCGGTTTCCTCGTTTTTCACGAAGTAGTCGTAAGCGCCGTGCTGGAGCAGTCGCACGGCCGTGCTTACGTCCTCCTGGGCCGAAATAACGATGATAGGCACTTCGGGTACCTGCTCGCGCACCTGGCGCAGCACTTGCTCGCCGGCACCATCGTGCAGGGGGTAGCCCAGGGCAATCAGGTCCGGGCGCTCATCAGCCAGGGCCGGCAGACAGTCGTGGCTCGAAGGAAACTTCCGGACCGTGTAATCAGGGTTTTGCCTGAGTTTGTGGGCCAGCAGTTCGCTGTACCGCACGTCGTCATCGATGATGAATATGGTGAGGGAATGTAGAGGCATCGGAGGAAGGTAAAACGCCTTGGCAGTGGCTAGAAGCCGCGCCGCTGGCAAGGGAAGCAGTGCTTCCCAGTGAGTTTATCTTCGGCTGATGCAATAGGGTGGTGTGGGATGGTAGCTGCGAGTATAGGGTATTACGGCGGATCGGTCAATTGTTCTCAAAATGGGTCAAATCTGTTTTGCAACTTGGGTTATCTAGACTCCGCTTGCGTGGCGTGCATAGGAGATAAGAAATGAACCTGCGTAAAAACGCCTAAACCCAGCTGCTAACGTAAACCGGTGCCGCTTTCTCCGTGTTAGCGAACCAAGGCTGTACCACGCCAGAGAGCTAAAATTCCTCGCCCCATGTCCATCACCTCACACGCAGACTTAGTTGGCTTGCAGCGCATCAGCGAAGCCGTAGGCATCACGCTTAAACAAATGCGCGAGTATGCTCAGCCGGGCATGACGACCAAAGTAGTTAGATGAATACGGCGGGCGTATCCTGGCGGCGCTAGGAGCTAAATCAGCCCCGCGGCTTACCTATGGCTTTCCAGGCTGGACGTGCATCAGCGTAAATAACGAAGTGGCGCACGGCATTCCGTCGACCCGCAAGGTGCTGCAGGAAGGCGACCTGGTGAACATTGACGTATCGGCGGAACTGGGCGGCTACTGGGCCGATAACGGTGGCTCCTTCGTGCTCGGTGCCGACATTCACCACCACCAGCCTCTGGTTGATGCTTCCCGGCAGATTTTGCGCACTGCTCTCAGCCGCATCCGGGGCGGCGTACGCATTGCCGATATAGGCGGGCTGATTGAAGCGGAAGCACGAAAAGCGGGTTTTTGGGTTATAAAGAACCTGGTGGGGCACGGCGTCGGACGCAGCTTGCACGAGGAGCCCAAGGAAATACCCTGCTACTACGACCGGTACAACCTGAAGCGCTTTAAGAAGAACTCGGTGGTGGCTGTGGAGACGTTTATTTCCACCCGCGCCACGCTGGCCCATCAGCTCAGCGACGGTTGGACGCTGGCCACCAAAGACGGCAGCTTTGTGGCCCAGCACGAGCATACCATCGTTATTACGGATGGTAAGCCCATTATTCTGACGGAGGCGAACAGCATTTGGGACTAAGCAGCCCAAGTTGTGAAGCGAGGTAAGGGCTAAGTATTTGGTTTAGTAAGCAGCATTCCTGTAAAACTTCACCGAGCTATCATTCATGTTGCTACGAGGCGTGGCGCTGGGAACCTGGGTGCTCTGCTGCCCACTGAGCTTGCTATGGCGCAATCGTAGGCCACGAGCCCTCCCGGGCGCTGAAGTTGAACTTGATCATTAGGCAAAAGCTCGCGCAATTGATGTAAAAAAGAGCTGTGCAGCTCGGTCATATAATCCATAATCGTAGCGTCGGGTTACCACTTGGAAGACCGTTGTAGGAAGCGGGCAGCATCGCATTATGGTCTGATAATGATAACATTTCAGTAACAAGACCATAACTGGCGCGTAACAGGTTGGCGGCCGGTAGCGCCGACTTTTGCACCACCATTCCCACAACCACCGTTCCCCTATGATGCGTACGTTTACTCGTCTGAGCACCCTGGTGCTGGCCGGCTTTATGGCCGTATCCTGCGCCAAGCAGGAAGACCTCACACCGCAGCCCCTGGAGGCCGCCAGTCAAAGCGCTGACGCCACCCGCGACAACCATTTGGCCATGGGCAACCCCAGCGGTGCCGTGACTGATGCTGCTTACTACTGGAACTACCTGCTTCGCAAGCCGCAGTACGACATGTCGTACCACCGCGACCGGGGCACGCCCAACTGGGTATCCTGGCACATGAGCTCAGCTTGGTTGGGCTCGGCTGCCCGGCAAGATGACTTCCGCGCCGATAACACCTTGCCTTCGGGCTGGTACCGCGTGGGCAATGGCAGCTACACCGGCTCGGGCTTCGACCGCGGCCATGATTGTCCCTCGGCCGACCGCACCAGCTCCGTGACCGACAACTCGGCCACGTTCCTGATGACCAACATGATTCCGCAGGCGCCCAACAACAACCAGCGCACCTGGGCGGGCCTGGAGAACTACTGCCGCACCCTCGTAGGCCAAGGCTACGAGCTGTACATCATCATGGGGAGCTACGGTACCGGTGGCACCGGCTCGGCTGGGTACAAAACCACTATTGATGCTGGCCGGGTAACCGTGCCACGCCGTATCTGGAAAGTGGTAGTAGTGCTGCCTGAAGGCAGCAGTGACCCGAGCCGCGTAACCACCAGCACCCGTGTCATTGCCATCGATACGCCCAACGACAACTCGCTCAACACGAGCTGGGGGGCCTACCGCACCACCGTCGATGCCATCGAAAGCGCTACCGGCTACAACATCCTTTCGAATGTGTCCTCGTCAGTGCAGAGCGTAATTGAAGCCCGCGTCGACAACGGTCCGACGAGCTGATCGGCCACCAACGCCCAAAGAAAAAGGGTGTCCGCAGCGCGGGCACCCTTTTTTGCTTATGTGAGCGGAGTAATTAGATGCTAGAACGAGTGTGATGGAGTATTTAGCGTCCTGAGCCCGCGGCTTTAGAACGTGAAATTCATGGATGCTTTAATGACACGGTTCTGCGCGTCGAAGCGGTTGTTCTTGTCGAGTGACGAGAGTCCATAGTCATAACCCGCGCTGATGCCCAATCCGTTCCCGAACTGGTAACCGGCGCCACCAGTTACGGCAAAATCCAGCTCGCGGAAGTACTGCCGCACCTCAAAGTCCTGCTGATACACATCGAAGCCCAGGGCCCCAGCCTCTACCCGGGCCTTACCCGATACGAGGTACGAAGCCTGCGGACCGGCGTACACATACAGTCCCGGCGTGAGGTAAGCCTTGGCCAGCACCGGTACATCGATGTAGCCCATGCGGGCCGTTGCGGTGGCCTTGGCGTTGAGGAAGTTCAGCTGCTCCACGGGCACACGGCCACTTACGATGACGCCTTTTTCGGAGTACTGCACACCCGGCTCAATCACGAAGCGTGGCCCCACGGGCAGGCTTACGAAAGCACCGGCATGGAAGCCCGGGCGCTGCTGCTTGGTAATGGCGCCGTTGGCCAGGTTGGTAAGATTCTGTACGCCTTCCACGGCGTCGCCAGCCCAGTCGGATACGTTCAGACCGGCCCGAATGCCGAAGCGTACCCCATCGGTTTTGTTGGCCGAAGCGGGAGCGTTGGAGTAGGAGCGTACCTGGGCTTGGGCAGTGGCGGCAGTGCCGAGCAGCAATGCGGCGGCAAAGACAAAGAGGTGGCTAGCGCGGTTCGTTTTCATGACCACGGGGTATCAAAAGTCGGAAGAAACAGGAAGGATAGATGCTACGTCTCGAGTCTACAGCGCATCGTTGTAAGGGCTTGCAAGAAAACCGTGCCAAAACTTTGGCGAGGCCTGTGGGACTTGCAGGTATGAGAAGATTATCAATGTGTTATGTCTGATAAATAAGCTTGGTTGGGTATTAGGCGGGGAGGTACCTTTGAGCGGTGAGTGAATTAACCCCTATCGTTTATCAATGAGAACTAAAAAAGCCACGCCGCAAGCGTGGCTTTTTTAGTTAGCCTAGTGCCCAGCCGGCTAAAGTCTAATTGCGGCGCGTTTTGGTTTGGGCGACCGGTTCGTAACCGGCTACTTCGGCAGCAGATAACAATATGATAATCGGCTAGTAACGCCCGACTAATCTTCGCTGACGATGTTTGATAAAACTGCTATGCCGGTGACTGCGCCGGCCGCACCCGTGCTGATGGATCTGCTCTCCTCTTCTAATCTGCCCCTTCCCGCCGGCTTCGGTCCTCGCTCCCGCGCCGTGCTGCAGCCTGTGCTGCAGCGCTTCACACACCTGCGCGACCTGCAGCGTCTCTACGACCAGGCCCAGGAGCTGACGGGCCTAGCCTTTGTGGCGGCAATCCTGCATCACCTCGATATCAAGGTGGAGTACGACGAAGCCGAGTTACGCCGTGTGCCAACCTCAGGCGCGTTTATCGCCGTGGCCAATCACCCCAGTGGTATGCTCGATGGGCTAGTGCTGCTGCATGTGCTGGGCCAGGTGCGGCCCGAGATAAGAGCGGTGGCCAACGAACTGCTGGCACCCCTGCTGCCACAGCTGCACCAGCAGTTTGTGCTGGTAAAACCCGATGCGGAAGAGTCGCCGCGCAACGTGCCAGGCATGCGCCGGCTGCTGCAGTTCCTGCACAACGACGTGCCGCTGCTGCTATTTCCTTCGGGCGAGGTGGCGCACCGCGCAGCCCCGTTTCGGCCCGTTACCGATTCGGCCTGGCACCCCACAGCCGGCCGGCTCATCGGGGTAGCGCGGCTGCCAGTGGTGCCCATCTGGATCAGCGGACAAAACAGTGCTTCCTTTAACTGGCTGGGGCTGGTGCACCCGCTGCTACGCACGGCCCGCCTGCCCGCCGAACTGCTGAACAAGCGCGGCCAGACCATCCAGGTGCGCCTCGGGGCCCCCATCATGCCCGCCGACTTACGCAGCCTGCCCACCGAGGAGCAATTGCCTTACCTGCGGGCCCGCGTGCACGCGCTGGCACCCGCCAAGATCAGCAGCTACGCCGCCGTGCTGGCTCCGATGCGGCACGTGCCCGAAGTGCCAGTAATAGCCGAAACCAAAGTTGAGCTGATTGAAGCTGATTTGGCGGCTCTGCGGCCCGCGCGGCGCTTGGTGCAGTCGCGCAACTGGGAGGTATACGTGGCCAGGAAAAAGGAAATTCCCAACGTGCTGCGCGAGATTGGGCGGCTGCGCGAGCTGACGTTTCGCCGCGAAGGGGAGGGTACCCAGCAGGCCATCGACTTGGATGAGTATGACGAGTATTACCGCCACCTATTTCTGTACGACCGGGCTGCGCGCCGCCTCGTAGCAGCGTACCGCATTGGGCCGGGGCGGGCCATTCTGCGCCAGCACGGCCGGCGTGGGTTTTACCTGAACTCGTTGTTTCACCTGCGCCGCAAGCTGAAGCCGCTGCTGCGCCAGTCGCTGGAGCTGGGCCGCTCGTTTATCCGTGAGGAGTACCAGCGCCAGCCCATGCCGCTGGCGCTGCTCTGGAAAGGCATTGCAACTTACCTGAGTGCCAACCCGGAGTACCGCTACCTGATCGGGCCGGTGAGCATCAGCAACCGCTTTTCGCAGGCTTCCAAAGCCGCCATGCTTGCGTACGTGACGCGCCGCTTTTTCGACCATGAGCTGGCGGCCTACGTGCGCCCGCGCAAACGCTTCCGCTACCGCCCACTCGATGAGGCCGAACGGCCCGGCGTGCTCTACGCCGGCGTCGATAGCCTGGAGTCGCTTAACCGCTTGGTGGCTAGCATCGAGCCGCACGGCGTGGGCATCCCTACGTTGCTGCGCCAATACGTGCGCCTCAACGCACGCTTTATCGGCTTCAATCTGGATCCGGCCTTTAGCAATGCTTTGGATGGCTTCATCGTGCTGGATGCGCATGAACTGCCCGACCATACTCACCGCCTTCTTGAGCGGGTGCAAGCCGATCCGAAGGCTGGC
>NZ_JBZYWH010000037.1:0-32731 GCF_058932745.1 Hymenobacter sp. FMD4
CTTCGCGAACCGGGGCACCTTTGCTGGCACTGACTTTAGCCGAAGAAGACGAGGCGGCTTTTTTGGCGAAGGGCGAAGCGACTTCAATGGGCTTAGGCGAACTGTTTTGGGCTACCCAGCCGTGAATCAAAGCCAGTGCTTTCGGCGAAAAAGTCGGCTGAATCACGCCATTGACCATCGGCCACTGGCTTTGCTCAGCCTGGAACCAATGGTTTACGCCCGGCAGCTTGTATACCAATACATTGCGGTTGCCTTTGGCCCGGAGGCCTTTCTGCAGCACCGGCAGGTTACGATTGGCCGATACCAGCACGTCGGCGGTGCCATTCAGGGCCAGCACCGGGCATTTTACTTCGCCTAGTCGGTTTTTGGGGTCGAAGTCGATGAAGTAGCGGTACCAGGGCGAGGTGAGCTGGGTGGCCCGAGCCTGTACCATGGTAAAATCGATATCAGCGTTGCTCATGCGTAGCATGGCGGCCACCTTGGCACGGGCCATGTCGTCGTTGGGCGTCTCGCGGATGATATTCAGCATGCGCTCGTGCAACTGTAGGGCCGAGGTTACCTGGGCCGTATTAGCTCCGATAAGCCGCAGAATCTCAACCTGCTGCCGCTTCAGCAGCTCGGCTCCCGAGAGGCCGTAGCCAGCCAGTGAAATCACGAAGCTAGGCGCAATCTTGTGCGTGGCGGCCAGCAGGGCCACGTTGGCGCCTTCGCCGTGCCCAATCATGCCCACGTGTGCCTTGTTGATGCGGTAGTGCGCGCGCAGAAAGCCCATAGCCGCCTGCGCATCGGAGACGAGGTCGGCGGTGGTGGCCATCTGATAATTGCCGCTCGACTTGCCCACGCCGCGGTCGTCGTAGCGAAGCACAGCTACGCCGCGCCGAGTAAGGTAATCGGCCAGGATGTTGAACATGCGGAAGTTATCTACCGAGGCGTTGCGGTCCTGCGGGCCTGAATCCGAGATGAGCACCACGGCCGGGAAAGGGCCTTTGCCCTGCGGCATGGTCAGGGTGCCCGTAAGCCGTACTTTATCCACCTTATTGGGCACCACTACTTCCTCTTCGCGGTAAGGAGCCGAGGGCTTGAAATTAGCTGCATTGATGGGTGAGCCGCTGCTACGCTCCAGCACCAAGGCCGTTGTAAGGCCCGGCTGCGACCAAGTGCCGCTCATCTTCTTGCCATCAACGGAAAGCTTCCCCGTGAATTTGCTGGCCGCTTCCTCAATCTGCATGCTTACATCGGAGCCTTTCACGATGGCCTTTACCGGCATGCGGCTGATCTTTTGCTTAGGCACATCCAGCGTAGCGTACAAGGAGCCGTTGGAAAGAGGAACAATAGTGACGACCAGCTCCCAGTTGCCGCCCGGCACTTTGATTTCACCTTTCCATTGCCCGCCCAGCGGAGAATCGGCTGGGCCCGGCTTGGCTGCCGCCAGCAGGGGCACCAATGCCAAGAGCCACACCAAAGCCTGTAAGCGTAAAAAAATCTTCATAAAGTGAAATTAGCGGTGGGGTGTAGCACTTGTAATTACGGTTTTCGGCAGCAGAACTTCAAAAATAAGCAAAGCATTGGTGAGGCCACATACGGTAGCTCCACAATAGAGTTGTTTATTCCAGACCGTATGAGAATACCGTTACTCAAATAACACGCCAGCCCCGTTGCGCGCAACGGGGCTGGCGTGTTTTAGGCAAAGCTGCCAAAGACAATTCAAGATTTTTGTCCCGATACGATGATGGTGCAGTTGTGCTTTCACAACTGCGGGATGGTCGGGGTGAATGGTTCAGTTCTTTCCAACCTCCAGGCTTCTCTAACTACAAAGACGAAAGGCGTCGACCAGCAAGCGGGCGGGTGGCTGCTTGTATAGAGGGTGGTTTATTTGTTGATGGTCAGCCAAGAGGGCGAGTAGTGGGCTGCGCTGGCGCAGTGTAGGTGTTGCCGGAAGCGACTAAGTCATATGCCCTCACTAAAGCTCCCTCTCTGTATAAAATGCACGTCATACACAGTGCCGGTGATTATGCGTTGCAGGCACGCCGCTGGTCGGTAAACCTAGCTTGGCTGCCGCCATCAATAAAAGCGAGCGGAACGGCTGCAAGTGTCAAACAGATTTTTATCTATATTGACGACTATATACTTGATGGTTCTCCCAATGAAACCGACTCTACTGACTCTAACTATTACCCTAATATTTAATTCAGTCGCCTTGGCCCAAGACGGTGGAATTAGCGGCTTTGGTAATACCACTGTCCCAGCTTTTGAGTTTATGAATCGGGAGATTTTCGATGCCGCGAACAATGCCGCTATAAACTCCCAGAAATACAATATGGTGATGAACTCGCTCAGTAAAGTACCCGGGCGGGGGTATTATACCGAGGACTGGCTGCCAGGTACCGTGGTACTGAGCAAGGGGAAGAAAAGAGTGAGTAGTGGCATTCGCTACAACATGGCGCTACAGGCCATTGAGGTCCGCGACTCATCGGCCAGTAACGGCGTGCGGCTGCTGCCAGCAAATGAAGTAACGAGTTTTACGCTGGGTCCAGCCAACCGCCCTAACAGCCGACTGTTTCAGTCACAAAACTATACGAACAGCCAAGTAAGCGGTGGTCGGAACTTTTTCGAAGCCATAACCACCGACGGTGCAGTGCAATTGTTTGTACTGCACGGTATTGGGCGCAAGCCTACAGCCAATCCGGCGACTACCGGCGAGCTTCGCACCGCTGAGCAAGTGTACATGCGCGAGGCCACGCTGTACTTATTAAAGCCCGGGCAGAAAAACCTTGTTGAGTTTATGCCCAACCGTAGAAGCGTGCTGAAGCTATTTGCCAATCGCACCTCAGAAATGGAAGATTTTATTAGCTCCAAAGGATTGCGTTACGATAACCTACAGGATGTGGTGACTATGACGGAGTATTACAATAAGATTATTGCCAGCACCAATTAGACTGGTTCAGAATCAGACGAGAAAAGAATGTGTTGGTGATTCAAAAATCAACATGCTGTGTGTCAATCTCTATTAGCTTCTATGTCAAGTGGCTTAATTGATTTGGCTTTATAATGACCAAAGGCATCGACGTAAAAGCGGGCGGCTGGTTTTGTATAGGAACAGTTTAATTGCTTAGGACACTAAGTAACTAAACGGTTGCGCGAGGCTATTCTAGGCCGGATAATACGGATTCAGGTTCAGGCAAAGGACCCCAACTGCCACTGCCCAGCTTGCTATAGATTAATTGTCAGTCGCTGCACCCAGCGCTTCGGCCGTTGAGCTAACGAAGTTGACGTGTTTAGTCTTGTTGCTCTCCAAGATGAAATCCTGGAGGCTCTTGCTAGAATAGCGCGTAAAGTCGCCCACAATAGCCAAGCTGACCCGGTAATTCGAAAACTTCTGGAGGATTTCACCGGCTATGCCTGTTTTCAAATCGAAGAAGTCCTCGGTAATGTTCTCCTGGTACAGGATTACTTTGTCGAATCCTTGGTAGTACAAGTCGCCCAGCAGTGCCAGCCCGTCTGCTAGTTTGGTAATAACTAGGCCCGTAGAGGTGACTTCGGCGATGTTAACCCCATTGATTTTGTGTGCTTCTATTTTCATGGTTTGAGGAGATAAGGGGCATAAAATGATGCTGTAGGCCGCTGATACAGTAAGGCTGCCAGGGCTTATCTAACCAGACATTTACTGGTATGCGGCTTCCACTTCCCACAGCATCTGATCCAGTCGGGCCCGGTCGTACCACTGGCCTTTTAGCAGCACGCCTTCGATGGCTTTGGTATTCCTGATGTCGATCAGCGGGTTTTGGCTCAGCAACACCAGGTTGGCGTTTTTGCCTTCCGTAATGGTGCCATCCGTGGGGTAGGTGCCCAGGTAGCGGGCGGCATTGACGGTGCTGGCGTGCAGGATATCGTAGGGCTTGAGTCCGGCTTTTTGTAGCAACTCAAATTCTTGGTGCAGCGAGAAACCTACGATGACCATGCCGTAGGTGTCGCTGCCGATCAGGAGAGGGACCTGGTGGCGGGCCAGGGTGCGGGCGAAACTCCGAATCCAGGCGGCTTGGGTTTGGAAGAACGCGGGCGCTTTCACGCCGTCGAACTCGCGGGTACGGAGCTTACGGTAGTCGTTGCGCTCGGTCAGAAAGTCCTCCCGCTGTTGCCGGGCCAGGTATTTGGTCAGGCTGCTTTGTTGGAGTGCGGCGAATTTCTGGTCGTCGAGGCAGTTGTTGATGAAGTCGAAGACGACTAGCGTGGTGCCCACGTAGGCGCCGCTGGCCTTCACCTGCTGCGCCACCTGGTTTAGCGCGGCGCGGCTTTGCTTAGCCAGGGGCCGGCCGGTCTCGTCAGCTAGGTACACGAACTCCTCGATGTGCTCGATGGATTTCAGGCGTAGCGAGTATTCCAGCGGCAACTCACGCTGGGCGTGCCCCACCACAGGCAACTGCCGAGCCTGCGCTTCGGCCAGCAAGGTCAGGTACAAGTCCCGGGGCAGGTTATCGGCGAGTTTCAGGAAGTCGTAGCCTTGGTCGCGGTGGGCCTGCACCACCTGGCGGATCTTCTCCGGCGTGTCCAGGGCCGGGCGTTGGAGGTAAGGCCCGGCGGTGAAGTAGTTGAGGCGGGGCAGTTCGCCGGCCTGGGTTTGGCGGCGAATGCCCAAGTGGTGCCGCCCGTCCGTCTCGGCCATGTTGCGCACCGTGGTGATGCCGTTGGCCAGCAGTAGCTTGAAGTCACTCTGGATGTCGTTGCTGCGCCAGTGGTAGTGCATTTCGGCCAGGCCCGGCAGCAGGTACTTGCCCGTGCCGTCGATGCGCTGGCTAACCGGGAGGGTGAGGGGCGCAGCGGCGGATTCTATCTTCAGAATCTTGCCGTCGGCGATGAGCACGCGCTGGCGCGGCAGCACCGTCTTCCAGGTCATGGGGATGACGTTGACGTTGTCGATGGCAATGATGCCCGGGCTTTGCGCCCGCGCCGGCAGCCAGACGGTGAGAAGCGTGGCGAGTAGGGCGAGGAACGTGCGCATGGCGGGGCGGCGGTGGGCCTGAGGGTTGGCGTCCTCGGGCGCGGGCGTTGGTTAAGCCCGCAATTTCCGCCGCCGGGCTTTGCGCTGCAATCACATGATTTGTGGGGAGGTGCAACATCGGCTTGCTGCTGGGGCGGTAGTGGAGGTCCAACCTGTACTTATGGCTGGTCACGAGTTACGCTGCGTTAAACTCGCGCCAGTGTGGGTGACTGTTCCTCACTGCTGGCCTTTTCCATAGCGCGTTCGACTATTACTGTAAAATCTGTCGGTTTATAGCCGGTTACGCGTGATTCTGCACCACCCAAACTGTAAGCCGGCTAGTTCGTTCCATCTTATCATCTCTGTGTACCAAGAGGCCCGCTTAGTAGCCGGATTATACAGAAGGAGATTATCAGGAAGTACCAGAACAGCGTACCAACTTCCTTTGGCAGCTGTTGAGATACGTCTGCCATCTATGATGCAGCCGGTGCAGGGCATAAATTCGCTTAAATACACACCACGGTCATATTCCCAGGATGTTTGCACTAATCTTGATGGCGCAAAAGCTAATTGATCGACGAAAAGCATAGTAAGGCATATAACAAGTATGCCTCCTGCTAATGTGAGCCTGCGCCTCATTCGGGTTTGGTAACCCAATCAGTTATGCAGTGGAAATACTTCAAAAAGCTACTGAGGCAGTCTTAGCGCCATTCAATTGGCTGAGCACGTACAGCGCGTTGGCAATGCAGTCTTTAGCGCTGTAGTTCGTGTAAATGAATACTGTGCGCCCCTCTTGAACTATCGAAGCACTACTTCCAGTCTCTGGCTTACGGGTGTTAAACAGAAATGTCTTTTTGCCTGCTTTGTCATGGAGGGGTATTGGAATATGAGGCTTGTTGCTCAGCACAAACCGACAGGATTCAAGGAGAATATCCTTCCACGTTTTAATTGGCTTCGTCGAGCCATCGGGTAACTGCAACTGTGTAGGTTTCAACCCTGGTTGTAATTGCAAAGGGTTGACTTGATCAAGGTTAACGAAGCCATTGACTTTGGGTAGTAATGGCAGACTTGGCTGCTTGAGCTTTGTCGCAGGTAGGGGAAACACAAGTGCGGCATCAGGAGTCATGATGTTGTTTTTCCACTTAGTATCGATAGGACTATCAGGCAAACCGTAACCAAAAAGAGCCGCATCCAGCCTTTGCACAAACTGTAGCGCACCGGCTAAGGTCTGCGTTTCACTTAGCTCAAACAGAACGGGCTCAGATGATCCTTTGTGCAAATTGGCGTAGCAATGCCAATGCACGCCATCAGTGATGAACACAGTTTGCACCTTGAAGCCGAGGGCGTAACCAAGAATCTTGCTTACATAACCGTGCTTATCGAGAGTCGAGCCCAAACACTTGGCTTCGACTACCACTTGAGGCGTGCCCCTGCTATCATATAGCAGATAATCTACACGTAGCTCGCTGCCTATCGTTTTCTCAGGTTCCACCATGCGCACATTGGCCGTGTCCCAACCTAGTGCCCGTAAAACAGGATCAATCAATGCAGCACGGGTAGCTGCTTCATTCTTCTTTAGTAGGTCACCATTATCAGTCGCCTGTCGACAGACGGATTGTAATACGCTAGCAAGCGTAGCAAGAGGACTAAGCACGGGCATCTGAACAGAAAACGTCTTATTAGCAATGTTAAGCAATAGTCCTTCTTTAGCAAGGCAAGAAACACTTGAGGCCTGCAATTGCACAGGTTCCGTCGTACCTTCGGCGGTCCAATCCGCGCTAATGCAATTAGCCGAAACCTTAGAGGCGGGATTGGGTGTTAGAGGAACCTATGGCCCAGGAGAACCTGCAGGTAGCCGCCCCGGCTGCCGACCCGATTGATCAGCTCGATCCGCGCGAGTACATCATCATCAAGAACGCGCGCGTTCATAACCTCAAGAACTTGAGCGTGGCTTTCCCGCGCAACAAGTTTATCGTCGTCACGGGCCTGTCGGGCTCGGGCAAGTCGTCCTTGGCGTTTGACACGCTCTACGCCGAGGGGCAGCGTATGTACGTGGAGAGCCTAAGCTCCTACGCGCGCCAGTTCCTGGGCCGTATGGACAAGCCTGACGTGGACTACATCCGCGGCATCTCACCGGCCATTGCCATTGAGCAGAAGGTATCGGTGCGGAACAACCGCTCCACGGTGGGCACCAGCACCGAGATTTACGACTACCTGAAGCTGTTCTTCGCCCGCGTGGGGCGCACGTTTTCGCCCGTATCTGGGCGCGAGGTGCGCAAAGACCAGGTGTCGGACGTGGTGGACTACCTGTTCACATTGCCCGCCGATACCCGGGTGATGGTGCTGGCGCCCTTGGTAGCCAGCGAAGACGGGCGCCCGTTACGTAAGGAGCTGGACTTGCTGCTGCAGAAAGGCTACGCCCGCGTGGTCATCAACGGCGAAATGGCCTTCATCGAGGACCTGCTGGCCGAGGGCCAACCGGAGCCGGAAGGGGAGGTGCAAATCATGATTGACCGCGCCGTGATTCAGCCCGGCGACGAAGACCTGCAGTTCCGCCTTTCCGACTCAGTGCAGACGGCCTTCTTCGAGGGCCACGGCATCTGCCTGGTGCGGCTCGCCGACGAAACCCGCACGTTCTCCGACCGCTTCGAGCTCGACGGCATTGAATTCGAGGAGCCGAACGTCAACTTCTTCACCTTCAACAACCCCTACGGGGCCTGCCCGCGTTGTGAGGGTTTCGGCTCGGTACTCGGCATCGACCCCGACCTCGTCATCCCGGACAAAACGCTGACGGTGTATGAAGGGGCCGTAGCGCCCTGGCGCACTGAAAAGCAAAGTGAGTGGCTGAAGCCGTTGCTCAAAAACGGCATCCGCTTCGATTTTCCCATTCACCGTCCTTACAACGAGCTGACTGAGGCTGAACAGCGCCTACTGTGGGAAGGCAACAAATACTTCGACGGCCTGAACGCCTACTTCGACTGGGTACAAACCCAGACGCACAAAATTCAGTACCGCGTGCTGCTTTCGCGCTACCGCGGCCGCACCGTGTGCCCCGACTGCCGCGGCACCCGCCTGCGCAAGGATGCGCAGTACGTGAAAGTCGATGGTAAGAGCATTGCCGATCTGGTTCTGCTGCCCATCCGCGACGCGCTGTCTTACTTCGAAAACCTCGCCCTATCGGAACACGACAAAGCTGTGTCGGACCGCCTGGTGACGGAAGTGCACAACCGCCTCAGCTACCTCGTGCGCGTGGGCTTGGGCTACCTCACGCTGAATCGTTTGTCGAACACGCTCTCGGGCGGGGAGTCGCAGCGCATTCAGCTGGCTACTTCGCTGGGCTCGGCGCTGGTGGGTTCCATGTACGTGCTTGACGAACCCTCCATCGGCCTGCACCCGAAGGATGCGGAGCAGCTTATCGGGGTGCTGCGCTCCTTGCAGCAGCTTGGCAATACCGTGGTGGTGGTGGAGCACGAGGAAAAGATGATGGAGCAGGCCGATCAGATCATTGATATCGGGCCGGAAGCTGGCTCGGGTGGCGGCAATCTGATGTTTCAGGGCACGTACCCGGAAATCCTGGAAGATGAAAACACCTACACCGGGCGCTACCTCAGCGGCAAGCTCGAGGTGCCCGTGCCGAAAGTGCGCCGGCCCTGGCGTAACGCCATTGAGGTAGTAGGTGCCCGCGAAAACAACCTGAAGAACCTCACCGTGAAGTTCCCACTGGGCGTGATGACGGTGGTAACGGGCGTATCGGGCTCCGGCAAATCCACGCTGATTAAGCGCATTCTGGCGCCGGCCCTCACGCGCCACCTGGGCGGTACCACATCGGAGAGCATGGGCAAGTTTGATAAGCTCGGCGGCGACGTAAACGCTGTGACGCACGTGGAATTCGTCGACCAGAACCCCATCGGCAAAAGCAGCCGCTCTAACCCCGTAACCTACGTGAAGGCCTACGACTCCATCCGGACGCTTTTCGCTGACCAAGCCCTGGCCAAGGCACGCGGGCTGAAGCCTTCCCACTTTTCCTTCAACATCGAGGGTGGCCGCTGCGAGGTGTGCCAGGGCGAAGGCCAGGTGAAGATCGAGATGCAGTTTATGGCCGACATCTTCCTGACCTGCGAAGCCTGCGGCGGGCGCAAGTTCAAGCAGGATATCTTGGAGGTGAAGTACAAGGACAAGAGCATCGATGAGGTGCTGGAACTGACTGTGGCCGATTCGCTGGACTTCTTCGTCGATCAGCCCAAAGTGGCCGAGCGCCTGAAGCCGTTGAACGACGTGGGCTTGGGCTACATTCGTTTGGGGCAATCGGCCAACACGCTCTCCGGTGGCGAGGCCCAGCGCGTGAAGCTGGCTTCGTTTCTCACCAAAGGGGCTACGCTGCAGTCGGATAAGATTCTGTTCATCTTCGACGAACCCAGCACCGGTCTGCACTTCCACGACATCAACAAGCTGCTCACGGCCCTGAATGCGCTGGTGGAGCAAGGCAACTCGGTGCTCATCATCGAGCACAACATGGACATCGTAAAAGCCGCTGACTGGCTCATTGACCTCGGCCCTGAAGGCGGTATCAACGGCGGGCATTTGTTATTTGAGGGCACCCCGGAGGAGTTTGTGAAGCTCAAGGACGAGAACCACACCGCGCGTTTCCTAGCCGAGAAGCTATATGGAATAACTGATCAGAACTAGTTTGTCATCCTGACGAAGGAAGGGCTTTATCACGCCAGAACGACAATCGTTATAACGACTCGTTTCAGCGGTGGTAAGGTCCTTCCTTCGTCAGGATGACAGGCGTAATTGGATCGTTAAGCAGGGTTGATGCCTTTGGCTTGACGCAAAGAAGCGGCGTGGAAGTAATTTCCGCGCCGCTTCTTTGCGTTTATGCCTAGCTGTTATTTCTCCTTATTCAATGCCGTAGTACTCGGGTGCCTGAGTCTGCCTGCCCTGGCTCAAACGCCCGATACCACCAACTGGAAGCGTGCTCGGTATTATTCGGCGCCCCGCACGGTGCTGCGGTTGGGCGGCGCGTTTCAGCCGAAAGCCTGGTTGGAAGTCGGGGTAATCCGGCATGCGGTGCAGTGGCAGGCCCTGGGTGCCGCCAGTCACGGCCCTTATGCCGCGACCGATTTTCGGGTGGCCAACAACAAGCTGTTGCTGGGACCCAAGGTGGGCTACTCGCTTGGCGCTATGGCCTTTGGCGGCGACGTATCGGCGGCATATTACACCGATTTCAGCCGCGGTCAATTGGTACTCACGCCCGCGTTGGGCGTCGGGGCGGGTGGCTTCGTGAATTTGCTTTAGGGGTACAATATTCGGCTGGGTGGCTCTCGTTTTGCGGAGGTCGGGCAGCACCGCTTCAGCATATCGGCCCATATCAATCGTAAATACGACCAGCACGGTGTGCGGCGGGTGATGCCCTGAGTGGTAACCAATGCCCGCTGCCACGGTTGCGTAAACACAAACTTTCTACCCCATGGAAACCATTGCCCCCTCGGCTTCGCTCAGATCGGCCACTGCTACGCCGGGTTACGCGTGGCGCTGGCTGGCGGCCACCGCCATTTTTGGCTGCATCGGGCTGAATTACTGGTGGAATACCAACCCTGCCAACGGGCAAAACATGGGTCAGGTATCGGCGCAATACCCCACGCTGCTCACGCCGGTAGGCTGGGCGTTCAGCATTTGGGGGCTGATTTTTCTGTCGGAAGCCATTTATGCGGTATGGCAGCTGCTGCCCGCGCAGCGGCTCAATTCGCTGCCCGACGCGGTGGCCCGGCCGCTGGTAGTAGCCAACGCCGCCGCCGCTGCCTGGGTAGTGTGCTTTAGTTACGAACTGATCGGGGTATGCACGGCGCTTATGCTGCTCACGCTACTGGCGCTGATTTTGGCTTACGGCCGGGCGCGCCGGCTGGTGCTGGCCCGCCAATCAGCAGCGGCGGCCAGCTGGCCCTTCTCCTTTTTTCTAGGTTGGATTTCGGTGGCGACGGTGGTCAACCTCATCATCGGCCTGCGCGAGCTGGGCTGGACGACGCCTACCAACATTACGGTGGTGCTGTGCGTGGGCCTGTTGGCAGTGGTAGTGACCTTGGGGCTACTCATCAGCAGCCGCTTCCGCGATGCGCTGTACCCGCTGGTGCTGGCCTGGGGGCTCACGGGCATCTGGTTTGTGCGCCGCTATGATATACCCGAGCTGGGCTGGATAGCCCTGGGCGGGGCCGCGGTAGTGGCAGTGGGCGGCCTGGCGCTGGCCTGGGCCAGGCGCCGGCGCACCGCGGCGTAGGTGCGTGAAGCCGACGGATTGGGTGCTAACTTGCCCGCCCAATCCATTCCCTACCTAACTCGCTGCTATGCGCAAGAATATCGTCGCCGGTAACTGGAAGATGAACACCACGCTCCAGGATGCCCAGGCTCTCGTGTCGGAAATCGTGAACATGGTGCAGGACGAAGTGACCAGCTCCAATGTGGAGGTTGTCATTGCGCCGCCGTTCCCGCTGCTGCCCGTCGTGGGCCGGCTGCTGCCCGAAGGCGGCCGCATTCACCTTGGCGCCCAGAACTGCCATCAGAAGGAGAGCGGTGCATTCACCGGCGAAGTATCGGCCCGGCTGCTGCAGTCCATCGGTGCCGAATACGTAATTCTGGGCCACTCAGAGCGCCGTCAGTACTTTCGCGAAGACGACGAGCTGCTGAGCCAGAAGCTGAAAGCAGCTCTGGCTGCCGGCCTGAAGCCCATCTTCTGCGTGGGCGAGTCGCTGGAAACGCGTGAGAGCGGCGACACCTTTAAGTACATCGAAAGCCAGCTGAAAAACGGCCTGTTTCACCTCTCCAATGAGGAGTTTGACCAGGTTGTAGTGGCTTACGAACCCATCTGGGCCATCGGTACGGGCAAAACGGCTACCAGCCAGCAGGCTCAGGAAGTACACGCCTTCATTCGCGAGCAGATTGCCCGTGCTTACGACGCCGAGGCGGCCATGAATACTACCATTCTGTACGGCGGCTCGGCCAATGCCCAGAACGCCCGCGAGCTGTTTTCGCAACCCGATGTGGACGGCGGCCTGATCGGGGGCGCTTCGCTGAAATCACGCGACTTCACCGATATTATCAAGTCGTTTTAACTAGCTTCGCTGCGCGCCGACGGCGTTTGCCGGCTTCACGCAAGGCTTTTCTATAGGGTAAGCAGGTTTACTAATTTGCGCAAAAGCGTAATTGGTAAATCTGCTTACTGGTTTAATGACATCGTTAAACAAAAAAGACCAGCGCCTGAGCCGCCGAACCAAACAACTTGGCGTGGTGTCTGCTGCTTGACCTGCTTCTGACTTTCGGCCTATGTTTCTGATTACTCTACTTTCGGCTGCCTTGGGCTGGGCCCAGCCCGATGCCGCGCCGCGCGTGCCCTTTTTCGCTCCGGTGCAGCAAGGGCGCGGCGGTTACGTCGATCCGTGCAAAGTGTATGGCAGCATCTATCTGGAGCGCGACCCGCGCCGCCGCGGGTTCTGCTCGGCCACGGTGTACGTGGAGCAGCAGGAGGCTTTTGCCAGCTTAGTGGTGTATCAGGAAGTGAATAAGCTCTTCGCCGATAAGCCGGGCCTGTGGTACGTCACCGACGCCCGCGACTTCGCCGACTTCACCGTATTCGTGACCGATAACCGCGCCTTCGCCGATTTCGGTATCTTCTACAGCAAGGTGCGCTCGTTTGCCGGCTGCCGGCAGAACTAGCCGTTACACCTGCCTCCAAAAGCCAACGCCCCTGGCCCGAACTATACACGTTCGGACCAGGGGCGTTTTTTGTTTACAGCTTAACCAACCCCACGCGCCGGTTTCGGGCTTATTGAGACCTATAGCTGTTCCGCCCAATGGACTGATGCTTACCCTAAAAGTATGTGTGGTTCGTCCAGCTTTTTGGGTACCCCGCAAAACCTGCCGCATCTTTGCACCGCGAATGTGCCCACGTCCGCATTTAGTACTTGAGCACATTCAACCACATTCGCATATGTACCCCGCATGGATTTCATTGAACTGCGCGTAACGGCCCCCGCTGATCTGGCCGATATTCTGGTGGCCGAGCTCGGCGAAGTCGGTTTCGATACCTTCGAAGACAACGACGAAGGTTTCTGCGCCTACACCACCGAGGACGTATTCAACCGGGACGCCGTGGCCGAGATACTGGCCAAGTACGCCGACTGGCCCGGCGGCCACCCTACGGCCGATAGTCGCGTGATTACGCGCCAGAACTGGAACACCGAGTGGGAAAAGAATTTCCAGCCGCTGGTCATCGGCGAGAAGGTATCGGTGCGGGCCCCGTTCCACCCCGAGCGGCCTGATTTGCAGTACGACATCGTGATTATGCCGCGCATGTCGTTTGGCACGGGCCACCACAACACCACGGCGCTGATGATTGAAAATCAACTGACGGTGGACCACCAGGGCAAGCGCGTGCTCGATATGGGCTGTGGTACGGGCATCCTGGCCATCATGGCTGTGCAGCTCGGCGCCGATTACGTGCTGGCTGTGGACGTGGAGCCCTGGACGGCCGAAAACGCCGCCGACAACGCCCAGGAGAACAACGTGCAGGACAAAGTGGAAGCCCGCCTCGGCGACATCACGGCGCTGGAAGGGGAGGAGCCCTTCGACATCATCTTGGCTAACATCAACCGCAACGTGCTGCTGGAAGATATGGCTGCCTATTACCGCTACCTCAAGCCCGGCGGCCCCATCCTGTTTTCGGGCTTCTACGAAGAGGATATGCACCTCATCCGCGAAGCGGCCGAGCGTGAGGGTTTTCACTACGAGTCCATGCGGACGCGCAACGATTGGGTGTCGGCCATCTTCACGAAGCGCTAAGCCTACACAGTTACCGCGTCTGAGCACAAAGCAACTGCCGCGTCACTTTCCCGGGAAAGTGACGCGGCAGTTGCTTTGTAGAACTATGATTATTGAGGTGCTAATATTCGGTACTTTCAATTAAGTATCTTTATGCTGCCCACCTGATTGCCATTGCTTTGGTCAGACTTCATGAGCAACTCCACCTTGCTTTGAATCTGGCATTGCCGCTAGCCTATATGCCGTTTTTTTCCTCATGCTGCCGATGGCTGCTGTTGCTTATCAGTCTGTTCGGAACTACGGCGGTGGCTGCCGGTTCCTCACCGCCGCAGTCTGCCGATAGCCTTGGCTTGCCTAGTGCCCGCAGTCAGTGGTTGCGGGCGCTGAACGGGCAAACGCAGCACCGCATCGACAGCCTGCAGGCCCTTATCCAGGCCCGGCCGCAGCTGGATACGGTAAAAATCATGCTGACGACGGAGCTGGCCTGGGAAATACAGCAGCGCGATACCCGCGCCAGCCTGCCTTACCTTAAAAAGTCACTGCGCCTCGCGAGGCAGTTGCACTGCCGCGACTTTGAGGCCGAAGCGATGCTCGATCTGGCCGATTGCTACATCCTGCTGGGGGAGTACCCCAAGGCGAAATACTGGCTCAGTCTGTCGAACGCAGAATTTACCCGCGTCCACAACATCGGGGGGCAAATCCGCTGCACGGGGCGTTTCGCCAAAATAGCCGCGCAACAAGGCCAGTATGCCACGGCCCTGGCGCACTACTTTAAAGTCCCAGCCTCGTACGACGCCGGCGACACCCGCCGCTTCTATACCAGTTTGCAGATCCAGATTGGCAACGTGTACCGGCAGCTGGGGGAACTGGCCCTGGCCGAAAAGTACCTGCGCCACGCCCTGAAGGTGTCACAGCGCTGGGATTATCCCGACCGCCTGAACCTGATTTTTGGGGAGCTTGGCGAAGTACGACGCCGGCAGCAGCGCTGGGCCGAGGCCCGCCAGTACTACGCCCAAAGCATGCGCATCAGTGGGCAGCTGCATTTGACGGCCGAAATGCTGCGCATGGATATCAATTTGGCCGAGATGGACGAACAGATTGGGCACCATGCGGCCGCCATGCGGCGGGCCCACACCGTGCTCGAGCCAGCCCGTAAGATTCTTCCGCTGGCGGTGCCAAGGGTACTGGGACTATTAGGGCGTAGCAGCTTGCACCGCGGCTGGACCGATAGTGCCGTGTATTATGCCCGGCTAAGCCTGCGCGAAAGTCAGCAACTACACGCGCCGGAAGACACCCGGGACGCGCAACAGGTGCTGGCCAAGGCGTATGCCCGACAAGGCGAGTTTGCCCGCGCTTACCAAGCGCAGCAACAGTTTATGGCCGCCCGGGACAGCCTCAACGGAGCCGAAGTAAGCCGCCGCATCACGGCGCTGCAATACCGCAACGAGCTAGGCCAGCAGCGCACGCGCATCCGGCTGCTTACCCAAGAGCGGGAACTGGACCGCCTGCGGCAGCAGCGCAAAGAAGCCATGCTAGCAGGAGCTGGGCTGCTAGCTGCGTTGGGCGGCGGCGTAGTGCTCTGGGCCTACCGTCGCCGGCAGCGCCGCCGCGAAATGGCCCTACGCACCCGCATAGCAGCCGATTTGCACGACGACGTGGGCACGCTGCTGTCGCAGATTTCGCTGCAAAGCGGTCTCTTGCAAGAAGGCTTGGCCGACCGCCAGCAGCTCAGCCAAATTTCCGACGCCAGCCGCTCGGCCGTGCGCCAGCTCAACGACGTGGTGTGGAGCCTCGACGCCCACAACGACCACCTGCCCGAATTGCTCGACCGCATGTGCGATTACGCCTACGATGTCCTTGGGTCGGCGGGATTGGAATTGCGCTTTGACTTTCCGGCTGATTTGCCCGGGCAACGCTTGCCGGTGTTGTTGCGCCGTAATCTGTACCTGATCTATAAGGAAAGTCTCCACAATATTCTGAAGCATTCCGTGGCGGCTACGCGCGTAACTGTGAGCGTGCGCCTGACCACCGATGGTCAGCCACCCCTGCTAGTTATGGAAGTAACAGACGATGGCAAAGCGGGACCAGAGGCACTGACTAAAGACACGACTGCTCATGTGCGCCGCTCGGGGCATGGGCTGCGCAACATCCGGGAGCGGGCCCGCACCCTCGGCGGCACGGCCGTCTGCGACCGGGAAGAGGGCGGTTTTCGGGTGCGCGTAGCCGTGCCGTTGCTGATGGGCTGGAAGGCCTATGGGCGTGAAATGCGCGGCAAAGCGGCCTTCTAAGCGAAAAACCCGCATCAACATGCGATACTGTCGCATAAGTGAGGTCGGTAATTTTGAATTATGAAAATCCGCTTGGCTATTATTGAGGACCAACCCGCCATTCGTCAGGCGCTCAGTACCTACCTATGTGCCCAGCCGGAGTTTGAGTGTACGGTAGTGGTAGGGTCGGTGGAAGAAATGTTGGAAGCATTGGCCGATGGGGTGCCGCCGCCGCGTCTGGTGCTTTCGGATATTGGCTTGCCAGGCGCCTCCGGAATCGAAGGCATCGGGCTGTTGCGCGACCGGGCGCCAGGGGCCGAAGTGGTATTGCTGACCGTATACCAGGATGCCGACCGGACTTTCAAAGCCTTGTGTGCCGGGGCGGTGGGCTACCTGGTGAAGAGTACGCCACTGCCTGACATCAAGCAGGCGCTTCTGGATGTGGTGACCGGTGGCTCACCCATGTCGCCGGCGGTGGCCCGGCACGTGATACGCTATTTCCGGCCAGTACCCGCCGCTTCTGAGAGCAGCCTGACTCCACGTGAGCAACAAATCGTTGAAGCCTTGGAGCAGGGCTTGAGCTACAAACTGGTAGCCGACCGCCTGGGCATTAGCATCAACACCGTGCGCGCCTATATCCGCACCGTGTACGACAAGCTGCAGATTAACTCCAAAGCCGAATTGCTGAGCCGCAAGCGACACGGGTAGCAGATTGTACTGTAAGGAGGGGGGTATAATTTAGGAGGGGTCGCATCATCATGCGATGCCGCCGCGTGGAACAAGGGAAGACCTTTGTAGCGTGGAGTTGGGCCGTTCCAATTCCATTGCTGATAAAAACCTTGCAACACTTCTATCCTCCTCCAACACCCCGGTCGGCACAGAGGCCTATTTCTCGCGCATCCGGTGGGCGTTTCTTACTTAAGCAAGTAAGCTCCTGGCCCTGGCGTCTTTTTGCATTACTCGCAGCCGTGCTGGCTTCCAGCGCAGTACAGGCCGCCAACCCGGTGCTGCTCATCCAAGGCATGGGCAACGGGGGGGGCGACGTAACGGCTCTCGTCGATGCGGTGCAGATTATCCAAGTGTCGAACAACGCCGACATAACCGGGGCCCTGGCCAACGCCAGCTTCGAAACCCCCAGTGTGGGCGCCAACAACTTCCAGTACAATCCGACAGGTGGTACTTGGACGTTCACTGGTAATTCCGGGATTTCCGGGATTAGCCAGACCGGCGGCGGTTTTAGCCCACCTACACCCCCGAGCGGGGCACAGGTAGCATTCATTCAAATAACAGGCTCAATTCGGCAAACTTTGACGTTGGGCAGTGGCAGGTATGTAGTGCGGTTTCGGGCGACCCAGCGCACCAACTGCTGCGGGGCGCCTTACAACCAGCAGCTGAATGTGTACATCGATGGGGTGCTGGTGGGCAGCATTCAACCGCCGAGTGACAACACGTACGCCCAGTTCACGTCCAACGCCTTCGTGGTGGATGCGCCGGCCGTAAGCACCTTCTCGCCCACGCGCAACGCCCTGACTGCGGCCCTGACCACCAACGTGGTGGTGAACTTCTCTCAGAACATCGACAACGCCACAGCCAGTGGCATCAAAGTGTATTCGGCCCAGGCCGGGGGCAAGAAGGCCGGCGCGTACAGCACCAGCGGCGGCACGGTTACATTCAACCCGACCACCAACTTCAAGCCCGGGGAAACGGTGTTTACCACCATTCCTTCTACAGTGGCCAGCGTGGGCGGGGCTCCCACCATTTCGCCACAAGTGTACCAGTTCACGGCGGCCGCCGGCACAGGCCCGGGCACCTTCCTGAATATTGGTAGCCAGACCGTAGCTAGTTCCCCTTTCCAGGTAGCGTGGGCCGACTTGGACAACGACGGCGACTTGGACTTCCTCTCGGCTAGCAGCAACGCTAACGTCAGCGTAGGCTTCAACAACGGGCAGGGAGCCTTCACCATGGGCACGCCCATCACGGTAACCAACAGCCCGCGTGGAGTGACGGCTGCCGACCTGGACGGCGACGGCGACCTAGACGTGGTGGTTTCAACCAGTTCCAACGCCGGAACGGCCGTGGCCTTCAACAACGGCAGCGGTAGCTTCGGCGCGGCTACTTACTATCCGGCGGGCGGGGAAGCCTTGTTTGCCAGCGTAGCCGACGTGGATAGGGATGCCGATCTGGACATGCTTACGGCTACCAACGACGGCAACTCGGTGGAAATTCGCTTCAATAACGGCAGCGGCAGCTTCGGTGCGGCCAGTTCCGTGGCAACAGGCAGCGGTACGCGGGCCCTCATAACGGGCGACATTGACGGTGACGGCGACTTGGATCTGCTCACTGCTAACCAAGGGGCCGGGACCGTTAGTATTCGCGTCAATAACGGCAGCGGCTCGTTCAGCGGCTCGGCCAGCTTGACCATTGGCAACACTCCGCGCTGCGTGGTGCTGGGCGACATCGACGGCGACGGCGACCTGGACCTGCTCAGCGGCGCCAGCACCAGCAACTATGTGAGCGTAGCCAAGAACGATGGTCTCGGCAACTTCACCCTGGGCGCCTCAATAACCGTGGGCTCCGGGCCGCGCAGCATCGCACTGGGCGACATCGATGGCGACGGCGACTTGGACTTCCTCACCAGCAACTTCGAGAACGGATCGGTAAGTGTATGCCGTAACCTCGGCACTGGCACCTTTGCCGTGGAGCAGCTGATAACGGTGGGCAGCAATCCCAACTTTGTGGCCCTGGCTGACATGGATGGAGACCAAGACTTGGATGCTCTGGTAGCTAACTACTCGAGCGGCACGGTGAGTATTCTGCGCAATCAGGTCTTAATGCCCACCATCAGCAGCTTCTCGCCCAGCCCAGCTGGTATAAACATGCTCGTAACGCTGACGGGTACGAACCTAACCGCGGCTACCAGCCTGATCATCAACGGAGCAGCGGCCACCATCATTACCAACACAGCCACCAGCATCACCTTCCGCGTACCGGCAGGCGCCACGGCTACGGGCACGAGCAGCGTAACCACGGCCGCCGGCACGGCTAACAGCACCGCTTTCACCGTGTTGTTGCCGCCCGGTAATGCTTTAGCGTTCAGCAACAGCACGCCGAACTACGTTAGCATTCCGCAAACCGCCCAAAACAATTTCACCGTCGAGTACTGGGTGAACACCACCCAAACCGCCCCCGGCAGCGGGCAGTGGTACGGCGGTATCGGACTGGTTGATGGGGAAGTGGGCGGCGTGACCAACGACTTCGGTACTTCCCTGGTGGGTAACAAGGTCGCCTTCGGAATGGGCAACCCCGACCTGACTATTTTTTCGCAGACGGACATAAACGACGGCCGCTGGCACCACGTAGCGGCCACCCGCAGCGGCAGCACCTTCCTGCTCTACATCGACGGACAACTGGAAGCGAGCGGCAGCGGTGCGGGCACAGCGGCTCGTTCGGCGCCCTCGCGCCTGACCCTCGGGATGCTCCAAACCGGCGCTAACGGCTTTTTCGTTGGCCGCCTCGACGAGGTGCGCATCTGGAGCACGGCCCGCACGGCGGCAGAAATCCAGAGTACCTACCGCACTCCGCTATCGGTGCCGCAGACCAACCTAGAGGCTTACTATTCCTTCGATCAAGGCATTGCCGGAGGCACTAATTCGGGCCTGACGACGCTCTCCGACCTGCCCGGTTACGGCAACAACGGGACGCTGTTCAACTTTCAATTGACCGGTACGGCCTCCAACTGGGTGGAAAGTTACGCTATGGTAGTGCCCACGGCCACGGCTGCTACTAGCATCAGCAACAGTGGCTTCACGGCCAACTGGACTGCTCCTGGCATCGGAACCGTGGACAACGGCTACCGCTTGGACGTATCCACCAACGCGGCCTTCACTGCCCCCATCAGCGGCTCGCCCTTCAACGTGACCGGCGCCACCTCGCGCGCCATTACCGGGCTGTATCCTAATCAAACGTACTACTACCGCGTCCGGGCCGATAAAACTTCGGTCACGGGACAAGGCGCCAACTCGGGCACTATCACGACGACGACTGGTCCGCTCGTGGCCCCGGGCAACACGCTCGATTTCGTAAGCGCCAACAGCAACTACGTGCGCGTACCGGACAATGCTTCGTTGGACATGGGTACGAGCAACTTCACGGTAGAAATGTGGCTGCTGAAGAAAGCGTCCTCGGCGGGGTTCTCCAACACCGGCGGCCCAGGCAAGTGGAACACCGGCTCCTCGCCCGGCACCAACGAGTGGCTGCTGAACACGACCACCGGCGGCAGCGACGACATTCCTTCCTTCTTGGTGGAAAGTGGCATCACGAACTACCAATGCGGTGCCACCACGGCGCTGGTGCTGAACCGCTGGTACCACGTGGCTGGCGTGCGCGAGGGAAATCAGCTGCGCATTTACGTCAACGGGGTGTTGGAAAATACCATCAGCACCGGCAGCACCATCGCCGTAAACAACGTGAGCGGGCGCGACTTGCTGCTGGGAGCTATTGTCGATAACAATACGGCCAGCTACTTCTCCAACCTGCGCTTCGATGAAGTGCGTATTTGGAAGGAAGCCCGTACGGCGGCTCAGATTCAGGCAGGCATGGTAGCCACGGTTCCGGCTACCTCGGCCAACCTGATGGCGTACTACAATTTCGATCAGGGCTTTGCCGGCGGGACCAATACCGGACTGAATACGCTGCCCGACCTGACGAGCAACGGCAACAACGGCACCTTGAACGGCTTCGCACTGACGGGTGCTACCTCCAACTGGGTGGAAAGCTACGCGATGGTGGTGCCCACGGCCACGGCCGCCACGAGCATCAGCAACAGCGGATTCACGGCCAACTGGACGGCCCCGTCCATCGGTACAGTGAGCAACTACGTGCTCGACGTGTCAACCAACGCCGCCTTTACTGCTCCCGTTTCAGGCTCGCCCTTCACCGTGACGGGTGCTACCTCGCGTGCACTCACGGGGCTGGCCGCTGGCACCACGTACCACTACCGGGTACGGGCCAATAAAACGTCCGTTGCCGGTCAGGGTGCGCACTCCAATGCACTATCAGTTACCACACCATCGAACGTATCGAGCCTGAGCAACCTCGTGCTCAGCGCTGGTACGCTCTCCCCAAACTTCGCCGCCGGCACCACCAGCTACACGCTCTCGACGGCTGCGACTTCGACAACGGTAACGCCAACCATAACGCAAGCCAACGCTACAGTACGGGTAAACGGTACCCTTGTCACGAGTGGCACGGCTTCGGCGCCCGTTACCCTGAACCCAGGCGCCAACACTATTTCCGTGCTGGTAACGGCGCAGGATGGCGCCACCCAGACCACGTACACGGTGAACGTAACCCGCACCTGCACCGTAACGGCGGTGGCCCAGAACGTAACCGTGTCGTTGGATGCAAACGGTACCGCGACGGTCCTAGCCTCGGCAATCAATAACGGCAGCAGCTCTTCCTGTGGCGCCGTGACAGTGAGCCTGGGCGACCCTACCGAGCGCATCAGCAACGGGGCATTTACATCCAACGCCACTGGTTGGACCATCAGCAGCGTTGATGGTGCCGGTGGCTGGCGTAGTACAGGCGGTAACCCCGGCGGCCAGTTCATCCTGAATGACAACGGCGGCCCTACGGACCCGACCATCTCGCAGACCGTGACCGGACTGACGGCCGGCGCGACGTACGTAGTGAGCGGCAGCGTCCGCAACGGTACTGGCTATGGTAGCCCGGCTATCGGCATTGCGTTGCTGGCTTTTGACGTGAACGGCACCCAGCGGACAACTTTCCCCAACCCAGGCACCACCTGGGCTAGCTTCAGCTATAGCTTTACTGCCCCAGCGAGCAGTGTGACCCTGGCTTTCCGCGCTGAAATCAACGGCTCCGACTTCGACGCGGCCGTTGACAACCTGAGCCTGCGTATGAGCCCGAGCAGCAGTCAAGCCTTTAGCTGTGCTAACGTAGGAGCTAACACGGTTATGCTGACCGCAACCGACAGCTACGGAGGCAGCAATACGACTACGGCTACGGTTACGGTGCGGGACAACAACGCTCCAACTGCCGTAGCGCAGAACCTGGCCGTGAACCTGAATGCCAGCGGCACGGCTACGGTGACAGGTACGCAGATCAACAACGGTAGTACCGACAACTGCAGTTCGCTGACCTATACCCTGCAGAAACACTCCATGGCTGTAATTTTTGGCGAAGTGAGTGAAGGCGGTACTTTGACGCTGACCGCCCCGAACGGCGGTATCTTCACTTCGGTTGACTTTGCCAGTTACGGCACGCCTACGGGCTCCGCCGGCAACTACACCATCAACCCCGGCTGCCACGCCAGTACTAGCGTGGCGACTGTGAGTAGCTACCTGATTGGTAACAACTCGGGCAGCATTCCGGCCACCAATGTGGTGTTTGGCGACCCGTGCGTGGGAACTGTGAAACGGCTGTACGTGCGCGCTACTTATGCTTACTTGGCTGCTGGTACGGCTGCCGCTCCGCAGGTAACTTACACCTGCTCTGAAGTGGGCACCAATTACGTGACGATGACGGCTACCGACGCCAGCGGCAACCAAAGCACGGCCACCGCTCAGGTAACGGTAACGGTACCCGTCACGCCCACCACTACCTGGACGGGCGGTAGCAGCACGGCTTGGACTGATTGCAGCAACTGGAGCTTCGGCAAGACGCCGGATGCGTTGACTCACGTAGTAATTCCCGGCGGACTAAGCCGCTATCCCAGCTTGACCAGCGGCACCCTCACGGCTGCTGATGTAACGGTAAACAGCGGGGCCGCGCTTGCCGTAGCAGCGGGTGCTACCTTGGAAGTGTTCGGTAACTGGACCAACAACGGCACGGCCACACTCACTGGCACCGTGGCTTTCCGGGGTGCTACGGCTCAGTCGATCAGCGGTACCAGCACTAGCTCGTTTGCTTTACTCACGGTAAACAAAACAGCTAATACAACGCTCACCTTGCAACGCCACACGGCCGTAACTGGTACGCTCACCATGAGCAGTGGCCAGCTAGCTACGGGAGTTTACAATCTGACGGCTACCGGCGCCACACTTATTGAAACCGGCAGCAGCTACGTGCTGGGCAATGTGCTGAGCGTTGCCACGCTGAATACCGCCGGTACCCGGTATACCTTTGGCGGCCTGGGGCTAGCCCTGACGCCGAGCGGCAGCACGTTGCCTGGCCTGACCACGGTCCTCCGTGTCACGGGCACTGCGCTCAGCGGCCAGAACAACAGCACCAGCATCAAGCGCTACTACGACATTACGGCCCAAAACAACACCGGCCTGAACGTGACGCTGGAGTTTGGGTACTTCGACGCAGAACTGAACAACCTGGGCGAATCAACGCTAGGCCTGTTCCGCTCCACCACCGGTACGAATGGTCCGTGGCAGTACTTGGCCGCTAGCAGCCGCAATGCTACCAGCAACGTCGTCACGGCCACTGGTGTTACCGGCTTCTCTATCTGGACGCTGGGCACCTCAGCCAATCCGCTGCCAGTGGAGCTGATCGGCTTCACAGCGCAGGCCCAAGGTGCCGACGCGCAGCTGCGCTGGGCTACGGCGCAGGAGCGTAACAACGCTTACTTCGAGGTGGAAAGCAGCGTCGACGGCCGCGCCTTCCTGCCGCTCACGCGGGTAGCAGGCCAAGGCAACGCCAGCAGCCGCCACGACTATCAGTGGCTCGATGCCCGCATTGCCCGCTACGGTGCCGCTGTGGTCTACTACCGCCTCAAGCAAGTAGATACCGACGGCTCAGTACAGTATTCTGACGTACGCACGGTAAGCATTTCTACCGCCGTTAGCAGCACCCTGCAGCTGTACCCGAACCCTGCCCGTAGCCGCGCTACGGTAACAGGAGCTACTGCCGGGGCAGCCGTAGAGGTGTACGACGCAGCCGGCCGCCTTGTGCAGCGGGTTCCAGCCGATGCTGCCGGTGCCGCCCAGTTGAGCCTGCCCGAAGGGCTGCCGACTGGGGTGTACATGGTGCGTAGCGGCTACCAAACGCTGCGCCTAATGGTAGAGTAGCCCAGCTCTGCCTAAGGTTTGAAAGCCCGGTTGCTCTTCGTGAGTGGCCGGGCTTTTTGCTGCGTCCTGACTACCCGCTTTACGCTAAAAATCAACCCGAGCGCGACTTAGGATCAGTACGCCGTAGCCAGCACGGATAGGGCAGTCATTGGGCAGCAAAACAGCCCCTGGACCAATATTTGTACGACTGGCTGCAACATATTGATAGTCAAGTAGACCTTGAAAAAGAACTGCTGCATTGACTCCAGGCAGTGGTATCTTTGTAGGCGTATCCAGCTTCCGCGGGCCGCCAATGTCCTGCATTGAGCTCCTCGGCTGTAGGATCAAATCCACCTAAAAAAGAACGAAACCTCGATTCGACGCTGCTACAGGCCATTCCGAAAATAGTCTGGTAGCTTTTGCCGAAATTGTAGGCGACTCAATCCGCCCACCAGGCATTATATGAAGCATTTTGCCACGTGGGGACTTTGCGCGTTGTTGGCATGGGGTTCGGCGGTTACCGGCCGCGCCCAGACTGCTAAGCCGCAAGCCCCTGCCGCCACTACTCCACCCCCGGCCGCTGCCGTCCGCCCCGGCAGTGCCCCGTTCAGTACCGACCCCGAGCAATTTATCGGGGAGGTGGTAGCCCTTATGGCCACCACCAAAAACCCTCAAGCCATTGCGCTTACCGAGCAGTTGCGGCAGCTCTGGGCTTCCAATAAGCTGACCACTTCCCAGCAGGGCAAATTCATAGAGCTAGCGCGGCAGATGCAGGCCCGCCGGTTGAAGCCTCGGCCTCATCTGGAAGCTTTCTTCGGGATGATTGTGGCCTCCAAGCAGGGCCAGCAGGTGCTCAACGACCAGCAGATGGATCAGCTGCTGGACGTAACCGGTAAGACCTTGGTGCCGCAGGACCTGCAGGATTTGCAGAAGTTTATCGCATCCACCACCCAGTTTCTGAAAACCCGGGAGCTGTATAGTTCTCGCTACAACCGCCTACGGCTGGGCGCGGGCGGCACCGTGTCGTTTGCTTACAACGATACCGATTACCCTGTACCACCGCAGCCAAAAGCTCCGGAGCCCGAACCGGTAAGAACGGCCGAACCCCTCAAGACCACACCGGCCAAGACGCCCGCTAAAGCTGCCGCCAAGCCAGCCGCCAAACCTGCTCCCGCCAAGAAAAAAAGTGGCTGGGACGATTGGGACAGCGGCGACTGGGGCAACAGCGGTTGGGGCTCCAGCTCCGATGACGGCTGGGGTGCGCCCGCGAAAAAGAAAACTACTCCCGCGCCGGCCAAAAAAGCCACGGCCACTACGCCCGCCAAGCCGGGCGCTCAGCCCGCCGCCGTTAAAGAGCCGGAACCCGAGCCCACGCCTGAGCCGGCCCTGCCCGCTTACGCCAGCTACTACGCCCCGCCAAGCACCAAAGGCCCGGTGCTGGTGCTGAAGGACGCCGACTTGCTCATCGCTACGGCTTACGACTCGGTGCTAATCCAGAAAACCAGCGGCTCGTTGGTAACGGGTACTGGCAAGTTTGTGGGCCAGGGAGGCACCTTCGGCTGGCAGCTCAACGGCAACCCCGTAACGGCCGAGCTGACCACGTTCGACATGGACGTGAACAAGCCCGAGTTCAAGGCTGAACCTGTTACGCTCACGTACCCGGCCGTGCTGGAAGCCCCCGTGAAGGGCGCAATGGCTTACAAGAGCGTGCAAAAGAAAGGCGGTGCTGATACCGGCTTCCCGCGCTTTGTATCGTTCACCAACGACGCCCGCGTCAAGAACATTGGCGACAACATCAAGTACCAAGGCGGCTTCTCACTGAGCGGCCGGCAGATGTACAGTGCCACGCTGGACGGTTCTCTGTCGCGCATTACGGTGGAATACGAGGGCAAGCCGCGCTTCCGTGCCGCCTCGCGCAACTACCAGCTCGGCGACACACTGATTTCATCGAACCGCGCTTCGGTTACTATTTTCCAGGACAAGTCGGACTCGCTTACCCACCCGGGGGTAAAGCTGAAGTTCTCCAAGCCGCGGCAGGTGCTGACCATGGCCCGCGAGGAAGGCTTGTACAAATCGACCTCGTACTACGACTCCTACCACCAGATGGAGCTCACGGCTGAACAGGTGACTTGGAACCTGCGCACACCGAACATCAACTTCCAGACCCTCACGGCCAAAAATCAGGTAACGGCTGGCTTCGAGTCGAAAGAATTCTACACCAATACTCGCTATCAGCAGATCAAGGCCATCAACAAGATGCACCCGCTGCAGATGGTAGTGGGCTACAGCCAGACGCACAACAACGTGAAGCGCTTCACGGTGCAGGACATGGTAGATGCCCTGAACCTAAAAGAGCCCAACGTGCGCTCGGCTGTGGCTGGCCTGGCCCGCGACGGTTACGTGTCCATCAGCCCCATCAACGGCGACATTACGCTGCTGCCCAAGGCCCTGCACTACGTAAACTCCTCGCGCGGCAAGAAGGACTACGACCACATTGCCATTAAGTCCTTGTCGCCGAACGGGCAGAATGCCACGCTCAACCTGAACAACAACGTGCTATTGGTACGTGGCGTGGACCGTTTCAACTTCTCCGACGACTCCATCACGGTGTTTGTGAAGCCCGACTCCAGCATCGTGCGTATTCAGAAAAACCGCAACATCGACTTCAACGGCACGGTGGTGGCCTCGGCCTTTATCTTTAAAGGCAAGGAGTTTAAGTTCGATTACGACGGCTTCTTCATCGACATGTTCAAGATCGACTCCATCATTGTGAAGGGGAAGAACTCGAAAGGCTCGGCACTGAAAGCCCGTAAGGAGTCGGACTTTACGCTCACCAACAAAGACCGGCACTCCGCTGGCCGCTTGTACATCAACGCGCCTAACAACAAATCGGGCCGCAAAAAGCTGGGCGCATACCCCACCTTCGACGCAACAACGGGCGCTTACGTGTTCTTCAACAAGCCCGAAGTACTGGGCGGGGCCTACGATACTACCATTTTCTTCGACATCCCGCCCTTTAAGCTCGATTCCCTAAACAACGGCAACCGGGCTGCGGTGGGCTTCAAGGGCACCTTCGTGTCGGGCGGGATTCTGCCGCCGTTCCAGACTAAGCTCACCATGCAGGACGACGGCTCTCTGGGCTTCGCATATGCGGTTCCCAAAGACGGGTTCCCGGTGTATGGGGGCAAAGGACGCCTGTTCAACCAAGTAAAGATGAGCAACCGCGGCATCCAAGGTGACGGCGAAATCCGCTACCTCTCGGGTACCTTGCTAAGCGACCAGTTTATCTTCTATAAGGACTCGGTGGTGACGGTGGGCAAGTCGGCCCAGATCAAGGAAGGGCCACTGAACGGGGCCGAGTACCCGAAAGTGGCCTTGCTGCCCGGCTACCAGATGAAATGGGTGGTGAAGGCCGATTCCATGTACCTCTCCACGCCTCGCACCGGGGAAGCCATGCGCTTCTACGACGGCAACTACAAGTACAAAGGCACCGCCACGCTCACGCCCAAAGGCCTCTACGGTTTTGGCCGCATGGAAAGTGAGCAGTCCATCATTCGCTCGCCTTCGTTCACCTTCCTGCCCACGGAGTACAAAGGCAACAACGGTATTGTGAGCGTGAAATCGGCGGACGAGAAGAAGGCCGCCCTGACCGCCCCCGATGTGGCCTTCACGTACGACATCAAGCGCAGCTTCGCCGAATTCACCCGCGAGCCAAACGCCAAGACCTCTATCGAACTGCCGTACTCGCAGTACCGCACCACGCTGAGCGGCGGCCGTTGGGATTTCAAGAAAAAGAGTGTGCAGCTGCGCGTAGCACCGGGGCAGGACTCCACGCGGGCTTATTTCTTCTCCACCAAGACGGAGCAGAAAGGCCTGCGCTTCCGCGCCGCCACCGGCATGTACGACTTGAACAAGTTCCGCCTCATCGCCGGCGGCGTACCGTACATCGCCTCGGCTGACGCCTGGATCGAGCCGGATTCCAACAAAGTATACATCCTCGGCAACGCCGAGATGCGCGCCTTCCAGAACGCCGGCATCGTGATGGACACCTTGGGCAAGTTCCACGAGCTGTACAAGGGCGAAATCAAAGTGCTGTCGCGCCTGCAGTTCACCGGCAACGCGCTGCACAAGTACAAAACGCCGACCGATTCCTTCGCCATCAAGTTCTCCAACTTCACCATCGACTCCACTGGGGTTGCCGGTTACAAGGGCGGCGAGGGTAAGAAGCGTTCCGGTGGCTTATTGAAGCGTGGCAAGGAAGAAGCGCCAGTAGCGCCGGGCACGATGGCCCAAGCCGACATCAAGGCCGCCGACAAGTTCCGGCTTGCCCCGCGCATTCAGTACCGCGGGGCCATGACCATGAACTCGCAGCGCAAAGGCTTTATGTTCGATGGCCAGGCCCGCCTGGAGTTCAGCAAGCTGCAAACCTCAGCCGACTGGTTCCCGGTACAGGATAGTATCGACCCGCAGTTTGTGCGGATAAAGCTGCGCGAAGCCAAGGCCGAAGACGGTACCCCTATGGTTACCGGCTTGTACCTCTCCGATGGCACTGGCAGGCCGTACCCGCTCTTCGTGGCCGTGAAACCGAACGTAACCGACGCCAACTTCTTCGAAGTGGACGGCGAACTGACCTACGACCCGAAGAAGCGCATCTACAGCATCAGCCGTCACGATTACCGTAATCAGGAAATCTACGAGGGCTCGGTACTGACGGTGAACGACACCACGGGGGTATTGAACTTCCGCGGGAAGATGAACCTCATCAACTCCAACAAGGACTACACGCTGGCTATGGCGGGCCTGGGCCGGGCTAATCCCGACTCCAACCGTTACCAGCTTGATGCCATGATGGCCTTCGATCTGACCTTCCCCGACAAGGCTTTGGAAGCCATGGCCGATGATTTGGCCAAGTACTCGAAAGGGCTGCCCGAGGCACTGGTCAACTCGCAAAACGAGTACTACAAGATGGCCGAGTTTGCTGGCCAGAAGACCGTCAGCGAATACGCCAACCGCAAGGGTGGCAACTACGTGCCGCTGCAGAAAGTATCGACGAAGTTCCTGCACGACATTGTGCTGAGCCAGGTAAACCTGCGCTGGTCGCCGAAGCACAACGCGTGGCACTCGGTAGGCAAAATCGGCTTGGTGAGCATCGGCAAAAAGGACATCAACGCCATGATCGACGGCTACATCGAAATCAAAAAGGAAAGCACCGGCGACAACGTGGAGCTGTACCTGGAGGCCGACCCCGAGACGTGGTACTACTTCAAGTATGCCGAGAACAAACTGCTAGCCAAAGCCCAGCACGGCTCCTTCGATGAAATTCTGGGCCGCGCCGCTAAAGGTGATTACAACACGGCCACCAACTTCGGCTTCTTCCTCGGGGATGAGCAGGAAAAGGTGCTCTTCGTGAATCACTTCCGCAAAGACTACCTCGGCGAAACCAAGCCGCAAAAGCAAGCCGTGCGTCCGCAGAGTTCCGGCAACTTCGACTTCATGGAGGACAACGCCAAGAAGAAAAAGAAGCAAGTAGAGGAGGAGCCCGCCGCCGATGCTGATCCGGCCGCCGATGTCGAATCGGGTAAGAAGAAAAAGAAGAAGAAAAAGGACGAAGCTGCTGCTGACGACCCCTTCGCATCGGGTGGCGGTGATGCGGCTCCGGTCGAAGAGCCCACTAAGAAGGAGAAGAAGAAAAAGCAGGAAGAAGTAGCGGCTGATGCGCCAACCGAACCGGCCGCTGAACCTTCCAAGAAAGACAAGAAAAAGAAGGAGGAAATAGCCGCCGACGCTCCGGCCGAACCGGCTGCCGAACCGACCAAAAAGGAGAAGAAGAAAAAAGAGGAAGCCGCTCCGGCTGAAGACAATCCGCAGGAGCCGGCCAAGGAGCCGAAGAAAGAAAAAGAGAAAAAGGCTTCGAAGAAGAAAAACGAAGACGACCCCTTCGGTGACAAGTAAGCTTCTCTTAGTTACTGCAAACCGCCTCGGCTCCGGCTGGGGCGGTTTTGTTTTATATCGGCCCAGGGCAAGGCGACGTACTTTTACGCCTGCCACAGCCTCCTATCTTTGGTAGCTCCTCCATTAGCCCCCACTCATGAATTTGGCCATAGTTCTACCGCTCCTCGTTCTGGCTTACCTGCTTGGCTCTATTCCTACCGCGCTGTGGGTAGGCCACCGCTTCTTTGGCATCGATGTGCGAGAACATGGCTCCGGCAATGCGGGTGCCACCAATACCTTCCGGGTGCTGGGCAAAAAGCCAGGCTCCTTCGTGCTGTTTATAGATGCGCTGAAGGGTTTCGTGGCTGCCTATTTCCTGCCGTTGCTGATGGTCAGCCAAGGGGCCATACAGCCCGAGCACGAGGTGTATTACCGTCTGGCCTGCGGGGTGCTGGCCGTGGTGGGGCACATCTACCCGGTGTTTGCGCAGTTTCGCGGAGGCAAGGGCGTGGCAACCATTTTGGGCATGATGCTGGGCGTGGCCCCGGCTACTGTGGGTGTGTGCCTGCTGATCTTCGTCGCGGTGCTGCTCATCAGCCGTTACGTCTCATTGAGCAGCATGACGGCCGGCGTGGCCTTCGCACTGCTGCAGCTGACGCCCGCGTTTCGTCCGCCGCAGGAGTTTCTGATCTACGTGGGCTTCGTGCTGGCGGCCCTGCTGATTTACACGCACCGGGCGAATATCGGGCGCCTGCGGGCCGGGACGGAAAGTAGGGTGCCACTGTTTGGGCGGAAGTAAGAGCGAGTGTCGATGAGCTACCTATGTGCGTGCTGTGGTCAAACCCATGAAGGCTTGCCAGATGTAGGATCTTCGGCTCCTTGGCTGATGTACACCATTCCACAGGAGGAGCGCCCCATGCGTGTTGTCCTAACAGAGAATACCTGTGTTATCGATAACCAGGATTTCTTCATCCGCGGGGTGGTTGAAATACCGGTACATGGGCAGGATGAAACCTTCGGGCTCGGGGTATGGGTGAGCCAGTCAGAGGAGCACTTTTGGTGTTATCAGGATAACCCCGACACAGACACAATAGGACCGTTCTTTGGGTGGCTATGTACTGAACTAGCAGCATTTGCACCTATGCTCAGTCTCAAAACAAGAGCCCACTTTCAAGGTAATAGTCTACGTCCTTGGATAGAACTGGAGCCCACGGACCATCCTTTGGCAGTTGCCCAACGAGAAGGGATAAGCCTAGAACGAGCTTGGGAGATTGTTCATGAGTATATGACAGAGTAGCTGTTCCAAGTCTGCTTCTAATCCGCTGGCCTCTTACCTTTACGCCCTCTCCACCCGACGACTTTACATTCCTGCTGAATGACCTCAACCTACCTCACCGACAATCAGGACCGGTTCCTGAGCGAGCTGCTCGATTGGCTGCGCATTCCTTCTGTATCGGCCGACCCTAAGTTCCACGGCGACGTGCTGCGCGCCGCTGAGTACCTGAAGACCCGCCTCGAAGAAGTGGGCCTCGACAACGTGGAACTGTGCCCCACGGCCGGCAACCCCATCGTGTACGGCGAAAAGCTCATCGACCCGAGCTTGCCCACCGTGCTCGTGTACGGCCACTACGACGTGCAGCCCGCCGACCCCTACGAGCTGTGGACCTCGGGTCCCTTTGACCCGGTCATCAAGGACGGCAACATCTACGCCCGCGGTGCTTGCGACGACAAAGGCCAAGTGTATATGCACGTGAAGGCTTTTGAAGTGCTGAATCAGCAAGGCGGCGTGCCCTGCAACGTGAAGGTGATGATTGAAGGCGAAGAGGAAATCGGCTCCAACAACCTCAGCATCTTCGTCAACGCCAACCGTGAGAAGCTGCGCGCCGACGTGGTGCTGCTCTCCGATACGGGCATCATCGCCAACGATACGCCCAGCATTGAGGTGGGTCTGCGCGGCCTTTCGTACCACGAGGTGGAGGTGACCGGCCCCAACCGCGACCTGCACTCGGGCCTGTACGGCGGCGCCGTGCACAACCCCATCAACGCGCTGTGCAAAATGATTGCCTCGCTGCACGACGAGAACGGCCACATCACCATTCCCGGCTTCTACGACAAGGTGCAGGTACTCTCCGATGAGGAGCGCGCCGAGCTAAACAAAGCGCCTTACAACGAGGAAGAATACAAGGACAGCATAGGTCTGCCCGCCACCTACGGCGAGAAGGGCTACACCACCCTGGAGCGCACCAGCATCCGGCCCACGCTCGACGTGAACGGCATCTGGGGCGGCTACACCGGTGAAGGCGCCAAGACGGTTATTGCTTCTAAGGCCTACGCCAAAATCTCGATGCGACTGGTGCCGCACCAGACCTCCGAGGAAATCAGCCAGATCTTCCAGCAACACTTCACCAGCATTGCGCCTGAGGGCGTGACGGTGGTGGTGAAGCCTCATCACGGCGGTGAGCCGGTGGTAACGCCAACGGATTCGGTGGCCTACAAAGCCGCTGCTCAAGCCATGGAAGATACCTTCGGTAAGAAGCCCATCCCGACGCGCGGCGGTGGTTCCATCCCGATTGTGGCCATGTTCAAATCTGAGCTGGGCGTAGACTCGGTGCTGCTCGGCTTCGGCCTTGATTCCGACGCCATTCACTCGCCCAATGAGAAGTACGGCGTGTTCAACTTCATGAAGGGCATCGAGACGATTCCGCTGTTTTACCAGCACTACGCCCGCCTGA
>NZ_JBZYWH010000038.1:0-30867 GCF_058932745.1 Hymenobacter sp. FMD4
GCCACTTGTGGTAAGCACCTCCGTAACGGTGCCCAACGAGCCAAACCGTATCATCAGTCGCTGGCTGGTCGCTGGTTGGCGAGTGGTTGAGCATTGCTCACCGGGCTCGGTGAAGTAGTAATATACGCGTTGCACCTGTTCCTGTAATTCCTCTTCGTCGGGCCGGCCAAGCAGGTCCGCTACGGCGTTTACTCGGGCGCCATACAGCATATCGCGGTTTTGGTACAGAGCCGCGAACTGGGCTTTGCGCTGACCGTTGCAACCTCGGGCATCCTGGCGCCAAGCAGCCGCGTCAAAATTCGGGATAGAAGAAATGGAATGGCCGCAAGCAGATAGCAGCAGGAAAGACAATAAACCGGTGACCGTACGTTGTAACATCATGTAAACCAGTTCAACATGCAAGCGTAAAATAGCTCGCAGTTGGACAAAACTACTATTTTTGCTTTTGTCAAAGCGCTTCCACTGATTTTGCGCTTTCCTCTACCGCCCATGAAGTTCTTTCGTAACGCTGCTGCTAGCGGTTTTCTCTTGCTGGCTACTTGGCTGAGCCCCGCCACGGCTAAGCCAACTGCTAACCCGCCAGGTGCTACCAATGTTGCCTATATGGCTGCTTTTGAACAGCAGGTAGTGCGCACTTACGCCGGGGCCAACTTGGCTAAAACTGGCTTGAGCGTTCAGGTGTTGCGCAATGCATTGATCGGCTATTACAACATGCGTGGCCGTGGGCTAGCCAAACAGCCGGTGCTCACGGTTATTGATTTCAGCCGCTCCAGCCGGCTAAACCGGCTTTGGGTAATTGACCTTGAACGTTCCCGCCTGCTACACCATACACTGGTAGCACATGGCCGAAATACCGGCGAAGAATATGCCCGCTCGTTTTCAAATCGTACTGGCTCCGAAATGAGCAGCTTAGGTTTTTACGTAACCGGGCAAACGTATCAGGGCAAGCATGGCTTGTCGCTGCGACTCATGGGGATGGACCCCAAGTTCAACTCGAAAGCCGCCGAGCGGGCCGTGGTGGTGCACGGAGCCGACTACGTAGGCCAAGATTTTATTCGTCGGCATGGCCGACTGGGGCGTAGCCAAGGCTGCCCGGCTTTGCCGCAGGCGCAATCAGCCAGCATCATCAAAACCATCAAAAATGGCTCAGTGCTGTACATACAGGGGCCCAATACGGTTTCGTATGCATCAAACTGGCTAAACTTGAATAATGCCCTGCCGGGCTTTGCCCGACTACAGGGAATAACGCCCACTATGCTGCAAGCTGGTCAGTAAGTCCCTTGCTACCGTTTTAACTAAAAAGGGCCGGCTTCTGCACCAGAAGCCGGCCCTTTTTGTGTTTTTTTAGGAAAGTGCTTTAGGAAGGTCGGTCGCTGATGGTGCGTACCAAGCTGATACCGGCAAAGAAAAACAGCATGCCGACGCCCAAAGGGACCAGCGAGTTGACTTTGCTAAGATTGGCCATGCCAAGCAGGCCCAAGGCTCCATAAATGATGGCTGCAATGCCAAGAAGGGTCAGCAATGAGCCAAAGGTGCGTTTCTGATTCATAGTCGGGGGAGTTAACGTTGGAGGTGCATGGCACAAGGCCAGCACATTTGCCTGATACGCAAGCTGCAAAAAAGTGGCTGTTGGGAGAGTCATAACCCTGCTGTCCGGGCCTCGTTAGACACTCAGCAGCTATCGGCTGCTTTCTTCCCCACCATCCTACTAAGACCATCACACCATGAGAGGCGGCCTTCGATACTTAATCGCACTTGTAGTTGCGGGCTTTTCACTGATATCATACTACTGCAGCCGGCAGACCAACCCCGTAACGGGCGAAACCCAATACGTAAGCATGACCACCGAGCAGGAAATAGCCCTGGGTCTGCAGGCAGCCCCGCAAATGGCGCAGCAATACGGTGGTTTGCACCCGGATCAGCAAGCCCAAACCGCGGTCGACCGCATCGGAGCCGCTTTGGTACAGGCCTCGGGCGCGGCCCGCTCGCCTTATCGCTTCGATTTTCATTTGCTAGCCGATGAGCAAACCATTAATGCCTTTGCCCTGCCGGGTGGGCAAATATTCATCACGGCTGGCTTGCTCAAAAACCTCCAGACCGAGGGGCAACTGGCCGGCGTGCTGGCCCACGAAGTGGGGCACGTAATCGGGCGACACTCG
Source organism: Hymenobacter sp. FMD4 (assembly GCF_058932745.1). Taxonomy (NCBI): domain Bacteria; kingdom Pseudomonadati; phylum Bacteroidota; class Cytophagia; order Cytophagales; family Hymenobacteraceae; genus Hymenobacter; species Hymenobacter sp. FMD4. The sequence goes on from NZ_JBZYWH010000038.1 coordinate 2,160, forward strand.
GCCGAGCAGCTGGCTAAATCGCGCCTGACGCAGGGCTTGGCCGGTGCCGCCGGCATAGCTGCCTACGACCCCGACCGGCCGGGCAGCGCTATAACCAATGCGGCCGTGGCGGCAGCCATTGCTAAAGTTGTATCGTTGCGTTTCGGCCGCGAAGACGAGTTGGAATCCGATCGGCTGGCCGTGAAATACACGGCGGAAGCAGGCTACGACCCGCGCGCCATGATCCAGGTCATGAGCATTCTGGAAAAAGCCGGTGGGGGTGGCGGTAGCCGAAGCCCAGAGTTTCTGAGCACCCATCCCAACCCAGGCAACCGCGTTGGGGTGCTGGAGCGCGAAATTGCGGCGGAATTTCCCAGTGGAATTCCTACGGGGCTAAAGCCGTAACTGCCGCAGTCGAAATCTGCAAAAAAGGCCGAGACGCATCTGTCCCGGCCTTTTTTATGTGCTCGTTGTATGCAGGGCCGGGAGCACCGCTTACCTTGTAAGCATGTATAATGCTCCTTCCGTGCTCCACCGGCTGCTCTTCGTAATGAACCCCATTTCGGGAGATATTGATAAGGAGCAAAGCCAAGCCTTGATCAACGAATTTTGCACAAAGCAGGGCTTGGAGGTGGTTTTCTTTTCAACCACTGGTGAGGATGACCTGGCTCGGCTCCGGGCGCACCTGCGCTTACACGCTTACGACGCAGTTTTTGCTGCCGGCGGCGACGGAACGGTAAACCTAACGGCGCAGGCGTTGGCCGGAGGCAAGGTGCCGTTGGGCATTATCCCATTGGGGTCGGGCAATGGCTTATCCAAGGATTTAAAAATTCCGCAGGATCCGCAAGGTGCCTTGCAGCTGATTTGCGGCTACCGTGTGCTGGCCCTAGATACCTTGTTGGTAGGAGGGCAGTTTTGTGCCCACCTCTCCGATCTGGGCTTCAATGCGCTTATAGTGGAAGAGTTTGCGAAGGGGGAAACGCGCGGCCCCGGGGCCTACGTGCGCGTAGCGCTGCAGGAATACCTGAGCTACCAGCCCGATAACTACCGCGTGCTAACGGATAAGGAGACTTGGGAAGGCCGAGCTTTCATGCTCACCATCGCCAATGCACGCACCTTCGGCAGCAACGTCGTAATCAACCCCGACAGCCGCATGGACGATGGGCAGTTTGAACTTTGCGTCATTGAGGAATTCCCGGCGACGGCGGCTCCTGGGATTCTCTACCGATTGTACACCGATGGCTTCGACGAATCGGACTATACCTTGCGGCTACAATGCCGGCACGCCCGCATAGAAGTGCCCGGCCAAACGAGTGTGCAGGTGCAGGTGGATGGCGAGCCGATACAGCTGCCGACTCCCATTGAGGTTAGGATTTTGCCCGCGAATCTGTGGGTGCTGGTGCCCCTGGAGGAACAGGAGCTACCTCATTCTTAATAGGCCAGCGAAACGTGGTTGGCGCCGGTGTGCCCTGTGCATCGGCCGGCTCCCAGGTTTGGAGCCACAACTCGCCGCTGGCGTAGAAATCGAGCGTGAAAAAACCTTTGTGCTCGTGGGTAAAAGTGGCATTGCCACCAGGGGCCACGTACGACGTCTTGCTGCCGGCGCCGCTCACGAGGTAATGCACCCCCCGGCGTTGAAAATACTGTAGGTTGTGGTCGTGGCCGGCGGCGTAGACCAGGCCGGGGAACTCGCGCAGCACCTGCAGCAGCCGACGGCGCATGCGGCGGTAGCGCGGATGCGCCATGTCTTCGGCTGCACCCAGTACCCTGCGATAAGCCGGAAACAGGGAGCCGATGATGGGCAAGGGCACGTAAGCTTTCTTGTGAGCCGCAGTCAATGGAAATACGTGCTGCTTCACTGTGAATTTGCCACCATGAACGGCATTGGAATACAGCGGATGGTGCCCTGCCACAATGATTTGCTGATCTTGGTAGTCATGCAGCAACTGCCGCAGCTGCGCAAAGGGCTGCCGGGCATCGGAGGCGCTACAGCCTTGCGCATGACCAAGCGGGCGAGTGCCATTCTGGACCCACCACTGGGTATTGAGTACTAGGAGTACTAAGCCCGGTGCCAGAGGTAATGCTATAGGGCCTGGGCATCCGTTTTCGGGCAAGTATAGCGCGCCGGGCAAGTGTTGGCGCACGTATTTCTCTTGTTCCAAGACATACGCATAGCCATCGGCGCGGCCCTTGTTCCAGTCATGGTTGCCACTCAAAAACACCACCTGACCCTGAAACTCACGAAGCGCATCCAGCTGTACGCCGAGACGGTGCTCAGCTGCTGCGCGGCGCGGATGGCCTTCGGGCGGCAGGCCGGTGGGGTACACATTGTCTCCTAGAAGCACTATGGTAGCATCAGGGCCGGCGTCGCGCAGCCAGTGCTGCAGCAGGTTCAACACCGGGTCCTGGCCGTCGGTGGCTACTGCTCCCAGGTCGCCTATCAGACAAACGCGGTGCACTGGGGCCTCGGTCGGGGGAGTTAGCGTATCCCAATGACTAGCCGGGGCTGCCACGAAGGGCCGGCGTCGTTGCTGCCGTTCGCGCACGTAGCGGTACAGCAACCACAAGACCAGCAGTCCAGCGGTGCCAAGCAGTGCCAATAACAGGGGGGACGAGGTAGACAAAGCACAGAAAGTAATGCTAGCTATACGGCAAAGACGCTGGCTTGACCTGATCAGCCGTTGTTGAAAGGCTTAGAAGTTGGGCGGCGTCAGGTGCTTGAAGTGTCCGTTCTGGCGCACACGCTCTTTCAGACGTTCGGTTTCCTGTAGCACCGGCATTATGTGTTCCAGGTGTTGGAGCACCATCTGCTGCCGTTCGGCTTCGGTATCGAAGGTCAGCAGCTGGTATTCCTGCTCCGTAGACAAGCCCAAGTGGTGCGCGACGTCGAAAGTTTTAAAGTCCGGTGAAAGCTCGATGAACAGCTTCTCTAGTCCCAACGTGCTGTATAACTGCTCAACCATTTCACGAATGCGCTGCTTACTTAGCGGGTCCTCTGACTCGTCATCGGGGAGTGGCTCGATGTGGCCCGCGGCGTAAAGCTTACCAGGGGCTTGGCGCAGCATCTCCTGCACCCGGAAGCGCCCAATGGCCAGCGTGCAGATATCGGACTCACCAGTGGGGTAGGCCCGTTCCACTTTCACCAAGCGCATTTCGGTGCCGATGGGCTGCAATGCGTCGCCTAAGAAAGGCGGGATGCCAAACGTAAGGTCTTCGGCCAAGCAATCGGCAATAAGCTGCTGGTAGCGCGGCTCGAAGATGTGCAGGTTGAGTTTCTCACCCGGAAACACCACCAGGTTCAGTGGAAACAAAGGCAGGAGGCGGGACATAGCGGTAACGACTAACCTGAGTAAGTAAGGTACAACCAGGTAACTTGGCGGTGACGCGTCTGGTTGTAATTTTGACGCGTAGCGGCGTTTGCCGCCTTTCAAGCTGATTTGTTGATGGCAGACTTTGCAGACCGGCTGCGGCTGGCGCGGCGCGTGGCGCTGCAAGTGCTGGCTTCCCTGTTTTTGGTGTCGGTGGTGTGGGTGCTGCTCTACCGCTGGATATCACCGCCGGCTACTTGGCTGATGCTGGAGCGCCGCAGCCACCGCCCCGCCGCCAACTACGGCGGCCTGCTACCTGAGGGCGCCTCCCGCCGCATTCACTACGATTTTGTGCACATGGATGAGGTGTCGCCGCAGCTGGCACTGGCTTTGGTAGCCGCCGAAGACCAACGTTTTCTGCAGCACCGCGGCTTCGATACCGAAGCCATGTGGAAGGCTGCTAAGCACAACATCGGCAGCCACGGGCCCATCAGGGGCGGCAGCACGATTTCGCAGCAGGTAGCCAAAAACGTGTTTCTCTGGCAAGGCCGAAGCTACGTGCGCAAAGCGGCCGAGGCGTACTTCACCGTGCTTATCGAAACGCTGTGGAGCAAGCGTCGCATCCTGGAAGTATACCTGAACGTGGCCGAGATGGGTGACTGCGTATTCGGAGCCGAAGCGGCGGCCCAACAGCACTTCCGTAAGTCGGCCAAAAATCTAACCCGCAGCCAAGCCGCCATGCTCGCTGCGGTACTGCCCAACCCCTTGCGCTTCCAAGCCGGGCACCCCGGCCCGCAAACTCGGGCAAAGCAGCAACGGGTGCTGCGCAACATGCAGCGCCTGGGCGGCACTGCTTTCGTGGCCGAGGTTCTGCAGGACTAAGGATTAGGCTCTGCTATTACTTCTGAGCTTGCCCAAAGGCAGCCCAAAACTCATTTTTCTAAGCCACTGATGAAGCTGTACTCCACATTGCTAAGCCTGCTGTGTTCCGCGCTTTTTGCCTGCTCTGTATCCACTAGCTCGGCTCCGATTGCAGCCACGTTTGGTGGAGAAGAGCAGCAGATTCGCACCATCCTGGCGACCCAAACCGCCGCCTGGAACCGCGGTGACGTCGCGGCTTTTATGCAAGGCTACTGGAAATCCGATTCCTTGCTGTTCATCGGTAAAAACGGACCGACCCGCGGCTGGCAGCGCACGCTCGATAACTACCGCCGCAGCTACCCCGATGCCGCGGCCATGGGACAATTGAACTTCTCGCAGCTGCGCATCACGCCCATCAGCCCCGATGCGGCTCATGTAGTAGGGCAGTGGCAGCTGCGCCGCCCCGCCGCCGGCGACCTGCAAGGCTGGTTTACGCTGCTCTTTCGCAAGCTGAACGGGGAGTGGGTGATTGTGGCCGACCACTCAAGCTAGTCTGTTGTAAGGCAAAAAACCGTTGCGCGACGGGCTAGACTCGAGTACGCGGCACCACTTGGTACAGTGAACTTGCGTTTAGCTCGTCGCGCGCCGATTTTCGCGCTACAGCTCTTCCTCTGGTGTGTTGTCGTCCCTCTCTTTATCGGCTACTACGGCAGGCACGGCTTCCTGAAACACCAGCCCCGTTTTGACGGCGTGCTCGGCGGCGTTAATGGTGTCCTTCACGAGCAGCATTTCCACTTGCTCGCCGCGCAGCTCCTCCGATACGCGTTCCACCAAGGCAGCCCGATCGGGCAAGTTCACGTCGCGGATGTAAATGGCCAGCACGCGGCCGGGGTGGCGGCGCACTACTTCGCGGTAAATGTTAGCGTCTTCCTGCCCGGAGTCGCCGATGAGCACAAAGGGCAGCTCCGGATACGTCAGCAGCACGTTGTCGATTTCCTTAAGCTTGTGGCCGTGGTGCTCCGATATGTCACCGGCGCTTTTGCGCTTGAGGGCCATATCGCGCAGCAGCAGCGGACCGGGCGGAATTTCGTTCAAGGCCAGAAAATCATCCAGCAGATCGTACAGGTTCCAGGGCGAAGAGCTGACGTAGAAAAACGGGTTATTGCGCTTGCCGTTGCGACCCAACTGCAGCTGGCGATAAAATTCGGCTACACCTTTGAAGGGCAAACGGGACCGAGCGTTTCGCAATAGTACGGTGCGGGCCATGCGCAGCAGATGCGTGGCTGAAGTCTGGATGACGGTATCGTCGAGGTCGGAGATGATGCCGTACTCCGCATCGGTGGGGGGCACCATAACGGGGGCGTAGGCCACCCGCTGATCGGGCAGCGGGGCCGGTGCCTGCACCAGCTCCACCTCCACGGGGTGCCACAGAAAATCAACCGGCGGATTCAGCCGTTGCGGCTCGATATTCAAGGTGAAGTAGCCTTCCTCATCCGTTACCACCGTGTGTTCGGTGCCGTCGCCAGCCCGGATGAGCAGCTGCGCCCCGGGAATCTCGTGCGAGTCGAAGCGGCGGTACATGTTCACCAGATTGTGCCAGCGCGAGGCCTCCGGATCGGGTTCTGAAATGCCTCGATCAGTGAGCACGCGGCCCTTGATGTACAAACGGTTGGCAGTGCCGTAGCTGCGGTAAGGCACGATTTGCAGCGGGTGCAGAAGGCCAAGGCGGGTACGAGCGCGCCGAATGAGGTCGTCGGCGTTTTCGGCGAGGTTGTTCAAACGGTTGAGTAAGGACATAGCGGCAATATGGGGGCTGAAAGCTATTCAACGAGGTATAGGAGGGGAGTGTTAGGGCCGTGTACCTTCCACCAACGACTGCGTATGTTGCCTGGCAAGGCGTTTATAGACCCATCAGCTGATGAAAACTTCCTTACTTTTTTTGTGGCCTATGGGGCATATATCTGCCTGTGCCTCCTTGCCTCCCAGGCAAACCATAACACAAGTGGAGCTGCAAACGCAGGCTACGGCCGCTGAGGCTTACAACATTGTATGGCTGCGGGCCACACTGACTAACCGCAGTAACCAGCGCTATCGTATCGTTACCATGCCGGATTCCGTGGACCTGACTTGCCACGATACAAATCAAGGCTTGTCCCTGGCCGGCATCACACCCAACGCCGCTCCATTGGCGGGCTGTTCAGGCTGTGCTAACACAGGGGTATTACCACGCTATGAGACCCTCAAACCCGGTGCGCAACGTGTTTACTGGGTAAAGGTCGACTTCAACCGGGTGTTTCCAAAGTGGGCGGTCGATACCATGCAGCGGCGCCCATGCTCCGGTTACCTGAATCGGACTACCGGGCAGTATGAAGTGCGGCTGCGCTACATGCAGAGCAACAGCCACCCGCGGTATTTGGGTATGATCGAGGGAAATACGGTAACGGTGCTACGCCGGGAGTGAATAAAAAGGCCAGCTACCGTAGCAGCTGGCCTTACTGAAGCCAATTGTAATAAAGGCTTATAAAATGCTTTTCAGCTCGTTGAAGGCCGTGTTGTTCACCGTGCGGTTGCGGCAGTTTAGCTCATTGGCGCGGGTGGTAATGGCTTCGATGCGCGAACCGGGGTTGGGGTGGGTACTCAGGAATTCCGGCGGGTTGCCCTGGCTCTGCTCTTCGGCCTTGACAAAGAAGCCGGCTGCCCCGTCGCAGGCGTAATGGCCGGTGCCGTTCAGGTATACCACGGAGTACTGATCGGCCTCGCGCTCAAAGTCGCGGCTGAATCTTAAGGAGCCCAGGCCCGTAGCAATTTGTGCCAGTTGACTGGGGTTTTCGCCCAGCACCACGCTCAACAGCAGGTTGATACCGTACTCGTTCTGAAGCATGCGTGAGGTATGGCGGCGGTCGGCGTGGGCAATTTCGTGGCCCAGCACACCGGCCAGCTGGCTTTCGTCGTCGAGGAACTTTATCAGGCCCGTAAACACGTAAATGTGGCCGCCGGGCGTGGCGAAGGCGTTCTGGATGTTGTCGTCTTTGATGATTTTCACATCCCAGGGAAATTCATTGCGGTACTGCAGCTGGCCGGAGTTCAGTACGCGGTTTACCACGCCGTCGAGCAGCTGGTAGGCGCGCTGGTTGCGCGCATCACTGCGTTCCAGCAGCTTGCCCTGGGCGCGGTACGTGGAGTCGGTTTGGGCGGCCACTTGCTCGCCCAGGGTTTTGTCGTCTTCCACGCTGAACAGAATCGGGTTGCCGTTTTCGTCGGTGCAGGAAGACATGGCACCCATCGACAAAGCCAGGGCAGCCAGGATATATAAGCGGGAAAAAGAGCGTCGGAGCATGGGCGGAGGGTGATGCAATGGGTGGTGAAAGGTGTGGCTGGCCGAGCCAAAAGAAAAAACGGTGCCAAGAGCTTGATGCGCCCCGATACGCGCATAGGTTGACAGGCGTTGCATTCGGGCTGTAGCCGGGTACTTTTGAGGGGTTCAATAATTGCTCGATTACGATGACTAAGTGCTTAGCAGCTTTTATAGGATTGGTTTTCGGTCTTGCGGTATTGATGCCGGCCGGAGCACGCCCGCGCGAAACCGGGTTTCTGAACCGCACCGTAACGGTAAACGGCGTCGGCTACCGCTACCAGGTGTACGTGCCGGCCGAGTATTATCAGCGCAAGCAGCGCTGGCCGGTTATTCTGTTTCTGCACGGCGCCGGCGAGCGAGGCTCCGATGGGTTGATGCAAACCCAAGTCGGCCTGCCCGCCAGCATTCGGCGGCACGTGGAGCGTTGGCCGGCCGTGGTCGTGATTCCGCAATGCCCCACGGAGCAGTACTGGACCATGCCCGCCATGTACCAGATGGCCCTGGCCGCTCTGGAGCGCGCCACGCAGGAATTTCGCACCGATGCGCAGCGCCATTACCTGACGGGCCTTTCCATGGGCGGCTACGGCTCTTGGAAGCTGGCAGCCGAGTACCCCGGCAAGTTCGCGGCGGTGGTACCTATTTGTGGCGGTGCCCAGCTGCCGGCTGTGCTCAAAGTCAACGACCAGGTAGACCCCGGCCTTTATGCCGATATGGCCCGACGAATCGGTCAAAGCGCCCCGGTATGGGCCTTCCACGGCGCCGACGACCCAATTGTGCCCGTAACCGAGTCACGACGGCTGGTGGAAGCCCTGCAAGCGGCCGGCGGCGCGGTGCAGTACACCGAGTACCCGGGCGTAGGCCACGACTCCTGGACGGCTGCCTACGACGAAGCGGCCTTGCCCCAGTGGCTGTTTCAGCAACGACTTAGCAAGCCCGCCAAATAACTGCAGTACGCCTTTCCTGCGTACAACGAGGGCCCCGGCAGCTGCCGGGGCCCTCGTTTTGTTTAGCGCCCTTCTTATATGCCTACTGCCGCTGCATCGCCCCGTCCCAAAACCAAAAAGAAAAAGCTGGCGCCCGTCGAAGTCGACGTGCATGAGCTCTACAAAGACCCGGCCCGGCAGGCTGAGCTGGCCGGCTTGCGGTATTTCCCCGATACCAAGCCCGGCTTGACCCGCCAAGCTGGCCGCGACGGCTCTTTTACTTATCTCGATGCCAAAGGCCAGCCCGTGACGGACGAGAAAATCTTGCAGCGCATCCAGGGCTTTGTCATTCCGCCCGCTTGGACAGATGTCTGGATTTCGCCTTCGCCCAATACGCACTTGCAGGTAACGGGTCGCGACGCCAAGGGCCGCAAGCAGTACATCTACCACGCGCTGTGGGACCAGGCGCGCAGCCTCACCAAATTCAGCCGACTGCGGGCTTTCGGGGAAAAACTACCCGAATTGCGCCAGCGCATGCAGCTGGATCTGAAGCGGCCCAAGCTGGACAAGCAGAAAGTAGTGGCGTTGGTCTTGACGCTGATGGACCAATCGTTTATTCGCGTCGGCAACCGCGAGTACGCCAAGAAAAACAAGAGCTACGGTCTCACCACGCTGCGCGACCGGCACGTGCAGGTCAGCGGCGACGATGTGCGTTTCAGCTTCGTCGGCAAAAAAGGAGTGGCCCACGATGTAACCCTGCACGACCGGAAGCTGGCGCGCATGGTGCAGAAGTGCAAGGAAATACCCGGCCAGCATCTGTTTCAGTACTACGATGCCGACGGGCACCGACAAGAGCTGGAATCAGGCGATGTCAACGATTACCTGCGCGAGGTAACCGGGCTGCAGCTCTCGGCTAAAGACTTCCGCACCTGGGGTGGCACCGTGAAGATGGTGGACTGCCTGGAGCAGGTGCTCGAAGCGGAGCCCGAACTGCCCAAGGATAAAGTGCTCAAAAAAGCCGTGAAGGACGTGGCCCACAACCTGGGCAATACGCCCACTGTGTGCTCCAAATACTACATCCACCCGCAGGTCGTGGATCTGTTTCAGTCTGATAAGCTCATTGATTACCTGCGCCGTCACGATGTCGACCCCGCTGAGGACAACCTGCTCACGCCTACCGAGCACCTGGTGCTGGATATGCTAGGCGAAGTGAAATAGCTGAGAGGTTTTGCTGATGCGGGGAAGGTACCGATGCTGTACAACCAGCAGTGTATTCCCCGCGCTAAGCCACTTGGGTCTGATGTGCTACTTCCAGGTCTTGGTAAGCATATGTTCTTTTTTACCTCTGCCCGTTTGTTGCTGCGCTTAGTGTTTCTGCTAGTGCTGCTGACCTCCTGCGCCGGTACGCGGCAGCCGGGGCAGTCGCTGCGGGTGGAAGCTGGTTATTGCGACCCGCCCAGCTTTATAGCCGACGACCCAGCCTTTCTGCCCTTGCCAGACATTCAGGTTCTGCTGCGCGACAGCCTGCTGACCAAGCGGTTCTCGCGGCGCAGCTTGCTGCTGGCCAATGCGGCCGGCGTGCTGCCGCAGCTACACGAGCTGGTGCGCCTGGAGCGCACGACTGCCGTAGGCAATGCCCGTAGCGAACGGTACCAAGCCCAGCAGCAGCGCATTCTCACGCGTTTGCTGCTGCTCTCCACCACCATTGCCAGTGTTGCTGCCGAGCTGGACTGCGAGGGGGAGCGGGCCGATCAGGTGGCCAGCTACCTCACCCGGCAAAGCCGGCGGCAGGAGCAGCGCCTGACGGTACTGTCCATTGCCGTTGGGGCAGCCTCGGGCGTGGCAACTACCGTGATAGAAAGCCGCTCGGGGCAATACATATTCGGTATTGGGGGCGGGCTCATAACGGCTGTCCTGGGCGTACTGACACTCACCTCGAACCCAACGGCCGTGGTGACGCACCCGCGCAACCTGCTCACCGATATCTGGCGCGAATCACCGCGCTCTACTATTTACCCGCCGAGTTTGTGGTACGTGCTTACGGAGCCTGCCTTCAGCAACCAAGGACAATCGTCGCTGGCGCACAACGCGCGCAGTCGGTGGGAGCGGTACGGCCAGCTGGAGCGCTCCGATGCGCGCGAAGGCCGCGAGCAGCAAGAACTGCTGTTTGGCAGTGGCGGCCGCTACGATGCCGATGCTCTGCAGCTGCGCGCCGACATGCTCAACGAGCTGCAAGCCTCGGTGCGGCTGATTGATCAGGACCTGCGCGGCTTGCTGCAGCAGCTTACGCCACCGGGGCAGTAGCTAGGCTGTTCCTCCACTCTAATCGGCTTCTAATCTTCGGCTTTTGGGTATGCCGTACCTTTGTGGTATCAATTTCGGGCGTTGATGGTCAGTGAATTGCGGGCTGTCTTCGCTGTTTTTCGTTTCCCATACCCGTGCCGTGCCTATGAAGATTCTAATTGTAGAAGACGAACTAAAGGTTGTTGCGGCCCTGAAACAAGGCTTTGAAGAAGAAGAGCACGAGGTCGATGTGGCCTTCGATGGCAAGGTAGGTCACCTCATGGCGCTCAGCAACCGCTACGATATTATCATCCTCGATATTGGCTTGCCCGTGCTCAACGGCTACGAGTTGTGCCAGCTAATCCGGCGCCGCGACGCTACCGTGCCGCTGCTGATGCTCACGGCGCTCGGCACAACCGACAACAAAGTAGAAGCCCTGACTATGGGGGCCGACGATTACGTGGTCAAGCCTTTTGCTTTCCGGGAATTGCTGGCCCGGGTGCATGCCCTCACGCGCCGCGCCAACCCCAACTACGGACCCACCGTGCTGCAGGCCGCCGACCTGGAGCTGAACTCCCTGACCAAAATGGTGCGCTGCGGCGGTACGCCGGTGAGCCTTACGGCCCGCGAGTTTGCCTTACTGGAATTGCTGCTGCGCCACAAAAACGAAGTGCTTTCGCGGGCTTTCATCGCCGAAAAAGTATGGACCCTTACCTTCGATACGGGCACCAACGTGGTAGACGTGTACATCAACTACCTCCGCAACAAGATCGATAAGCCCTTCGGCCGCCGCCTGATTCATACCGTGGTGGGCATGGGCTACAGCCTGCGCGACGAATTAGCGGCAGCATGACCATCCGAAACCGACTGGCCTTTCAGTTTACGCTGCTGGTGGTCTTGTTGCTGGGGGCGGGGCTGGGGGCCGTGTATTACCTCTCCTGGCAGAATGCCCACCGGCAGTACGAGCAGCAGCTACTGCAACGCGCCAATACGGCGGCAGCGCTGTTCCTGGAGGCCGACGAGCAAAGCTCGGCCAGCACGGCCCGCGTCCGGGAGCGGTTTATGCGCAACCTGCATGGCGAGGTCATAGGCATTTACGACGCCGCCGGCCATATCCGCTTTGGTACCGCGCCCAATGTCTCGTTTACCCCCAAACTGCTGGCGCAGGTGCGCCAGCAGGGCTACGTGCGGCTCCGGCGCGGAGCCGAATACACCTCCGGCATCTATTACCGCGACAACCAGGGCAACTTCTGCATCATGGTTAAGGCTGTTGACCGGGCCGGTCAGACGCGTCTGGCGTACCTGCGCTTGGTTTCAGGCTGCGTGCTGGTCATTGGGGTAGTGCTGAGCTTTATCCTGGGGCGCTGGTTTGCGCGTACGGCGCTGGCGCCCATCAGCGAACTGGTGCAGCAGGCACAGCGCGTGGGTGCCTCTGATCTGGAGCTGCGCCTGCCCGGGCCGCCTCCGCCCGACGAGCTGGGCGAGCTGTCGGCCACCCTCGATCTGATGCTGCAGCGCCTTAAGCACGCCTTTGAGCAGCAGCAAAGCTTTGTTAGCAATGCCTCGCACGAACTGCGCACCCCACTCACGGCCATGATCGGCGAGCTGGAAATCACCCTGGCCCGCCCGCGCACCACCGAAACCTACACTGGTGCGCTACACTCGGCCTTGGCGGAGGCACGCAAGCTCAAGGAAATTATTAACCGCCTGCTGGAGCTGGCGCAGCTCGGCAACGGGGAAGCTCGTTTACCGGCGGGAGGCACCCTGCGCCTCGACGAGGTGCTGTTCGAGGCCTGCGAGGAAGCCACGTTGCTGCAGGAGCCCGACCGGGTGCGCATCGTGCTGGGCGAGCTGCCTGACGACGCGTCCCGCCTCACCGTACCCGGCGACCGACACCTGTTCCGGCTGGCCCTCACCAACCTCATTGACAATGCCTGTAAGTTTTCGGAGGCGCCGGTGGTGTGTTCGTTGGCTTACGAGCCCGGAAGGGTCGTTTTCACCATTGCTGACGCCGGTATTGGTATTGCGCCCGAGGATTTGCAGCACGTACGCCAAACGTTTTTCCGCGCCGCCAACGCCCGCGAGTTCGGCGGTTACGGGGTGGGGCTGGCCCTGGCCGCTCGCATCTTCGCCTTGCACAGCGCCACGTTCGACATCGAATCGGAACTGCACAAGGGTACCACCATGCGCGTGACAATGGCCGTGTAGCGCGGACTTGGCTACGCCGACCTTCGGTTTAGTCCGCGTCCGCGTGAACGAAATCCGTTGGCGCGGCTAAAATTAAGACTGGTTCCCCTCCTTAGATAAGGAGGGGCTAGGGGTGGTTGATCAATTATTGGGCGGTCCTGCTGAGCTCTGCCTAAGCATCTCTACCGAACAATGGCGGCTGAACGAAGCAGTAGAGATGCTTCGACTGCGCTCAGCACGACTGACGGTTGTAATACCGTAACCAACACCTCACTCTTCTAATCTCCTTCTAACAACCTTCTAATAACCCTGTAATTTCTGTCCCTCATAGGGCCAGTAGTTTTGCATTGTTCTTTGGTAATCCCAGCTGAATTATGCGAATACGCCTGCTTTTTAGCTTTTTGTCCTTAGCAATATGTAGCACTTTTGCGAGTCATGCGCAGTCTGTGGCCTTGCCCGGCGCAGTAGCAGCGCCAGCTCCCACCGATAGTCTTACGCTTACTTTACCCGAGGCTGAGGCCGCTTTTCTGACTACCAATTTCGCCCTGCTGGCCGAGCGGTTTAACATCCCGGCGGCTCAGGCCGAAGTGATTCAGGCCCGCCTGTTCGACAACCCGGAAATCTCGCTGGAGCGCAACGCCTTCAACCCTTACAATCGGCGCTTCTTCGAGGGCAACGAAGACCGGTTTCAGTTGGTAGGCGGTATCGAGCAGCTGATTCAGCTAGGCGGCAAGCGCCGCAAAGCCGTTGACTATGCCCGCACCGGCGTGGCCATTGCCGAACTACAATTCACCGACCTGGTGCGCACGCTACGCTACGAGCTGCGCGAAAACTTCGTGACGCTGTACTACCGTCAGCAGACGCAGGACATGTACGCCCGCCAAATCGAGGCCCTGCGGCGCACGCTCACCATCACGCAGGCCCAGTACCAACGCGGCAATGTGCCCCTGAAAGAAGTGGTGCGCCTGAAAAGCCAGCTGTTTGAGCTGGAAAGCGAGCTGAAGGATTTGCGCAACGATATTGCCGAAGACCAGGCCGAGCTGAACCTACTGCTCGGCAGTCGCCAGCCGCGCTACCTGCGCCCGGTGCTGCCCGCCACCACCCCCGACAACCTACGCCTAAGCGCGTTGCCGCTGGCCCAAGCCTTGGAAACGGCCCGCGCCAACCGCCCCGACCTCCAGGCCGCCGCCGCCTCCGTGCGCCAGCAGGAGCAGCACGTACGCCTGCAGAAAAGCCTGGCCGTGCCCGACCTGAACGTGGGCACCTTCTACGACCACAACGGCGCCGTCGGCAAGCATTACACCGGCCTCACGGTAGGTATGCCACTGCCGCTCTTCAACCGCAATCAGGGCAACATCAAGCTGGCTGAGGCCCAACGCCAAGGCAGCGAGCAGCTTCTCAATCAACAGGAAGCTACCGTGGTGAACGAGGTAATCGAAGCCTACCGCAAGGCGCAGGAGGCCGAGCGCCTTTCCGATGCCTTTCCGCCCGATTATTTCACCGACGCCGACCAACTTCTCGACGGCGTGCTGCGCAGCTACCAGCGCAAGGCCATCAGTCTGCTGGAGTTCCTCGATTTTCTGGATTCCTATAAATCGGGCGTCGTGCAGCTTAATCAAAGCCGCGCCGAGCGCCTCAATGCCTTCGATAAGCTCAACGAGCAGCTTGGGCAGCAAGTGTTCCGCTACTAACAGCTCCGGCAAGACGCGGCACGCGCCGTGGCTCCCGCTACAGGCTGTCCAGCCTATCTCATTACCTGCGGATTACCCATCCGCGGGGCCCTCATCTGCGAACCAACTACCCATGCAACGTCTTCCAATCTTTTCTATGCGCTACCTTATTCCGGGCCTGCTGCTAATCACGGTTGGCCTGACGGCCTGTTCGGATCAGGATGCTGAAGAAGTGGCCGCACCCGCCAAAGCCTCCGCTGCCGTGCTATCCGATTCGTTGCTGGCGCGCATTGCGCTGGACACGGTACGCCAGCGGCCGGTAATCAACGAGCTAAAGCTTACGGCCAAAATTGCTTACGACGAAGCGCGGGTAAACAAGGTGTTTCCGCTGGTGAGCGGCATCGTGACGAAAGTGAACGTGACCCTGGGCCAATACGTGCAGGCCGGGCAGGTGCTGGCCGAAATCGAAAGCACCGACATTGCCACCTTCCGCTCCGAGTCGACCACGGCCACGGTGGAGCTGGCCAAGGCCCGGCAAGAGCTGGCTTCCACCAAGGAACTGTACGAAGACGGTCTGGCCTCGGCCCGCGAGTACCAGTTGGCCCAGCAGGAAGTGCGCCGCGCGCAAGCCGAGGTGCAGAAAAACCGTCAGATCGGGGCCATTTACGGTACGCAGTCAAGCCAGAGCGCAGCCCGCTACGTGGTGAAGGCACCGGCCGCGGGCTTCGTGGTTGAAAAAACCGTGAACCCGCGCACCCAGCTACGTTCCGATAACGACCAGCCCATGTTCGTCATTTCGGACCTGAACACGGTGTGGGCGCTGGCCAGCGTGTACGAAGACGACATTGCCCGCGTGCAGCCCGGCACTCCGGCCGTAGTTAAAACGCTGGCTTTTCCCGACGAGCCCGCCACCGGCAAAATCGACCCGGCTTACAGCTCCCTCGACCCCGAAAGCCGCGTGCTGACGGTGCGCGTGCCGCTGCAAAACCCCGGCAATAAGCTCAAGCCGGAGATGTTTGCCACCGTTACGGTGTCGGCGCCCACGGGCACGAGCAAGCTCAGCGTGCCTTCCACGGCGCTGGTGTTTGAGCGCAGCCGCAGCTACGTGCTCGTGTACCGCGACCGGGAGCACATCGAAACCCGTGCCGTGGAAACGGCGGGTACCGCTGCCGGCCATACCTACCTCAACGGCGGCGTAGAGCCCGGCGAGCAAGTCGTGTCGCGCAATGCGCTGCTGCTATACCATACCCTAAACCAATAAGCCAGGACTCCACCCCTGGCCCGGCAATGGGGGAGTAGCGAAAAGCAAACACAAGGTGAAACGTTTGCAGCTCGCTGCTTCTCTCATTGCCGGATGGTGGGGGCAAACCCAACTCCAATGCATAAGTTCATTCACGGCATCCTGGGCTTCTCGCTCCGGAACCGCTACTTTATTTTCTTCTGCACGGCCCTGCTGGTGGCGGCAGGCATCTATAGCTACCGCCGCACGCCCATCGACGCCTTCCCGGACGTAACCAACACGCAGGTCACCATCATCACGCAGTGGCCGGGGCGCTCAGCCGAGGAAATCGAAAAGTTCATCACGCTGCCCATCGAGGTAGCCCTGAACCCGGCGCAGAAGAAAACCAGCATCCGCTCCACCACGCTCTTTGGGCTGTCGGTGGTGAAGGTGGTGTTCGACGACGACGTGGACGATGCCTTCGCCCGCGTGCAGATCAACAACCTGCTGCCTGCGGCCGAACTGCCGGAGGGCATCGAGCCGGAGGTGGAGCCGCCTTACGGCCCTACCGGCGAGATTTTTCGCTACACGCTGGAAAGCGACAAGTACG
Source organism: Hymenobacter sp. FMD4 (assembly GCF_058932745.1). Classification (NCBI taxonomy): domain Bacteria; kingdom Pseudomonadati; phylum Bacteroidota; class Cytophagia; order Cytophagales; family Hymenobacteraceae; genus Hymenobacter; species Hymenobacter sp. FMD4. The sequence continues at coordinate 18,555 of NZ_JBZYWH010000038.1, forward strand.
ACGTGCGCGAGCTGAAAACCATCCAGGATTGGGTGATTGACCGGCGCATCAAGGCCGTGCCCGGCGTGGCCGACGTGAACAGCTTCGGCGGCGAGGTAAAAAGCTACGAAATCAGCATCAACCCGCGTCGCTTGGCCGAGTACGACATCACGCCGCTCGATGTGTACGAGTCGGTGGCCCGCTCCAACATCAACGTGGGCGGCGACATCATCGAGAAAAACGACGAGGCCTACGTGGTGCGCGGCATCGGCTTGCTGAGCACGATGGAAGACATTCGCACCATCATCATCAAAAACGTAAAGGGCACGCCCATTCTGGTGCGCAACGTGGCCGAGGTGCGCGAGTCGGCGCTGCCCCGCCTGGGCCAAGTCGGCCTCGATCTGAACCCCGACGTGGTGGAGGGCATCGTGGTGATGCGCAAGGGCGAAAACCCCTCGGAGGTCATCACGCGCCTGAACGCCAAGGTGGCCGAGCTGAACGATAAAATCCTGCCAGCCGGCGTCAAGATCCGCACCTTCTACAACCGCGAAACACTTATCGGCTACGCCGTGGGCACGGTGCAGCACAACCTGATCGAGGGCATTGTGCTCGTGACGCTGGTGGTGCTGCTGTTCATGGCCGACTGGCGCACCACGGTGGTCGTGTCGGTGGTGATTCCGCTGTCGTTGCTGTTTGCCTTCGTGTGCCTGCGGCTGCGGGGCATGTCGGCCAACCTGCTGAGCATGGGCGCCATCGACTTCGGTATCATCGTGGACGGGGCCGTGGTAATGGTGGAAGGCATATTCGTGGCCCTCGACCACTTGGCGCACAAGGTGGGCATGGACAAGTTCAACCGCCTGGCCAAGCTGCGCCTCATCCGCAAAACCGGCACGGAGATGGGGAAAACCATCTTCACGGCCAAGCTTATCATCATCACGGCCCTGTTGCCCATCTTCTCGTTTGAAAAAGTGGAGGGCAAGATGTTTTCGCCGCTGGCCTGGACGTTGGGTTTTGCCTTGCTCGGGGCTCTCATCACCACGCTCACCCTAGTGCCAGTGCTGGCCAGCATGCTGCTGAACAAAAATGTGCGCGAGAAGAACAACCCGTTCATCAACTTCGTGACGCGCAACAGCCTGCGCATCTTCCGGCGCGTGTACCGCCACAAGGCCGTAAGCCTGACCTTTGCGGGCATCTGGTTGGTGGTAGGCATCGGGGCATTTCGGCTGTTGGGCAGTGAGTTTTTGCCCCAGCTCGACGAAGGCTCGCTTTACGTACGCGCCTCGCTGCCGATGAGCATTTCGCTCGAAAAATCGGTGGAGCTCACGCAGGAAATGCGCCAGACGCTGGGCTCGTTCCGACAGGTGGAGCAGGTGCTCAGCCAGACTGGCCGCCCCAACGACGGCACCGACCCCACGGGCTTTTACAACGTGGAGTTTCACGTGGATACCAAGCACATTCCGGAAATGAAAAAGCCGGCTTATCGTGAGGCTCTTATCGACAGCATGCAGCACAAGCTGCACGCTATTTTACCGACGGTGGTGTTCAACTTCTCGCAGCCCATTCAGGACAACGTGGAGGAAGCCGTATCGGGCGTGAAGGGCTCCATTGCGGTGAAGATTTACGGTGACGACCTGGCCTTTATCGATCAGAAAGCCGACAGCGTGTACGCCATCCTGAAAACCGTGCGCGGTATTGAGGACCTGGGCGTGGTGCGCAATCTGGGCCAACCCGAGCTGCACGTGGAGCTGGACGAGCAGCGTATGGCCCGCTACGGCGTGAGTAAAGCCGACGCCAACGCGGTGCTGGAAATGGCCGTGGGCGGCAAGGAGGCCTCGCAGCTGTACGAGGGCGAGCGGCGCTTCAGCATCCGAATCCGCTACCTGCCAGAGTTCCGCAAAACCGAGGAGGAAATCGGCCGCCTGATGGTGCCCACGCTGAACGGCTCGCAGATTCCGCTGCGCGAGATTTCCACCATCAACCTGCTCACCGGCCCCTCGCTCATCTTCCGCGACGACACGGAGCGGTTTATTGCCGTGAAGTTCTCGGTGCGCGGCCGCGACATGGGCTCCACCATTGCGGAGGCGCAGGAGAAAGTAAATGCCCGGGTGCCGCTGCCCAAAGGCTTCTCCTACGCCTGGGCCGGCGACTTTGAAAACCAGCAGCGCGCGACAGAGCGCCTGGCCATGGTGGTGCCCATTTCGCTGCTGCTAATCTTCTTCATTCTGTTCGTGCTTTTCGGCAATATGAAAGACGCCGGGCTGGTGCTGCTGAACGTGCCCTTCGCCATTACCGGCGGCATTGCGGCGCTGCTCATCACCGGTACCAACTTCAGTATTTCGGCCGGCATTGGCTTCATCGCCTTGTTTGGTATCTGTATTCAGGATGGCGTGATTCTCATCACTGTGTTCAAGCAGAATCTGCAGAAGAAGATGCCGCTGGACGAAGCCATCTACGACGGCGTCACGTCGCGCATTCGGCCCGTGCTGATGACGGCCATGATGGCGGCCATCGGTTTGTTTCCGGCGGCCATCAGCACTGGCATCGGCTCCCAAACGCAGAAGCCGCTAGCCGTTGTGGTGATTGGCGGGCTTATCACGTCCACCATCCTCACGCTGTTCATCTTCCCGCTCATTTTCGAGCGTACGCACCAAGGCTACCGCCGTCAGCAGCAGGCTCTGGCCCTAGACGCGCAGTAAGCGGTTGCGGATAAGCGCAAGCAAGGCTTTGCGCATGTGTTCCATTTTTCGAAACCTCAGCTGCTCCGAACGCAGCAGAATTCGATGTAACCCATCTACCTATGTTGCTCATCGCCTTCACTTTCATGCCGCCCTCCCTGCAAATGCACGTGGCGGACACGCTCCGCGCCGAGATAAACGCGCACATCAGCACCGCTAAAATTGCTAGCGACTGGGTTGAATTGCTCACCGTCGTCAACCCCGTATTGCGCTGGAGCCCTACCTGCAACAGCTTTGAACTGCCCTACGACGGCTGGCAGCGGCTGCTGCAGTACGCCGCTCCGGGCCTGCGTACCACCAAGTCAGCTACCTCGGGCCTGAGCCTGTGAATTGGGGAAGGTCGTTAGGAGGGAGGCTCACCGGAATTGAAAAGCCCGATTGCCTGAGAAGAAGGGCTCTGGCCAAATCCTGACGCGGTGATTTATGAAGAGCGCCTACCATTACCGGCCCGAGCCGTCGCGGTCGAAGGCGTGCGAGGCCACGCCGCGGCTGGTTTTGTCTTTGAGCTCCGGCGCTGGCTCGAATTCATTGTTGCGCTTGGTATCGTAAAAGCGGGTCATTTTGCGCAGACCAGCCACCCGCGAGCTATCCGATACCTTGTCTTCGCCGGGGCCACCATAGATGTCGATGCGCGGCGACCGGCGCACGCGCCCTCGCAGCTCAAATACATCCTTGCCTCCCAGCCCATGCAGCAGCACCTGCTTGGTGTCTTTCGGGTGGAACCCGCGTCGGTAGAGCAGTGGCTCCGACTTGTCCTTATCGTCGGTCAGGCTGAATACCGATACCACGGTGAGCGTATCGTTTAGGCGTTCCACCACAAAGCGTTCGGCTTTGTCGGTGCCGGGTACCACCACTTGGCGGGCCTTCAGGCGGTAAAATTCGGCCGCCGCCGTCGGCAACGCATCGCGCCGGGCCTGCAAGGCGCGTTCCAGCTTTTGGCCTTCCAGGGCGTACACCGGCGGGGGCAGGCGGCGGGCACCACGGCTGATAGCTTCGTCGGTCAGGGCCTGCTGCAACTCGCGGGCAGTGCTCAGGTATTGGGTCCGGGAAAGTTCATTCAGGGCGCGGGAATCGATGAATTGGGCATTGCGCGTGTAGCCCTCAATGCTTTCATAGCTGGGCTTGAAAGTGCGAAACTTCGCTACGGCCCAAGGCCGGCTCACCAGCCAAGAAATGAAGCCATCGGAAAAGCGGAAAAACACTTGGTCGCGGTCGATGGGAATGGGGCGGTACGTGGTGCGTCCGTCGGGCTGCTGATACGCTACCCAATCCCACTGGCCTTCGTGCCGGTCCCAGTCGCCCAGCCACAAATCAAGCAGGCGCGCGCGCAGAAAGGCCGCTTGGTCGAGGCGGTGCTTGGGGTCTTCGTACACATCCTCCAGCACGTCGTCCGTTTCTTCGAGGTTCACGGCATTGGGCCCGAACATGGGTCCCAGGTTTTCCTTGCTTTCCAACTTTTCCTCTAATAGCACCACCTTGCCCTGAAAGCGCTCCGATACCGCTCCCAGGCCCTGCTCATTGGCCCGCACATAGTACAAGGCCGGATTGGTGTGCAGCACGCCAGCGGCCTGGGCCAGCGGCGGTACCACAAAGGCGCCGTATGGGTTGCCGGCCGAGGTAGCGTCGCGCACTAGACTCAGCGCGAAGGTGTGGCGCAGCACTTTGGGCAGGGTTTTATAGGGGTCTTTATCGATGCTGCGCAGGGCGTAAGTGCGGCCGGCCGTTCCGTTCAGCGTTATGCTGGTCGTTTGGAAGCCGCCGCCGATTTTTCCCGCACTCAGGCCGCCTTTGGTAGTGCCGAGGTCCAGCACCGGCAGCGTCACGGGCTCGGCCCATACAGCGCGGTAGTGCTTGCCCAACAGCAGGCGGTGCAATGGGCCGCGCTGGTAGTGGCGGCCCGCCGTCACGTGGGCACTATCTGGGCCCGCAACGGTCCGCACCTGATGGCCGGGCACCAGGGCATCGGGCTGAAAGAAACCTTTGCGGGTACAACCGGAGGTGCAGAGGCAAAGCAGTACGAAGCCGAGTTGGCGGCGCGTCATAGGTCGGAGCAGAAGTCGGAGCACAAATTATCCTCCTTCAACGCAAGCGCTACGCAAACGGACGAGTTAGGCCAAAACACAACCGCACGTGCACTGCAGCGGTATAAGCAATTGGCCTATTAGCCCGGTTTGCCGCTTCCGGTCCTCCGCCACCCCGTGCTTTGTTGTCATTGCTGCCCACCTACCGACTTCTGTTGCTGGCTCTGAGTCTGCCCGCAACCGCGCCGCGCGCTGCCGCGCAGGCTGCCCGTCCCGGCATCGGGGCCGATTCGCTCGTGCAAGTAGCTGCGGGGCCGCATTACCAGCGCGGGTGGCTGCATCAGCTGTTCTGGGGTTTTCATTACCGCGATGAATGGGCTGTGCCTGTTTCGGCGCCGGTGTTCAATATTCGTCGCGCCGTACCTGGGGGCCTTTCGCCGGTAAAGGAAGGCGGCAGCTTCCAGACCCAAAACTTACGCCTCGTGGCGGCTAACGGGCGCCAATACGTGCTGCGCTCCGTGGATAAAGACCCCACGGCCGCGCTGCCTGAAAACCTGCGCGACGGCCTGATCGGTCGGTTGATGAAAGACCAGACCAGCGTTATTCACCCGTACGGGGCGTACATCGTGCCGCGACTGGCGCGGGCCGCTGGCGTGTACCATACCAATCCGCGCCTGGTGTACGTGGCTGATGACCCGGACCTGGGGGAGTTTCGGCAGGCCTTCGCGAAGGCACTGTACCTGTTCGAAGAGCGCCCCGAAGGCGACCTGAGCGGCATGCCCAGCTTTGGGGGTTCAAAGCAAGTAGTCAGTTCCAGGGTTGTGTTTGGCCGCTTGCTGGCTTCGCCCGAGCACCAGGTAGATGCGCGCCATTACTTGCGTAGCCGCTTATTTGATATGTGGCTCGGCGACTGGAGCCGCCGCGAAGACCAGTGGCGCTGGGCGTCCTTCCCGAGCGCCGATAGCAGCCGTACGCTGTACCGCGCCATTCCTCGCGACCGGGACCACGCATTCTTTAAGTTTGACGACGGCGTGTTTACGCGCCTGATCAGCTTCATCAAGACCAACTACCAGAGCTTCGGCAAGACCATTCACCTGCACAACGTGGAAGGCCTGAACCGGGCTGCCCGCCCCATGGATAAGTCCTTGCTGGTGTACCTCACCGCCGTCGATTTCCGGCAGGTAGCGGATTCCTTGCAGCGGGCCCTCACCAACGAGGTGATTGACGAAGCACTGCGGGTGTGGCCGCCCGAGATATATGCGCTTTCGGGCGCCGAATTTCAACAAAAGCTGCGCAGCCGCCGCGAGTTGCTGCCTCGCGTCGCCGATGAGTTTTACCGTCAGCTGGCCCGCAACGTGGACATTCCCGGCACCGACCTGCCCGAGCGCTTTGTAGTGGAAGCTGCCGGCCCGTGGAAAGTGTGGGTGCGTGTATATTCACTCGATAATGGCCAATCGGGCAAGCTGCTGGGGGAGCGGCTGTTTGATGCCCGCCAAACCGGCACGATAAACCTTTACGGCCTCGGCGGCAACGACGACTTCCGCATCATCGGGCAGCCCGACCACCGGTTCCGCATCGGAATATATGATGGGCAGGGCCAAGACGTGGTGCAGCAGCTAAAGCCAAATCTGCGAGGGCGGGCTCCACGCGTAACCATCTTTAACCCCGGCGACGGCAACGTTTTTCGAGTCGAGAAAAAGCACATCAAGGTAGAAGCGCACCAGCCCAAAGCCAACGAGTACAACGCCGCTGGTTGGCTGCTCCGTCACCGGCTTTATTAGGGTCTGTGAATCACAAACCCAAAGGCTGACCTGCTGAGCTTGTCGGACCGCATGACCGTTTCAGAAACCGAAACAGCATTTCCTAAACGCTTGCCCCACTGCCCGAATTTTCTATTCGTGAGGCAGCAAAGCGGTAAGTGCATCGGCTCTCATCGCAGCACTACTGAAACACCTTCACTTTGTCCTTGTGCTTGGTGCGCATGTATTGCCGGATGATCTGCTGCACGTCTTTATTATCGTTCTGAACTTTGATAACGTCCTTGAACGCCTCTAGCCGACGCGCCGTGAACGTATCATCAATGTAGCCGAAGCCCAAATAGCGGCCGTGCTCCACTACCACTACCGACCGTTCATCGGCCCGGCGGCCCGGCCCGATAATGACGAAGGATTGGTGCTCGTAGGTGATGCTCTCCACGGCCTCGTCTACGCGTCGGTTGTACTCTTCCGCTGGCTCCAGGCCTACGCAGGCCCCTTTGCAGCGGTGCACCTGAAAATCAAAGCACGAGCCGGCGGTCTTGTACAGGTCGCAGAGCTTCTGGCACAGGTTGAATTTGGCCACCTTGTGGTACAAGAAGCCTTTGGCCTTGAATTGATTGCCGAGCGCAATAATGGGTATTTCCGAATTACGTTCATCGGCCCGGCCGTAATACAGCCGCTTGTAGCCGTTTTCATCCACGCGCAGATAAATGCCCGCCGGAAACACCGTCCGCCGCTGCTGCCGGTTGTAGTGTGGCTTCAGGCGCTTGATTTCGGAAGACTCGTGAAGTAGCGCTACCAACTCGGAGCCGGTTAGCTCCCAGGTAATATCAGCAATGGAGTTTTTAAACTCCAATGACTTGCGCGACTTGTAATCCACCGCGAAGTGCTGCTGAATGCGCTTGTAGATGTTGATGCTCTTGCCAACGTAAATGACCTCCCCGTGCTCATCGTGGAAGTAGTAGACGCCCGCTTCCTGGGGAAGAGCAGATACTTTTTCGGGGGATATCAACGGGGGCAGCAAGGCAGTTTTGATAGCTTGCTGCACGGCCGCAATCTTGCGCGCGGATGGTTGTTTGGCCGGCTGGCGGTTGCCCGAAGGCGCTGCTGCATCCACGGCCGCCAGCTTATCGGCCGGCGCTGCCGCTTCGTAGCCGGGGGCTTCGGCCTCTTTACTGATTTTGAGCAGCCGGTCAAACAGAATGGCCGTGGCCTCGGCGTCGCCGGCGGCGCGGTGGCGATTCTGCAGCGGAATACCGATGTTCTGGCAGAGTTTGCCCAAGCTGTAGCTCGGCTGCCCAGGAATAAGCGAGCGGCTAAGGCGCACGGTACACAGCGTCTTGCGCGAGTAAGTATAGCCTAAGTCCGCAAACTCCTTCTTTAGAAAGCTGTAATCAAACCGTACGTTATGCGCTACGAATACGCAACCCTCGGTCATCTGCACTACCTTCTTGGCTACCTCGTGAAAATGGGGCGCACTGCGCACCATCTCGTCGGTAATGCCTGTGAGCTGCTGAATGTAGAAGGGGATAGGCCGGCCCGGATTAAGCAGCGTAGCATAAGAATCCACCACCTTGTCGCCATCGTGAATAAAGATGGCTATTTCGGTGATGCGGTCTTGGGTAGGCTGGCCCCCGGTCGTCTCAAGGTCGATGATGGCGTACAAATCAGCTGCAGCTAAAGTATGGTAGCCGTTGGTAACAAAAGTAGCAGGCGAAAAGTCACCAGCGTCGACAGAAGATCAGCCCTTGCCTGCTTGTAGCGCTTAATGCTACTCAGTGGTAGTAATGAAGGTTGCCTCGCAGTACCCCCAAACGAAAGAACGGCCCACCTTTCGGCAGACCGTCCCTTCTCTCAACAGCCAGGTTAACCCTAGCGGTTGGATGCTTTCCACTGCGTAATCTGGTTTTTAGCAGCCAGAATTTCGCCGTGATGCTTTTGAATGATCGAAGAAGCCTGAGCCGGGAGGCTCTGCGACTGCAGCGCCGTTTCGTAGGCTTTGAGGGCCACTTGGTCACCGGTTTCGCACTCGCCCAGGATGGCAGAGTCGTCTTGGCCGGTGATGGCCGATTTCAGGTTGATCCAGCCACGGTGTACCGCAGCTGCAGCGTCCGTTACTGCGCCTTCGATGGTGCTGTTATTGCTGGGAGCTTCCACGCCTAACTGGCGAGCTTGCTGCTCCAGTTCCGAAGCGAACTGGGCGCGTTGCTGGCTCAAGCGGCTCAACTCCGATTTCAATTGCGGATTGGTAACGCCTTCAGCAGCCTCTTGGTAGCCTTTAGCGCCGGTTTTATTGATTTCAACCAGGTCATTGAAGGCCCGGGCGGCATCGTTGTTCATAGCGGCCATGGTGTTCTGGTTTAGGTTTTAGAGCAAGAATGTCACTGCTGAGTCAGCAGCGCTTTCAGGGGGCTTATACTTTGCGCCTAACGCAAGGGTTACAGGCCTGAGCAAACAAAATTTGGCTTTGAGCAAAGGGGCAAGGTGCGTTAGCGGGCCGTGAGCTTTTGCCAGAATCCTTTAAAGCCTTTAGCCTTACCTGGTTCGCCTTTGATGGCGCCGGCCTCCTGCGTGTCATCTCCGCTGGCCACATCGCCCAATAAAAATCCGAATGGCTCCAGTGGCTTATATGCATCCATAATCACCTTCAGCACCGCAATCAATGGAATGGAGAGGATCATGCCGGGCGTGCCCCACAGTTCGCCACCCAGGATCAGAGCGATAATGGCTGCCATGGGGTTGATGCTGACTTTAGAGCCCGTAATCATCGGGGTGATGAAGTTGCCCTCCAAGAATTGAACTGCCAGAAACACGCCCACCACCAGCATGGCCCGCACGGGCGAGCCAGTGTCCACTAGCGTAATCAAAGCAGGCAACGTAGCCCCGATAATGATGCCGATGTAGGGAATAACCGCTAGCACCGACGCAAATACCGCGAAGAAGAGAGCGTACTTCACACCGAGTACCAGCAGCCCGATGGCGTTCAGCACCGCTACAATCACGATAACCGTTAGCAGCCCCGTGATGTAGGCCTGGACTACCGTTTGCACACTATCCATGGTATTTAGTGCCTCTTTGCGGTGGTCCGGCGACACAAATCGGAACAGGAACTGGCGCAGATGGTCGCGGTAGTACAGAAAGCAGAAAATATAAATCGGTACCAAAGCCAACACGCTTAGTACCCCAGTAGTCGTGTTGATGGTAGTGCCCAGGTAGCCACCTGCTTTTTGCCGGACTGATTTCAGCGACTGATCAATGAGCTGGTCTTTGTTGACGGGCTTCATGTTGAACTTCTCGCTCAGGTATTGCTGTACCTGGTCGAAATACTCCACTAGCCGGTCCTGTAGCTTCGGTAGTTCGGCTTGGAACTGCATAATCTGCGAACCGAACAAATAGACAAGGCCCGCCAGAACCAAGAAAATCATCAGCAGGCAGAGCACGATGGCCAGAATACGGGGTGCGCCCCACAGCTCGAAGCGCCGGCATAGTGGCAGCAGCAATAAAGCAATAAGGCCAGCAAACAGCACTGGGAGCAGCACGTCGTCCAGCACCTTTAGGGCATACACTGCCAAGACCAGGCCCAGCAGAATAAGGGTGTACTGAATAGCGGGCGGTAGTTTTATTTCAGGGGGCTTAGAGGGGTTTTGGGGCCCCGGGAAGTTGTGGGAAGGGTGAAGCATTTGCTAAAATTGTTAGAATAGTGAGGGGAGGGGTTTGTTGGTTTTTAATGCGTTTTTTCGCATTTTTGAGTGAACCTAAGCCCAGCGTGCTGAGTTAGGTTGGATGCAGCGTTTGCCAAAAAAAATAGTCTGGCCCTGCGACGTGGTAAGCGTGCTAAACATCGCGTTTCTGCGTTATTTTACAGTAAAAACTGGTTGAAGGATTTTAGGAATGGCTGAAGAACAACTCCCGCTTGCCCCTGCGGCTACCGACCACGGCTACCACGAGGACTCGATTCGCTCGCTCGACTGGCGCGAACACATCCGTCTGCGCCCGGGTATGTACATCGGTAAGCTGGGCGACGGCTCCTCGCCCGATGACGGTATCTACATCCTCGTGAAGGAGGTGATAGACAACTCCATCGACGAGCACATGATGGGCTACGGCCGCACTATAGAGGTCAAGATTACGGACCAGCGCGTGACCGTGCGCGACTACGGGCGCGGCATTCCGCTCGGCAAGGTGGTGGATGTGGTCAGCAAGATTAACACCGGCGGCAAGTACGACTCCAAGGTCTTCCAGAAGTCTGTGGGCTTGAACGGCGTGGGTACCAAAGCCGTCAATGCCCTGAGCACCAATTTTGTGGTGCAAAGCGTGCGCGACGGCATGCTGAAATCGGCAGAATTTCACCAGGGGCAGTTGGTCAACGACTCCAAGCCGGTGAAAACCTCGCAGCGCAACGGCACGATGATGTCGTTTGAGCCGGATCCGGCCATCTTCCGTAACTACCGCTTCATTCCGGACTTTCTGGAAAGCCAGATCTGGAACTACGCCTACCTGAACGCAGGGTTGACCATCAACTTCAACGGGCAGAAGTATCATTCCGAAAACGGACTGCGCGACTTGCTGGAACGCAAAACCGACCCGGAAGCCATTCGGTACCCGGTTATTCACCTGAAGGGGAATGATATTGAAATGGCTCTTACGCACGGCAACGATTACGGCGAAGAGTATTATTCGTTTGTCAACGGGCAGAACACTACCCAGGGTGGTACGCACTTAGCAGCTTTCCGCGAAGGCATCGTCAAGACGCTGCGCGAGTTTTATAAGAAGGAATACGACGCTACCGACATCCGCGCCAGCATCGTGGGGGCCATTGCCATTCGCGTGCAGGAGCCGGTGTTTGAGTCACAGACCAAGACCAAGCTGGGCTCCATCGTAATTGAGCCCGACGGAGCGACCGTGCGCAATTTCGTGGTGGACTTTGTGAAGGAGCACCTCGATAACTTCCTGCACAAAAACCCCGCTACGGCCGAAGGTCTGAAGCGCCGCATCGAGCAAAGCGAGCGGGAGCGGAAGGACATGGCCGGCGTAAAAAAGCTGGCCAACCAGCGTGCCAAGAAAGCCAGCCTGCACAACCGCAAACTGCGCGACTGCCGCTTCCACTTCAGCGAAGGCAAGGACGTAGACAAGGAAGCCCTGACGACCCTGTTTATCACCGAGGGCGACTCTGCATCGGGCTCGATTACCAAGAGCCGCAACGTGGAATTGGAGGCCGTATTCTCGCTGCGGGGCAAGCCACTGAACTGCTTTGGCTTGAAGAAGAAAATTGTTTACGAAAACGAGGAGCTCAACCTGCTGCAGCACGCGTTGAACATTGAGGAAGGCTTGGAAGGGCTGCGCTATAACCGCGTAGTTATTGCCACCGACGCCGACGTCGACGGTATGCACATTCGCCTGCTGCTGCTCACTTTCTTCCTGCAGTTTTTCCCCGACTTGGTTCGCAACGGCCACGTCTACATCCTGGAGACGCCGCTGTTCCGCGTGCGAAACAAAAAGCAAACAATCTACTGCTACGACGAGCGCGAAAAGCAAGCCGCCATCCGCAAGTTGGGCCGTAATCCGGAAATCACCCGCTTCAAAGGCCTCGGGGAAATTTCGCCCGATGAGTTCGGTAAATTCATCGGTGACAACATCCGCCTCGAGCCGGTGATTCTGCAGTCAGACCGCTCCATCCAGAAGCTGCTGACGTACTACATGGGCAAAAACACGCCCGACCGGCAGAACTTCATCATCGACAACCTGCGCATCGAGAAGGACCTGGTAACGTCTGATACTTTACCGGCCGAAACGGTGCTGGAGCCGGAATTGGCGTAACTCA
>NZ_JBZYWH010000039.1:0-28699 GCF_058932745.1 Hymenobacter sp. FMD4
CCGCCGCTGCCCGCGCCACGTACCGCTCGCCGGCCGCCCCCAAGGGGTTTTCCCGCTCCAGCTGGTCATGCAGGTCGCAGAAGTTGCACGTGCCCGCCGCCCCGAAGCGGATGCCTGGCACCGTCGTGTCCATGATGCAGCGCGTACACTGCTGGTAATCAGGCTGCAGCGCGGCAGGCGTGGGCGCCTGCACTTGGTTATTAGATTCTGCCGTCTGCGAAAGCAGACGGCCAACAAACTTTACCGGTGAAAATCCTTTATTCAGAGTGGAGGTGGGGCTCATAGGTGGTACGCTGGGGAAGAGTGAAAGGAGCAGTCGGACGGGGAGGTTATTGATGAATTGAAGTTTGATTTGGGCTAACACCTAGACGCCCGGCAATAGCCAATACACGCGGCGAAACCAGCGGCCGATCGGCAATAAACGACGCGACGGAGCGGCCTAGGCTAAACTGCTGGTACACTTCCCGCAAACCCCACAACACTACAAACGTGTAGAGGCCGGCAATGAAGTGCGAGTTGAACTGAGGGTTCCAGCGCAGCGTCAGGCCATAAGCGGAAAAAATGTTCATCAGGGCCGTGAGGTTGAGGAAATAGGCGGTCGATGCTACCACCAGCAGCACGTAGCGACGCGTTACGAAGGAATAAGCCCCCAGTAGCAAAATGGCTGCGTGCACGTAGCGGGAGTGCATTTGGGTGTTGAAATAGCTGAGCAACAACGGAATAAGCGCGGCGCTGAGCAGCAGCAAGCCGTAATCATCCCGCGAAAACCTCCTCCGTGCCAACACATTACGAAGGCTGACCAGCAATAGGGGCAATAGCATCACGGCCGATGAGGCCAGGAACATCAGCAAGCCCCAATTGTGGTAAGTAAGGCCTGCAAACCGGAGCGAGTCGGGCACTTTGTCCAGATTGGGCACGCTCCAGAGCAACAACGACCACACGTTGTAGCAGTACATGGATACTACCGGGTAATAATCGATGCTCCCGATGGTGTTGGTGGAAATGTGCGACAGATAGGAGGGGCCGTGTGCCAGCAGAAAAGGCAGCAACAACAAGGCCTGCAAACCAATTGCAGCGCACAAAGCCAAGGGCGCGGTTTTGGGCTGGCGCACCCACTGCGGAAGCCAAAGCAGCACCAACACTGGCATGAATAGCAGCGTCTGCAGCTTGATATTGAGCGCCAGCATAAAGAAGAGCATGCTCCATACGGGCTTTTCCCAAAGGCTCATGACTATTGCGGCAAACACCAAGCAGGTGTACATGGAGTCGACCTGACCCCAGACTAGCGTGGTGTAGAAGTAACCTATGTTCAGTAGCAGCAGCAATGGGAGCCACTGGGCACGCTTGGGCTTGGGAACCAGCGAAATGGCAAGCCAAACTCCTGCCAGATCAAAGAGTAGCGTGATGATTTTCAGCAGATAAATGTGCTTTGCTATGTCGGCTCCGCCCACCAGCTGCACATATATCCACAGGATATACTGAAACAGGGGGTTGTAGTTGTTATCGGCCCACTCATAAGCGTTAACAAACCCGTGTTGGTGCATATACTCCGCCCAGGTAATCCAGTACACAATGTCCTCAGAGAACGGACCGGTGGTAGGAATAATGACTGCTAGCCATGCGTAGGCACCAAACAGCGTCAAGAATAATAAAGAGGTAGTAAGTAACTTACCCTGTAATAAGTAGCTGTGCGGCATAGCTCGGTAGTAAGGGGCAAGGGAAAGAACGTTAACAAAACCAAGTTTATATTTTTTATTGTAATCATGCAAATTAAAAAGGAATTAAAGTATTTAGTATATGAAATATTTAAGAATAGGGCATGAAGGTTTATTAGCTCATACCCCTTGGAAATTGGTTGAGCTGTCTATAAAGTGGACTGATGGCAAGACTCCTCGTGCCGTTTATTTCAATGGGTTTGCCACTTTTAAGCCATGAAAATTCAACAAGCTTATAACACCTGGGCCTATAGCTACGATACCGTCACTAACAAAACCCGCGACTTGGAAGCCCAAGCAATCAGGGCCGTAGTACCATCTGGGCCCTACCTGGAGGTCGTCGAACTTGGTTGTGGCACAGGTAAAAACACGGCTTGGCTAGCTTCCCTGACCCAGCACCTTACCGCCGTTGATTTCTCCCCGCCAATGCTGGAGCAGGCCCGCCAGAAGCTGACGCTGCCGCAGGTCTCGTTTCAGCAGGCCGACATTACAGAGCCCTGGGAGTTCATTGTGCCGAACCAAGCCGAATTGCTCACCTGCAGCCTGATTCTGGAGCACATTCAGGACTTAAATCACGTTTTTGCCCAAGCAAGCCGGGCGTTGCGGCCTGGTGGTTTGTTTTACATCGGCGAGCTGCACCCTTTTCGGCAATACCAAGGCAGTCAGGCTCGCTTCGAAACGGCCTCGGGAACAACAGTCCGGGTGGAGGCGTATGTGCACCACATCTCCGATTTTACGGAAAGTGCCCACCGGCACGGCTTCCGGTGCCAGCGCCTGCAGGAGTGGTTTGATGAGGACGACCGGCGCACTACGCCGCGGGTAGTGGCCTTTTTATTTGAGAAGGTGGCTGATGCCGAGTGCAGTGCTTAGAGCAGCTATTGGCTGTTGATGAGCTAAGCCGTTACTACGCCAAGCTTAAAGTACAAAGTACTTAGTTGCCGTGCTGCGTTCTAGGCTGGAAGGGCAGCTTGTGCAAGCTGTTGTAAGCACCGCATGGCTGGCTCAGCATCGGGAGCCGCCACGAAAATATGGTCGTGGTAGTAGCCGGCCACCACGTTGCAGCTGATGCCGGCCTGAGTCAAGGCTTGGGAAAAGGCGGCCGTCAGGCCCACCGCTTCCAGTGCCGAATGCACCGTGAGCGTAATCCATGCGGCTACAAAGGAGTAAGGTAGTTGCAACTGGTCGGCGATGGGTTGGGGCAAAATGAGGGTGAGACCTTCCGGCTCCCGAAACAAGCCCACGACCTCGTTCACATCTATGCCCTCCAACGAGGCTACCGTACAGAATACGTAGCTGCCGGGTTGCAATGCGGGTTTCATGCTGCGGAGCAACTGCTGCAAGTCGGTTTCGCCAGGCATAAGGAGTATGGGCTGATAGCGGGTTGAAAGATGCCAGATTCAACGCACATAAGCAGTAAACCGGGCGCACAGTGGCTCAACAAATGACGCGGAGCTGGGCGCAAAGCAGCAACTTTGCCTCGGTTCAGTTTTCTCAGCTGCTTTCTTCCGCTCATGAAGCCTTCCCGCCGTAAGCCCGCCGCTCAGTCCAAAACTTACCTGCGCAAGCCCGACTACTTTCCGGAGGAAAACGTGCTGACTGGCTATGATGCCACGCGTCTGCTAGCCCTGGGCCGCGAGTTTGAGCAGTACCACTTCATCGGCTGCGACCTGAGCGACGCCAGCCTGACCAATCTGCGGTTTGAGGATTGCTTGTTTGAGCGCTGCAATCTGGCCTCGGTGCGCTTGGCCGGCACGGCGCTCCAAAACGTGGCCTTCACCGATTGCAAGCTGATTGGCGTATCGTTCACGGCCTGCCAGGACATGCTGTTTGGGGTGCACTTCGATGGCTGCCAATTGCGGTACGCCTCATTTGGCGGCAAGCGCCTGCTGGGCACCCGGTTTGTCGGCTGCACCCTGCCCGAAGCCGATTTCACCAATGCCGACCTGAGCGGCGCCGTGTTTCAAAACTGCGACCTGATGCGCACCGTGTTCCACCACTCGCAGCTCATCGGTGCCGATTTTACCACGGCCACCGGCTTCAGCATCGACCCCGAAGCCAACGTGCTGGCCGGGGCGCGCTTCGCCCTGGCTGGCTTGCCGGGACTACTTGACAAGTACGGCGTAGTAGTGGAGTAACAGCCGATAGAAATTGTATAGTTAAGCCATGCTTCCTATCCGGCCCGGGAAGTTGTAGCCTGACCTTAAAGCTGTTTCGCTGCTTTGCTCCCTATTCTACCAGTGGTTAGGAATATCGCGTAGGGCTGGTAATGGTATTGGTAACTGATAGGGAGAGGTAGTTGAGTTTCAAGCTGTGCTATGTCTATAGGTTTGTTTTTTTGTAAAAACGGGCCGATTACTGCAAGACTTTTCTTTGCCAATCGCCGTATTTATGTTGCTTGAATGTGGTGCTAGAAAACTCAACAGCAGATGGATACGGCTTTGTATTTAAAGCACATGCTACGCGACAAACAAGTCGCCTCACTTATGCCCACATCAGGCTTTGGGGTGGAAAGTGTTTGTAGCAGAATTGACTTCAGTCAAAGTAATATAATTGTTGAGTACGGACCTGGTACTGGTGTGTTTACGCATTATATACTGAAAAATATGACGCCCGATTCAAAGCTAATATTGATCGAGCGGAATCATGATTTCGTGGATGTACTGCAAGGTAAATTTGGCGATTCCAGGCTCTCAATTTTTCATGATAGCGCCGAAAATATTGAGAATATATTAAATGGTTGCCAAGAGCAAAAGGTAGATTATATAGTTTCAGGAATTCCGTTCTCCTTTCTGCCTGAATCGTTGCGCGAAACAATTGTTGTAAACTCACACAAAAGCCTTCAGAAGGGCGGGAAGTTCTTGGCTTATCAGATGTTCTTTCAGCTAGATTTGTTTCTGAAAGATTACCTGGATCGTCATTTCAGCCGCGTTAACACAGAATTCTGCTTTTTAAACGTACCGCCGCTCCGCCTCTTTGAGGCCGAAAAATAAACGGGTAGCCATCTGATACCACTCCTTCCAAACAAGGCTGCTCAGGCTTGGAAGATCTGCTGTCAGGTCGGCGCTGTAGCTGCTACTTCGGCCCTTTTTCAGATGGGCAGTTACTGGCAAGGTGGTTTTCTTCTAGCACTTCTCTTGGGCATTGATTTTCAAATTTGTAGGAAAAATCAGCCAAGGATGTGCCTTGTGTAGGTTCAGCGTTATGCTGTCAGGCTCGTGTGCTGTATAGCAAAGGCCGCCCGGGCTCGAGGGTAGTAAAATCGAACAGCAGACTGTAACGGACATACTAGTACCTACTGGCTTGCGAGGCTTAATGGGCTAAACAGGCCGCACCCTATGCCTGGGCCCGCAGCCACTGCTGCGCGGCATCCAGGGTATCGAAGAGGAACAGATCGAGTTGGTCGCTGATTCGTAGCTGCAGGTCTTCGATGGAAAGCTGCCCGAAGATGTCTGGCGACACTACTTGTCCGATGTAACGCAGGCCCGCAGTAATGATCAGGGGCGTCCAGACCTGCTGAATCCATTCGTTGGCTTCGGTAAAAGCGCCTACCAAGTCGCGGTGGTCGTTGAGCAACTTGGCGCACGGCTCGCGGCGAATCATCTCCAGGTAAGTTAGTCCACCATCCATCACCGTGCCCAGCGTTTGACGGCCATACCAGCGGGCATGAATCCAGTTTTCGCTTTGTACACGCTCAATGGTGAGGTAAACGCTGCCGTCTCCTCGCCGCAACGAAATAATCATGTATGCCTTTCTATTGGAAGCCGCCCAAGACTACAGGGCAGCCGATGCAGCAAAATAACGTTGTTTGCTGGGTATTGTTTGCGCTATATTGACTTGCGCAGAGCTCATTTTGAGTAGCACGAGTTTCGCGTAGCCACAACCGCATGTGCCTCGCCGGAACAATAGGCGCCGTACGGTTCACCCTCGGTGGAGTAGTTTCTATTTGCCAATGTTACGGTAGGGGTACTGTCGTCGCTTCATCGTTACTCACCGATTGCGCTGCGCTAAACTGGCGCTAGTGAGGGACAAGCGCGAACGGGTAATTTCTGGCTTTTGCGCCTTCCCGGTATATGTGTAATGACGCAGGGGGGCTGCAGCAATCCAGCCCGAGATTAGGCGCAGCCGCTATTGTAACTCCCGGTCATGTTTCTTTGTGCATCTGCCTTTTCAGTCCATTCCCAGCTCCATGACTACCCCGGATATTATTCGCCTCCTTGGCTTGGCACCGCATCCCGAAGGCGGCTATTACCGTGAAACCTATCGCGCCACCGAAACCATTGGGGATGCTGGGCCCGGCGCCCGCAGCGTTAGCACGGCCATTTACTACCTGCTCGAGGGACAAGACAAGTCGCATTTTCACCGCATCAAGTCCGACGAGCTGTGGTTTTTTCACCAGGGGCAGGCTTTGGAAATTATCGTGCTCCAAGATCAGCAAGCCACCACCATTACACTCGGCAATGACTTCGCTGCGGGTGAAGTACCCCAGGCAGTTATTCCAGCCAATGTTTGGTTTGCGGCCAGAGTTAAGCAAAGCAACGGCTGTTCGCTGGTCAGCTGCACCGTAGCCCCCGGCTTCGATTTTGCCGATTTCGAGCTGGCTAGCCGGCAAAGGCTGACGGCGGAGTTTCCGCACTTGGAGGGGTTGATAGCGGAATTGACGAGGTAGGGCTTAGCCACTACGTGGTATGGAGTACTGAGTAAAGTGTTTGGAACGGCGGCAAGAGAGGCGCAGTTGCTCCACCAAGGCAGATCATGAATTTAACTGCGCTAGATTCTTGCCAGTTGGAGATAAAAGTCGGCATGGCAGCATAGTTTAGAAATAAACCACATTCGTGTGTAAGCCCCATTCCTTGTCCCGAAGCTGCTGAATGGATTCAATTATTTCAGCATTTGAGCTTAGCGGACCTTTTCCGAAGCCTGTCCATAAATCGACAATACCGTTCTTGTCGAATTTAATTAAGAGAACATGTCTGCTGGGGGCGCGACCTCCAGTTTTATACGACATGACTATTATATTTTTGGTTTTTGACAAGTAGATAAGTTGTCGCACGGGTAGGCTTGGTACCTTTATATCGTATTTCTGGTATGACTCATTAGGGTTGGCAATGAATCGTCTGTTACTGTTTCTTAAGCATTTCAACTGCTTGATAACTCGCCGGGGAATTGCTGCCTTATCAGAATGAACGGTGAAAGAGTCGGCCTGAAGCTCTTGGATAAAAGCATCTAAATTCTTATCGGTTAGTATCGCATGTTCATCAAGAATGAACCTACACTTCGCCCGTTTCTGCGCATGGCCAGTCAACGACGAAAGCAAGCAAATAAGTAAGCAGAAATACCGATATGTATTCATTGGTTCAGGTGAATTATAAAAGTGTAATCAAATATAATTACCCTCATGCTGCCGTGTCCTCTACCTCATCCCCGTCATCTACCAGCACCTTCGCCAGTTTCTCGATATTAAGACTGCGCGCCGAGGCGTCGAAGATTTCGCGGTAAGTACCGCGTAGCTCGTACAGTTCCTCGTGGGTGCCGCTTTCCACCATACGGCCCTGCTTCATCACGTAAATGCAGTCGGCATCGACGATCTGGGCCAAAGAGTGGGAAATGATGACCACCGTGCGGCCTTGCTTGATGGCGTCGAGCGAGTTCTTGATCTGCTCGGTGGCAATAGCGTCGAGTGAAGCGGTGGGCTCGTCGAGGAAGATGATGGGTGGGTCCTTGAGGAACAACCGCGCAATGGCAATGCGCTGCTGCTGCCCGCCCGAAAGCTGCTGAGCGGCGGATTTGTAGCCCATGGGTAGCTGCATAATCTGCTCATGCAGGTAAGCCTGTTTGGCCGCCGCCTGAATTTGCTCGAAAGTGGCGTCCATCACGCCGTAGCGGATGTTCTCCTCGATGGTGCCTTTAAAAATGTGGTTTTTCTGGAGCACCAGCCCGATTTTCTGGCGCAGGGCGTGGGTATCGTAATCGGCCAGGGGGCGGCCGTCGAGCAGAACCTTGCCGTGGTCGGGAAGATAGAACTTGCAAAGCAGGTTGATGATGGAGCTCTTGCCCGCACCCGACAACCCCACCAAGGCAGTGGTTTTGCCGGCCGGGATGTTGAGCGACACATCCTGCAGGGCCCGTGTGCCGCTGGGGTAGCTGAAGCCCACGTGGCGCAGTTCGAAAGCGCCTTGCAGCTGGTCGGGCTGCAGCTTGCCCGTAGCCTCCACGGCCCCTTGGGCATCCAGAATATCGAAGAAGCCTTCGGAGTAGGTGAGGGCGTCGTTCATCTCGTCGTAGATGCGGTGCAGCTGCCGGATGGGCGCCGAGACGTTGTTGAACAGCAGGATGTGGAACATGATGGCCCCAATGCTGATCTGCTGATCGAGCACTAGATAAGCCGTCAGAATAATGATGAGCACCACCCCGATCTGCTCGGTGAAGGTTTTGAGGCCGTCGTAGAGGAAGTTGGTTTTGCGCGTCTGTAGCTGGGCTTCCTGCAGGTTTTGCTGCAAGGCGGCTTGCTTGGCACCCTCGTAGTCTTCGCGTACAAAGCTCTTGATGACTACCGCCGAATCGATGAGGTTGACGAGGCCTTGGCTGCGGGCCTCGCGCAGGCCACGCAATGCCCGGCGGGTGCCCTGTAGCTTGCCGGCCTGGCGGTAGCTGAGCCAGAAGTACACAGGTAGCACCGCCACCGCGACCAAGCCCACATACACGTTGGCCGAAAACATAATCACCAGCGCTACAATGGAATTGGCGAACAGCGGCAGGATGTCAATAAAGAAGTTCTGCACCAGCTTCATCAGGCTCTCCACGCCGCGGTCGATGCGGGTCTGAAGTTTGCCGGTCTGGTTGCCGGTGTCGGCATAGAAGCCTAGCTGGTAGCTCAGCACCCGGTGCACCGCATTCTGGTGCAAGGCGCTGGCCACGTTGATGCGGATTTTCTCGCCGAAAAAGCGCTGCCCGAACTGAATAAAGGTGTTGATGATTTCCTTGCCCAGCAGCAGTCCGCTGACCAGCAGCAGCATGGGCATGCCCGCCGCAAGGCCGGCGCTACGGTTGAGCAGGTCTTGCACCGTATCCACGGTATAGCGCAGCACGAAGGGATTTACCTGTGCAGCCAAGGAGCCTACCAGTGTGAGCAGCAAGGTGCTGATAACCAGCCCGCGGTACGGGCGCACGTACGGAAAGAGGCGTTGAATAATCTCCCAGAGACTCATGCAGCGGCGGTAACGGTGGTTACCGTTTAGACGAGCGGGGTGGGAGCGGGGTTATCAGGAAGACACTGTGTGCCTATGCTGGTAGAGTTTTGATCAACATCACCGTTGATAGATTTCCGCGCTGAGCATATTATGATCTGGGCGTAACTCAAAGTTTACTGCCCATTCGAAATCCGGACCGAAGACAGTGAAGCTGGCGTCGCCGTTCTCTTCAGCTCGAAATGCACTTAAGTAGGTGGCTAAAAACAACTTCCAGTTTTGATCAGTGGCAAGCATGCCAACTCCCTGGTAGACGGTGACAGCATTATCGGGGTAGGTTGTCATAAACCATATACCGCGCTTTTTTGCTTCAACAAACCTCGTCGCTTCAGGTAAGTGAGTTTTTAAGTCGGCCGTGCTTATGAGGGTGTCTCTGGATATATCGATCCTCCCTTTTTCACTGCTTACCAGCGCCCCAATTGGAGAAAGGTCAATGCCACTTGCCCAGTCTTCTGGAAAGAATCTATTTATGATTTCCGATGCGTATTTAGATAAATAAGATGTTGACATTCTGTGATTAATCAGGTTGGAAATGTCCTGAATTGTGTTCAAAAGTATAAGTCCTTTTCGACGGCAAGCCAAGCATAATGTGCGGGGGCGGACCCCATTGAATAAGCCCATCCGTTAGCCGCCTCACGCCGCCAGAAAAGCCTCCATGGCCTGCAAGGTTTCCATGGGCGCACTCACGTGCGGGCAGTGGCCGCTGATGGGTAAGGTGACCAGCGTCGATTTCGGAATGGTCTTTTCCAGGTAACCACCAACGGAAGGAGGGGCTACAAAATCATCGGCGCACTGTACCAATAGGCAAGGCATGCTCAGCTGCGATACGTCGGCGCGGTTGTCGGAGAGAAAGGTGACGCGGGCAAACTGCTTGGTAATGACCGGGTCGGTCTGGCAAAAGCGGTGGGCCAGTTCGGCGGCCAGTGAAGGGCGGTCGGGCGTGCCCATGACAAAGGCGGCAAACGAATCGGCCCAGCCCACAAAGTCCTGTTCCATGAATTGCAGCATCCGCTCCACGTCGGCTCGCTCAAATCCTCCTTGGTAGCCATTGGTATTCAGGTAGCAAGGGGAGGGACACAGCAGCAACAACTGGGCAAAGCGGGCCGGGTCTTCGATGGCGGCCAACGCCCCGATAATGCCGCCCACCGAGTGGCCTACCAGCGCTACATCGTGCAAATCAAGGTGCCGGCAGATGTCGAGCACATCTTGGGCATAGCCCTGCAGGGAAGCGTATTTGCCGGGAACGTAAGCCGAGGTGTCGGACAGGCCCGCGCCCACGTGGTCGTAGAGCACCAGGCGGTACCGCTCCAGCAGGGCCGGTACGAGGTAATGCCAGATGGTTTGGTCGCAGCCGAAGCCGTTTACAAACAGCAGCGTGCGGGAGCCATGCCCGATGACGTGAACGTTGTTGCGCTTGACGGTATCCATGGCATTGACAACTAGAGGATAGATAACTTGCTGTATATAAGGTAAGAAATCCGGATGGGTTGCATTGCTGACGCCTCCATTGCGGGCGGCTAGGCACCGGGCTACCCTAGTCGGGGCGGACTTGGCTCACCAACGCATTCAGCCGTGGCTGCAGCACCCATACGCCTGCAACAGAAAACCAGATCAGCACAAACTCAGCCAAGTACTCACTGAGTCGGGCTTCGCGCTGCAGCTCCACCGATTTGAGGGTTTTGGCCGCAAAGCGCAGGCCGTAGAAGATACAGGCCATCGACAGCAGGTGTAGTGCCATTATCGGTATTACCAAGCCAACCACTTGGCTGCCGGTGGGCTCGAATCGGCTGGTTAATTGCCAGAGTAGCAGACCAATTAGGCCGAGCACATAAAAAACGGGCAGCAGGAACAAGACTTTGAACAAACCTTGGTTGAGGCGGACATCAGATGGCAGCTGCGCCGATAGACTGGTGGCAATGGCCCACACCCAGCCCAACGTGCCGGTTATTAGAAAGAGCAGCGTGACGGGCATAGCGTAGAGCAGCAGCCACACGTCAACGAAGGCCAGAAAATTTACGAGAATAGCCGGGGCCCACGTCAGAAGGAAGAGCTGCCAATGTTTGAGGCGTAGAAGAAACTTCATCGAATAAAATATAAGTAAACCGCTAAGATAAATCAGGGGCCGGGATGAACTTCCCGACGCAACGGCGCAGCCAAAAGCTCGTCATTTCAGCTTTCTTGCCAGCTCTATTTACCAGCGTCCTTCTCACTCCGCTACCAACCATGCAAAAACTGCTCTACCTCGCCGTGGCCTACGGCCTTACCACTGCCGCCCCTGCGCTGGCCCAGCAAGGCGAAAAAGTTGATCAGGCAATGATTGCCAAGATCAAGGACGAAGGTCTGAACCGCTCGCAGGTGATGAAAACGGCCTTTTACCTGACCGATGTGTGCGGCCCGCGTCTCGCCGGCTCCGATGGCCTGAAGCGTGCCAACGAGTGGACGCAGAAGCAAATGGCCTTGTGGGGCCTGAAGAATAGCCAGATTGAACCCTGGGGTGACTTCGGCCGCGGTTGGGATATTGAGAAGTCGTATGTAGCCATGACGGCGCCTTATTACCACGCCATGATCGGCGCCCCGAAGGCTTGGACGCCCGGCACCAACGGCGCCCTCAAGAAGCAGGTGGTGCTGGTAAAAGCAACTACTGAGGCCGACCTCGACAAGTACAAGGGCCAGTTGCGCGACAAAATCGTGCTGACGGAAGTGGCCTCGGAGCCAAAAACCACCTTCACCGCCGACGCCAAGCGTCATACTGACGAAGAGCTGCAGAAGATGGCGGGCCCCGCCGAAGCCCGCCCCGCCAGCACCAGCAGCGACGAGGCCCGCAACGCCTACCGCGCCCGCCTGGCCCTGCGCACCAAGATGGGCGAGCTATTCATGCAGGAAGGGGCCGCGGCCGTGCTCAGCACCCGCGGCGGCTCGCACGGTACATTTTTTACCTCCAACGGTGCCCCCTACGCCGCCGATGCCAAGCCGGTGCTGCCCGAAATCGAGATGTCGCCCGAAGACCAGCTGCGCTTGATCCGGCTAGTGGAGGCCGGTATTCCGGTGGAAGTGGAGATGGAAACCAAAACGCGCTTCCAGACCCAGGACCTGAAAGGGTACAACGTGGTAGCCGAAATTCCCGGCACTGATAAGAAGCTGAAAAGCGAAGTGGTGATGCTCGGCGCGCACATCGACTCCTGGCACGCCGCCACCGGCGCTACCGACAACGCCGCCGGCTGCGCCGTGATGATGGAGGCCGTGCGTATTCTGAAAGCTCTTGACGTGAAGCCCCGTCGCACCATCCGCATTGCGCTGTGGGGCGCCGAGGAGCAAGGCTTGCACGGCTCCCGCAACTACGTGAAGAACCGCTTTGCCGACCCTGCCACCATGAAACTGCTGCCCGAGCACGAAAAGCTGTCGGCTTACTTCAACCTCGACAACGGCTCCGGCAAAATCCGCGGCGTCTACGCCCAAGGCAACGAGCAGGTGCAGCCCATTTTTACGGAGTGGCTGAAGCCCTTTGCTGATATGGGCGCTACCACCGTCACGCCCCGCAACACCGGCGGCACCGACCACCTCGCTTTCGACGCCGTGGGCCTGCCCGGTTTCCAGTTCATTCAGGACGGCCTCGACTACAATACCCGTACCCACCACACCAATCAGGATACCTACGAACGCCTGCAGGCCGACGACCTGAAGCAGGCGTCCGTTATCGTGGCCTCGTTTGTGTACAACGCCGCCATGCGCGACCAAAAGCTGCCGCGTAAGCCCCTGCCGCAGGCCCAGCCGAAGTCGTAGCGGAGCCCACTTCGAAAATTGCACGCAACGCCCCGCCGGAAGCTGTTCCGGCGGGGCGTTGCGCCTCAGGGGCCAGTCGTTTGCCTACTAAGGCTCGGAAAATATAATTGGCAAAGTTATTTGTGTACTTTAGTAAGTATTAGAATTTCTTAATGTCTTTTTGATTTGTAGCTATGAGGTGCTTCGGGAGTTCTTTATTGCTGCTGTTATGCCTTGTCGGATGGCGGCCTGCCGGAGCACAAAGTCCGCAAACAGACGTCCTGAAGCGGACATTGGCCCGGGCAGCATCTGACAGCAGTAGGGTCTTGATCTTAGCCGACCTGAGCGCATCGTACCGCTATTCGCATTTCGATTCGGTGCATTACTATGCCCGGCAGGGCTTGTTACTAGCGCAGCGAATCGGTTATCAGAAAGGAGAAGGCCGATGCCTGTCGCGCCTGGGCATTCTGATGGGTGAGCGTGGCGACTTGCCCCAAGCCTTGCGCACCAACCTGGCCGCCCTGCAACTCAACAAGGCTGCCAATGATCAGGAGGGCATGGCGCGCACCCTGAATCAGACTGGCCTGCTTTACCAAGCCCTCGACGATTTTGGCCCGGCATTGTCGTACTACTTCCGTTCCAAAGGTATCTATGAGCGTTACCGCGTCGGCGACGACTCGCAGCTGATCAGCGTGCTTACCAATATCGGGGCCACCTACGTGGGCAGTGGGCAGCTGGATTTGGGGGCTTATTACCTGCAACGAGCCTACGCTCTTACCCGCGCTTCGGGCACTGTAAGCGGCAGCTGCTGGGGCAACCCAGCCCCGTATGTGCTGCGCGAGTTGGGCCTGCTGGAAGCCACCGAAGGCCGCTATGAACAAGCGCTTGACTTCTACCGACGCAGTGCGCAAGCGGCCTACCCGGAAAACGACCGGCGCAGTGTCAGCCGGGCCTATCAGTACATGGCCGAGCTGTTTCGCGCCCGCCAGCAACCCGACTCCAGCGTCCACTATGCCCGCAAAGCCTTGGTCGTAAGCCAGACCCTGCCTTTTGTCATTGGGGTGGTGCGCAATAGTCACTTACTCACCGGGATATACGAGCAGCAGCATCAGGCCGATAGTACTTTGAAGTACATGCGCATCATGGTGGCGGCCGAGGACAGCTTGTTTAACCCCCAACGTATCAAGCAGCTGGACGCTATCGGGTTTGCGGAGCAGCAACGCCTGCGGGAGCTGGAAGAAGAACGCGTTGGGTACCAGGCCCGGCTGCGGACCTATGCTCTGCAAACCGGAATGATCGTGCTGATAGTGCTGGCCCTGCTGCTATGGCGGTACAACTGGCAGCAGCGCCGCGCCAATAATCTGCTGCAGAAGCTGAACGCGCAGGTGACCTTGCAGAAGGACGAGCTACAAGTGCAGCGCGACCGGCTGGCTAACATGCTGCAGGAACTACGTACCACCCAAGACCAACTGGTGATGCGCGAGAAAATGGCGTCGCTTGGGCAGCTAATGGGCGGCGTAGCCCGCGAAATCCAGTTACCCGCTCAAATGATCAGCAACCTGGCGGGCGTAAGCGAAGGCCTATGTCAGGAGCTTCGTGCCGAAGTAAGCAAGGGCGCGTTCGGGATGGACGATCAACTGGCGGTGGACGACATGATTCATAGCCTCTGTCAGCACCAGCGTAAAATCGTGCGCCAGAGCCAACGGGCCAACAACATCATCCTAGGCATGCTCGACTACTCCAGCGGTAACCCCGGTACCCGGCAGCTGACGGATATCAATTCGCTGGCTAACGACTATATGCGCCTGACTTACCATGACTTGCGGGCTAAAAACAAATCCTTCCACGCAGCCCTGTTTACCGAGTTGGACCCCAACGTGCGGCCCATCAATGTGGTGCGCCATGATTTGGGACGTGCTCTGATCAGCTTGTTTGCCAACGCCTTTTACGCCGTGCAGGAGCGTAACCGGGAATACGAAGACGACTACGTGCCGCAAGTGACGGTGTCCACCCAGACTACTGCCGACGGTGTTGAAATCCGGGTACGCGACAATGGCCTGGGCATCCCGAAAGAAGCCCTGGGCCACGTCTTCGAACGGTTTTACACCACGAAGCCCCCTGAAGAGGGCATCGGCCTTGGTTTGTCGGTATGCTATGACCTGATTACCCGCACCCACCAAGGTTCCTTACGCGTCGAATCCGAAGCGGGGCAGTACACGGAGTTTATTGTGAGCTTGCCCGCGTCCGTTCAAATCGGCGTGGCGGCTGTGGCGACGGATGAAAGCAGTTAGGCACTAGCCCAACTGATCCTTGAATAGCCGCAGCGTCCGTTCCCAAGCTAGCTTGGCCGTCGCTTCGTTGTAGCGTGCGGGCGATGAATCGTTGTTGAAAGCGTGCTGGGCACCTTCGTATACGTATTGCTCGTACTTCACGCCTGCGGCTTTCAAGGCCGCTTCCCAGGTAGCCATACCTGCGTTTACGCGTTCATCCAGGCCAGCGTAGTGTAGCATCAGGTGAGCCTTAATGCTGGCAGCTGCCGCGGCATCGGGTTGACGACCATAATAAGCCACGGCGGCGTTTAGCTTCGGGTCGTGCACGGCGAGCTGATTGGCCATGGCGCCACCCCAGCAGAAGCCCACGCAACCAGTGCGGCCGTTGGAGTCTTTGCGGCCGCGCAGATAGTCCAGCGCACGGAGGTAGTTGGTAAGGTTCTGTGGCGCATCCAGCTTACCAATCAGCTCGCGGCCTTTTTCCTCGTCGGCAGGCGTACCGCCGAAAGGGGAGAGGGCATCCACCCCAAGGGCGAGGTAGCCGGCCTTGGCCACACGGCGCGTCACATCTTTGATGTGTGGCGTCAGGCCGCGGTTTTCGTGAATGACGACCACCGCCCCGCGTTTCTTCCTGCCCTTGGGATGCACCAAATAGCCCTTCATGGTAGTGCCCTCGCCAGCCCAGGTTACTTCTTCGGTTTCCAGGTTCTTGTCATCCTCGCTGATCGTAGCTGCCTCGGCGTAACCCGGATTCAACGCTGCAAGGGCTGCCGCCGCCAGGGCCGCACCACCAGTAAGCTGCACAAGGCGCTCCATAAATTCCTTGCGGGTAAGCGGCTTGTGCGTGTACTCGTCGAATAGGTTAATGATGCGCTGGTCCATGGGCAAAACAAAAGGGTTGTAGCGCACTAAATGTAGCTACAACCCTCGGAAGCTAAACGGCCGCGATTTAATTACCCAGTGGGCATTCACCTGGCGAGTAGGAGCGCACGCCGGCTCGCTTCGCGTAGCTGGGATTATCGTAGGTTTTGCCGTCGCAGCCGCACACGGGGTTTAGCTCGTCGGTAACAATGGTGGTGCGTCTGGCTAGTTTCGGGTCGATGCAGGCATCAGGGCCGGGCGTAGATTTCTTGCAGGAAAAGAGCAAGCAACCAAGGACCAGAGTGGAAAATAGGTGCTTCATAAACGGTGGGATTAATGGGTGCATTGATAGGAGTAAAGGCGATTGATTTTGGTTGCAATTCCTTAATTATCCGGTCTGCCGTTTTGCGAATAAGCCCAGAAGCCGCAGTTACATATGCGGCTTCCGGGCTTATATCAAAGAGCTATGACCTGCTAGGTATGCTTACCCTACGTCTGACCGTGGCCAGCTAGTACTGTTCGCTCGATTCTGCAGCCCCAGCGTCTTATCTTCCATCACAGCTTCTTCAGCTCCATAAAAGCCTTGGCAGTTGCCGAGCTATGCCCATCGTTAAGATAATGTTGGGGCAGCAGGTCAGCATAGCATCAACGCTGCTGGCGTGTTTAGCTACTTGAGCGCTGAAGTCCGTTGGAAGTGATGCTACAAGCAGGAACGACAGCCGGCAGCTAAACGGAGGTGAGTGCGCAGCAGGTGCTATGCTATTCGTCCTCCCGGTTTACTGTATCGGGGCTGAAAGCCGGAATACAGATCGACCAATACTCTACTTCTTCGTCGAACGGGTTTGAATAGCGCACCCGGGCACCAGCCTTGATCAGCAGCGTCTGACCGGCCCCTAGTTCTACTGTCTCCCCGTCAATTTCAAAGCGTTTGCGGCCGCGCACCACTATAGTGATTTCGTCAAATGCAGGCGTCTGGTGCGGCTCGCTCCACTGCGGCGGAGCCACCATGTGCGCCAGGCTGTACTGCCCGGTGCCGGTGCTGGCGTGACCTACATGCTCTTCGATCAATTTCCCATCGGTGGTGGGCACCACAAAGGGGGCGGGATTCAGGACGTAGCGTTTGTCAAACATAAAGCGGAATTAGTTTTTGGGGTCCGGGCATTCGCCCTTCGTAAAGGAGGTGACGCCGGCGTTGGTAGCCACACAGCTATTCGAATACGTTTTCTGGTCGCAGCCGCATACCGGGTCGTACTGCATGGTGCACATCGCATCCTTGCGAATCTTGCTCTGGTCGATGCAGTTGGAAGTGGCGACCGGGGCGGCGGAGCGCTGGCAGGCCCCAAATAGAGCGGCAGCAAGGCTGGCCATCAGCAAAAGCTGGCGTGAAAGCATGAATATAGGATGAAGTCTGAGGCCCGAAAATACTTGGAAAGTGGAGTCAAAGTTTGTCAGCCAGACAGCAGCGAACTTATCTAGTAGAGCAAATGAGTTGCTGTAACATTCATTGTTGCTAATATTGTGCGATGTATATCTTTCTTGCGTTTTCACGTATAACTCATCCATAAGCCTTTCGTATAGGCTACCAAACCAGCCGTTGAGCTTCTCAACCGGCCGTTTTTCCTTACCTGAATCTTTCTTTCCAACCCCACACCCTCCTTATCATGTCTTACAACGAAGACAACAACTCGGGCAAAATTTTGCTGGCCGTACTGGCCGGCGCCAGCGCTGGCATCGTGGCCGGCCTGCTGATGGCTCCTGACAAAGGCAGCGCTACCCGTGGCAATCTGAAAAACTACGCTGGCAAATACGGCGACCAGTTGGGCGACCAACTCAATAAATTCGGCACCCAACTCGACGGCACGTTCAAGACCCTCGTGGAGAAGCTGGAAGACCTCGGCGTAACCGGCGCCGGCTCTAGCCTGAACCTGAAAGGCGACTGGAACGTCTCGAAAGGCAAGCTGAAGCAGCAATACGCGCAGCTAACCGACGACGACCTGGTATACACCGAAGGCGCAGCCGATGATCTGGTGGGCCGTCTCCAAGACAAACTGGGCAAGAGCAAGCGCGACATCGTGAAGCTCCTGAACGAGCTGTAAGATCTGACTCATCAACACCCCCAAGAACGCCTCGTACCGCTTCGGTGCGGGGCGTTTTTTAGTATAACCTTCAGCGGATAATCCCGTTAGGAACCTACCGGCCTCGTCTGGCCATGCACATTGTACCTCCTAACCTTAACACCCTGCTATTTATGAAAGACAACAGCGGTAAAGTACTCCTCGCGTTGTTGGCCGGCGCCAGCGCTGGCATTGTGGCTGGTCTGCTCATGGCCCCCGAAACCGGTACCGCCACGCGCGAAAGCCTGGGCAAGTCGCTCGGCAAATTCGGTGACGACCTGAACAAACTGCTCCAGGATGGCATGTCTCGCCTCGACGCCCTGAAGGGTGGCGGAGGCGGCCAGGGCGGTGGCAATGCCGACCGCAGCGGCGCTGAGGACGCGCTGGCCGGTATGGGCGGCGGGCAAGGTGGCAGCAAGAGCGGCGGTAGCGGCAGCTCTTCTGGTGGCGGAAGTGGCTCCGGTGATTCTTCGGCTGGTGGCAGCTCTACTCCGGGCAGCGGTACTGGTGGTGGTAGCGGCACCTCCGGTGGCGGTACTTCTACGGGCGGCGGTTCGGGTGCCGGTGGCTCATCGACTGGTGGCTCCGGCAAAAGCGGCGGTAGTTCCTCAGGCGGTGGCGGCAATGGTGGCGGTAGCTCCAGCAGCGGCATGAGCGGCTCGGCTTCCACCGCAGGCGGCAGCGGCGGTACCAGTGCCACCGGCGGTGGTACAGCTACTAACGCTACCAAGTCGGGCGACACCAGTTTGGGTGGCTCCCTCTAAAAAATCGACGGCTTACGTAACCTATGGGTAACACGGCCGTTAAATAAGGTAGAAATTGACTTGAAGAAGTAACTGATTAGTCCTGAAGCAAAATTGCCGAGAGTAAGGCTTCTGCCAAGATTGGTTAAACAGCTTAGCAGCAAAATCTTACTTCTCCATCGCAAGCTTCTTTAGGTTACGCTAAGCAGGTGACTCGCTAAGTTAATTCTAGAAGGAAGGCCTCGCACCAATTATTAGGTGCGAGGCCTTCTGATTTTAAGTAGCCAAGTGTATTAAGCAAGCTGCTGACTTTGAATTTTTTAGTCTGCTGCGTAACCTTCGGGCAACAGTGGCGTTTAAGTAATCATAATCAGTTAGAAAGAAGGCTAGGATAGACCACCGAAGTAAAATTGCCGACGCGTAGAGCTTCTACCAGGATCTGGTTAAACAACCTGGTTGTAAAATCATACGAGTCCATCGCAAGCTTCTTCGATCGGTACCTGCTGGAATGGTTGACTGATTAAAAAAGAAAGCCCCCCGCACGTGATAGGTGCGAGGGGCTTTCGACGTTTTTATCAAATGGCTAGTTGTAGAAAGGCTCAATGGTAAAGCCGTTTTGACCTATCCATTTAGCCTTTCAACTCTTTACTCCACCGGCTTTTCTGATTTCTCGGTTTTCTTCTCCGACTGCTCGGGCTTCATCTGCGGGAAGAACAGTACGTCCTGGATGGAATTGGAATTAGTCATAATCATCGACAGGCGGTCGATGCCGATGCCCAGACCGGCAGTGGGTGGCATGCCGAACTCCAGGGCACGCAGGAAGTCTTCGTCAAGCACCATAGCCTCGGTGTCGCCGCGCTTACCTAGCTCCAACTGGTCTTCGAAACGCTTGCGCTGGTCGATGGGGTCGTTTAGTTCCGAGAAGGCGTTGCAGATTTCCTTGCCGTTGCAGATGGCTTCGAAACGTTCCACGAGGCCCGGCTTCGAACGGTGCTTTTTGGCCAGCGGCGACATTTCCACCGGGTAATCGGTGATGAACGTCGGCTGGATGAGCTTCGGCTCCACGTGCTCCCCAAAAATTTCGTCGATGATCTTGGCCTTGCCCATGCTCGGGTCAAGGCCAACCTTCAGGTCTTTGGCGGCAGCGCGCAGTTCTTCTTCGCTCTTGCCGTCGATGTTGAAGCCCGTGTAGTGCTCGATGGCCTCGGCCATGGTGAAGCGCTTCCAGGGGCGCTGGAAGTTGATTATGTTTTCGCCCACCTTCACTTCTGTCTGGCCGTGCAGCTGCATGGCTACGCGCTCCACCATTTCCTCTACCAGATCCATCATCCAGTAGTAGTCCTTGTAGGCCACGTACAGCTCCATCTGGGTGAACTCCGGGTTGTGGAACCGGCTCATGCCCTCGTTACGGAAGTCCTTCGAGAATTCATACACCCCGTCGAAGCCCCCCACGATCAGGCGCTTTAGGTACAGCTCGTTGGCAATGCGCAGATACAGCGTCATGTCCAGCGTGTTGTGGTGCGTCTTGAAGGGCCGCGCCGCCGCGCCGCCGTATAGCGGCTGCAGAATCGGCGTTTCTACTTCCAGGTAGCCTTTGTCGTTGAGGTAGTTACGCATGGCCTGCACCAGCTGCGTACGCTTGATGAAGGCCTCACGTACGTGTGGGTTCACCACTAGGTCCACGTAGCGCATGCGGTAGCGCTGCTCGGGGTCGGTGAAGGCGTCGTAAGTTACTTTTTCACCAGTGGCCTCATCAATGCGCTCTTTTACCACCGGCAGCGGGCGCAGCGCTTTCGAGAGCAGCTTAATTTCAGTGACGTGCACCGAAGTTTCGCCTACCATCGTCTTGAACACGCGGCCCTTCACCCCGATGAAGTCGCCCAGGTCGAGCAACTTCTTGAATACGGTGTTGTAAAGCTCTTTATCCTCTCCCGGGCAGATTTCGTCGCGGTTGATGTACAACTGAATCCGACCCGAGGCATCCTGCAGTTCCGCAAAAGAGGCCTTGCCTTTCACCCGCACCGACATCAGGCGGCCCGCCAGGCTCACTTCCTGGAAGTTGTTAAGCTCGGGGTGGTAGTTGTCGTGAATTTCCTGGGCATAGAAATTCACATCGAACAGCTCGGATGGGTACGGCTCAATGCCGAGCTGCTGTAGTTCGTCCAGCTTCTGACGACGAATCAGCTCCTGTTCGCTGAGGTGGTGCATAGGGTAGGGGTATATCAATCGGCCGCGGCCGAAAAAGTCAAGCTGCAAAGATAGACCACGGATTGAAACTGATTTTTCGGATTGCTCAGATTTTGTACAGGATTGAATAGAGGGTTGACTAGTTATACCTGTGGGACTTATAGAGGGCTAAGCCTTGCTTGGGTTTGCCGCTTGAGCATACAACAAGCAAAAAGCGCTGGCCCAGTGGACCAGCGCTTACGTGTATATGCAGTAGTGTCACAAAATCAGTGCGGATTATGCAGCCATGCCCATCTGCGGCGTAGTTTCCGTGAGCGAAGGCTCCACGCGGGTGCGTAAGCGGTCCTCCACGAAGCTGTGCTGTAGGTGCTTCGGCAGATTGGCCACCAACTCGCGGTAGCGCTCCAAGCCCAGGGCTTTAGCTACATAAGTTTCGTGGATACCGTTGAGGTAGCTCACGATATCGAGCAGCGACTGGTGAAACAGGCGGAAGTCAATTTCAGCTTCCACGAAACGCTCAATCTCACGGCTGGTCTGCGAAATGCGCAAACGGCCCAGCAAGTCAAAAATAGTCGTGTACCCTAAGCGCCAAGTAATCTGTTGCCAGTGCTGCGCGCTCCATTTATCCAGCGGCTGCCCCGTCTTCTGGCTGCGGATGGCCGTGGTGGGGTTGCTCTGTACTTGCTGGCGCACCGCCACTGCTTTTTGCTTGCGGGTGGTGCGCAGGAACTGACCAATCTGAGCCTGAGCGTCAATAGCCTTGCTAGCAATCTGCAAGCCGGCTTTGTACCCAGCCAGTGGCAAGCGGTGGATGCTAAAGTCGCCATACGAGCCAGCGGCGTAGAACGACACCGGACGTGGATAGGCATTGCGCACCACCAAGCGACCTACCTCGCGGCGAACCAACGAAGGATTGTTGGTACGTACGCCGGCAGTGTGCAAAAAGGCCTGCAAACCGGCCATTACGGCGTGGTAAGCCTGCGGGAAGGTCCAGTGCAAGGCATTGCGCAAGTACTCATCATCCCCAAGGTCGGCCGTAGCACGCAAGGCGTACTCAGTGCTCCAGCAGCTATGCAGGTAACGCTCTACAGCAGCGCGGTCAGTGTCGGTTAGCTCGGCCTGATGCGCCCGGAAAAAGGGCAAGTGCTGCAAGCCGCCAATAGCATCGTCTGCTTCGCGGATGTGGTAGCTCAGAGCAAAGAAGTAGTTCAAGAACACCTGAGCCGGAATGGACTTACGCCATGCCTCATCGTGCTGGGGCTGGGCTTCATCGGCTACCGGCAGGTGCAGGATGTTATCGTTCAGTTGTTCGTTCATCGTCTTCATATATGCACAACGATAAGGATACCGATAGAGTGCCATAATGCTAAAGAATTTAGCGGTATAATGTATAAATTTTATTATTGATTATCAGGTAGTTATGTATGTAGTAGAAGTTTTATTTAGTTGATAAAATAGGCCCTTAATTGTATGTGCTAAGCAGCCGGTATTGACAGCTATAGCCTATCCCAAAGTCCCTAAACAAAAAGCCCCTGCACCGGGTGGAGCAGGGGCTTTTAGCAAATTGAGAACTAATTCAGGACAAGCGCATTAGCGACGCGTTACCTGCGGTGACTCAATCTGATCCTTCGTAATAGCTACTGCCTCACGCAGGTTAATGTCCTTCATCAGATTTTTAGACATGCGACGGGCACGGTTCACTTCTACGGTATCGGATTGCACGGCGCGCAGGTCGGTGGACAACGGAGCAATGCTTAGGGCCGGAGCAGCCTTTTGCAACTCTTCGTAGCGCTTAGACTCAGCCTTGGCTTGGTCCTGCTCAGCGCGGTACGTAGCGAGCTTTAACGATACGTTGGTGTCGTCTTTGCGCTTGCGCATGCGCTCTACTATTTCTTGCACCAGCTTGAAGCTGGAGTTGGAAGCCACACGGGCGTTGCTAGCGGCCTTGAGCTTATCGATGGCCGGAGCCTGCTGCCAAGTGCGGTAACGGGCCGGGCTGATTTCATCCCACTTCAGCGGGTAGTCGGTGTCCTTTTCACCCTGGTCGAGGTAGCTATAGGCATCAGGGAGAACGATGTCCGGCACCACACCTTTAAATTGAGTAGAGCCGCCGTTGATGCGGTAGAACTTCTGGGTCGTGAGTTTCAGCGAACCAAAAGGTTTGATGGTGTTGAACTCAGCTGGCAGGGCGTCATCAAGATTAAAGATGCGCTGTACAGTGCCCTTGCCGTAAGTCGTGTTACCTAGCACCACTCCGCGCTTGTAGTCCTGCACAGCAGCTGCCAGAATCTCGGAGGCCGAGGCGCTGTACTTGTTTACCATCACCACCAGCGGACCACTGTACTGTACGCGTGGGTCACGGTCATTGAGAACCTGAGCAGCGCCCTGGCCTGAACGTACCTGCACTACGGGGCCACTGTCGATAAACAAACCGGCCATTTCCACGGCATCGGTAAGCGAACCACCGCCGTTGTTGCGCAGGTCGAGCACCACGCCGTCCACTTTCTCTTGCTTCAGCTTTTCCAACTCCTTCTTCACGTCCTCAGCGGAGCTGCGGCCACCGTTGTCGTTGAAGTCGGCGTAGAAAGCGGGTAGGCGGATATAACCTATCTTCTTGCCGCCCTCGTTCACGATAGCCGACTGCGCATAGGTTTCTTTCACCACCACTACATCGCGCACGATGGGAATGATCTGGGTGCTGCCGTCGGGCTTCTTCACCGTCAGCCGAACCTCTGTGCCCTTGCCGCCACGGATGTAGCTAATGGCTTTGTCTAAGCGCATGCCTTCCACCGTTACGGGTTCGGCAGGGCCTTGCGCTACACGCTGAATGATGTCGCCGGCTTTGAGCTGGCCCTGCCGGTAAGAAGCCGAGCCCGGAATGATATCAGCCACTTTGATCTGGCCATCTTTCTCCTGCAGCGTCGCCCCAATGCCTTCAAAGCGGCCCGTCATGGCAATGTCAAACGACTCCTTGTCTTTTGGAGCAAAGTACTCCGTGTGCGGGTCGTAAGTATTAGCAATAGTGTTGGCCCAAAGAGCCAAACGGTCGTTTTCGTCGTTTTGGAGCAAGTCGTTGAATTGCTCATCAAAGTACTTGAGCACGCGCTTACGGGCTTCCGCCTCCATTTCCGTAGCCGAAAGGGCCGGAGCGGTAGCTTTCTTCGGGTCGCGCTTGGCTTGCTCTTCCTGAATCTCAACTAGGCGCGTGAGTACATGGTACTTCATGTAGCGGCGCCACTCGTCGCGCTGCGCGTTCTTATCGGCGGCGTATTGAGCCTTGTCGAAATCAGCCTGAAAAGTCTCGTCCACCGTGAAGTCAATAGGTTGGCTCAACAGCTCCCGGTACAGCCCTTGCACTTCCTTGGTGCGCTGTTCCATCAGTTGATTGGCCAAGGTCAGAAACTCTTTAGAGCCACGCTTCACTTGATCATCGATGTCGTTCTGGTACTTGCGCAATTGGGCTACGTCCGACTGCAGTAAGAACTTCTTCGAATAGTCGATGCGCTTCAGGTACAGGTCGAAGACACGCTTGGAAAAGTTATCATCGATCTGCTGCTGCTGGTAATGAGCAGCGCTCAGCCCTTGCAGCATGGCCTTGATGAGGACTTCTTCTTTCTGCGGCACCTTAGAGTCGTGGCCGCGGTAAAATTTATAGGAAGCCAGTACGAATACGGCCGTAACCACGGCAGCGTACAAGCCTATTTTCAGGCGAAGGAAAGACATAGGCAAAAGCGCGGAAAAAAGTAGGTCCTAAATGTACGTAAAGCCGCTCCGAATGGTAACGCCAAAATCGGGCCCTTTCTGGAAGGCTAACGAGACCGGTAGGGCAATAGTGCCCAGTAGCCCGTCTTAGCCTATAGAAACAAAAAAGACCTCCCCGGTTGCGGGGAGGTCTGAGAAGCCAAAAAGAAAAGATGGCTTAGTAGTAGATACGGTCGCCGTTGTGACGACGGAATTCGTCTTGGAAGTGACGAGCGTCATCGTCGTTGCGGGGGTGTACACCCATCACAATGCCGCCGTTCTTGATGTCGCTTTCGTACTCATGAGCACGCTCTTCTGGAATGCCCGAGCCCACCAGAGCGCCTACCAGGCCACCCGTGAGACCACCGGCACCAGCGCCAGCCAGCGCAGCGGCAAGCGGACCAGCTATTACCAGGCCCAAGCCTGGTAGTGCTACCGAAGTACCAATTGCGGCAATGGCACCAATTACGGCACCAGCCGTGCCACCGATAGCCGAGCCCACGCCCGCGCCTTCCATGGCTTTATTGCCCAGTTCGGTATCGGGCGTGTCGCTGCCGAAGTGACGCTTACGCGTTTCGTCCGACATCATCAGGTTTACGTCATCTTTAGAATAACCGCGCGACGACAGCGAACTGTAAGCACGCTCAGCCGATTCACGGTCGCGGAAAGTCGTAGTCAGGATGCGGCCCGAACCACCCGAGCTGTCTTGGCTAGTGCCATAAGACGAGGTGGAGCCCATGTTGCTGTTGCCCATTCCCGAGCCGGAGTTGTAGTTGGCACCGGTGCTCTGATCCGTGCCCGAGCCTACATTGGAAGCCGAAGAGTGCGAGCTGCCCGTGTTCAGACCCGAACCGCCCATCGAGCCGCTGCCCGTGTGGCCAGTGCTGCCGTAGCCAGAGCCAGCGCCGGTACCGGTGTTGGCAGGATTCATGGATGAGCCAGTGCCAGGCGTGTTGCCCAGATTCGAATTATTGTCGGTGTTCATGAGGTGAGGTTGTGGAAGGTGAAAGAAAAGGGAAGTAGCTTCACCAATGTCCCAACTCCCAGGAGGGGGTCAGGAACATGATGTCCTACTTAACGCTACCTTTCCACTTGAGGTTACACTTGAAGTGCAAAACAACCTCAGTCTGGTACAAACAATAACGCTGGCTTAACTGAACTTGGCGTAGTTCTCCTCGTTGGCCCAAAACTCACGGCATTCCGCCCGCAGGGTACTGAGGAACTCCGGGTTCTGCTTTAGTTCACGCCACGGGCCCAGGCCAAGCCGTTCGCAGAGCTTGAAGAAGTTGTCGCCTTGGCCTTTGGAGCCTTCTACTTTTACCATACAGCTGAGAATTGGCCGACCGGCAGTGTATTCGGTTTCTGAAATTTCGGCCAGAATCTCGTTGAGGCGGGACTTCTCGTGGGAAATGTCGAGGTTCAAACCAAGTTCCGCTTCCTGCACCACCGTCAGATAACTAGCAGTGCCAGTCTGGTGCCGGGAATATTGGATGAGAAAGCGGCGTACGCGTGTAATCATGGGGTAAGTGAAGTTCGGAGAGGGAGGGGGTAAAATACCAAAAAAAGCCCATTGCATTGGACATTTCCAACGCAACGGGCGCTTGGCAATTACTATGCCGTTGAGAACTAGCGCGCTTTATTTCGGCGGCGCCCCATTTCTCGCTTTATAAGCATGAATTCGCGGCTGCTTTGGCCCGAAATAGCCGTATTTTCGTCGGCGCGGCGCAGCAGATAAGGCATTACAGCTTCCACCGGACCATAGGGCACGTACTTGGCAGTATTGTAGCCGGCATGGGCCAGGTTATAGCTAAGGTTGTCACTCATGCCGTACAGTTGCGCAAACCAGATCCGCTCGTCGCCCGGCGCCAAGCCCGCATCGGCGAGCAGCTCAGCTAGTAGGCGCGAGGAAGCTTCGTTGTGGGTGCCGGCGCAGATGGCCATGCGCTCGATATGCTCGACGGAGAAGCGTAAAGCTGCATCGTACAGGTCGTCCGTGGCCTGCTTACTGGGGTTAATAGGGTTTTGGTAGCCGCGCTGCTGCGCCGTGCGGCCTTCTTTTTCCATGTAAGCACCCCGCACCAGCTTGGCGCCGAGGTAGTAGCCTTCCTGCCCGGCGTGGTCGTGGTCATCCTTCAGCGCATCAAGGCGGTCGTGGCGGTACAGCTGGTAGGTATTCCACACGATGGCGCGCTCCTGGTTATAACGGCGCATCATCTCGCGGGCAATATCATCAATGGTGTCCTGGAACCAGCTTTCTTCAGCATCGATGAAGATGCGCACATTCTTCTCGTTGGCCCGGCGGCACAGCGCGTCAATGCGCTGCATGGCGCGGTCGTAGGCTTGCTGCTCAGCAGTAGTGAGCGGCTGCTTGGCTTGAATTTTCTCCAAGAGGCCACTATCGGCCACGCCGGTTACTTTAAAAACCGAGAATGGAATGTGCGGGTGACCAGCTGCCAGGTCAATGGTCTTCAGTAGCTCGTCGCGCGTGGCGTCGAAGCTCTGGTCATTGCCTTCACCCTCCACGGAGTAGTCGAGGATGGTGCCGATGTTGAACTTACCTAGTTCGGCAATCACCGGCTTGCACTCCTGGATGGTTTCGCCACCGCAGAACTGCTTGAAGATGGTGTGCTTGATAATGGTCTTGGAGCCCGGCAGCCCCCAGCTCAGGGCGCGCTTCATCATGCCGCCGCCCAGGTCTACCAGACCTTTGTTGTTCATGGCGGCAAAAAGGGCGTACATCTGCTTTAGTTCACCATCGGACTTCGAAGCAAAGGCTACAGCGGTATTATCAAAGGAAACGGCTGGGTGGGTTTGGGGCTCGGGCATGCAGGGGGTAGCTTTGGAGCAGCGAAGATAGCCACGAAACCTCGTTTCGGGCCTCGCGGTTATTGATAAGCCGGCGGGCCTAGTGGCCTGCTTAAAACCACTTGGCGGTGGCTACGGTTCCGAAAAATCGGAGGCTGGGCTGCCCTTTCCCATGGAACTTGATACCTATTTTACTCGCATGCTGGCCCAGAAGGGGCAGCCGCTGCTACTAGCCGGGCCGTGCTCAGCCGAAACGGAAGAACAAGTAATGGCTACCGCCCAGGGTCTGCGAGGGCTGGGCGTGGACCTGTTTCGTGCGGGCATCTGGAAGCCACGCACCCGACCGGGGTCTTTTGAAGGCATTGGGGCGATGGGGCTGAAATGGCTGCAGCGCGTAAAGGCCGAAACGGGCTTGGCCGTGACCGTAGAAGTGGCTACACCACGCCACGTGGAGGAATGCCTCGCGCACGGAGTAGATGTAGTCTGGATTGGGGCCCGTACCACGGTGAATCCCTTTGCAGTGCAGGAACTGGCCGAAGCGCTAGGAGGAACTGGCGTGCCGGTGATGGTGAAAAACCCCGTCAACCCCGATTTGGCCTTATGGGCCGGGGCGCTGGAGCGCCTTGATCGGGCCGGCGTGCGCGACCTGGCGGCCATTCACCGAGGCTTCAGCACCGGCGCGCCTTCGCGCTACCGCAACGCCCCCACCTGGGGCATTCCCATCGAACTAAAAACACGCTTTCCGGAATTACCGCTCATCTGTGACCCCAGTCACATCAGCGGCCGTCGGGACTTGCTCATGCCGGTGGCTCAGAAGGCCCTCGACCTGGATTACGATGGGCTGATGCTGGAAACGCACCCCGACCCCGAAAACGCCTGGAGCGACGCCGAGCAGCAGGTGACGCCCTTCCGCCTCGGCGAAATGATGCGGGAACTGAAGCACCGCTACCGCTCCACCGACAATGAAGACTACCTCAATAAAGCTGAGGAGTTGCGCCACAAGATGGACGTAGCCGATCAGGACATCATTGAGGCCCTGGCGCGGCGCATGGCGCTGGTGGAGGAGTTGGCTGAGTACAAGAAGCAGAACAACGTGAAAATCCTGCAACTGGACCGTTGGAACGAAATCTTTACCAGCCGTCCCGAGTGGGCTGCCCGCCTGCGCGTCAACGACAAGTTTGTAGCCGAGCTATACAAGCTCATTCACATCGAAAGCATCCGGAAGCAGACGGAAATCATGCAGCGGCCGGAGTAGCAGAC